>CAZLMZ010000236.1:1632-5295 GCA_964560475.1 uncultured Anaerolineae bacterium
CCGGCGATCACGCCACCCGTGATCTGGCAGCGCTTGATATCCTGCCGGGAGGGGATCTCGTACATGATGTCGAGCAAGCGCTCCTCGATGATCGCGCGCAGCCCACGCGCGCCGATCCTCCGGCGCAACGCCTGCCGGGCAGCGGCACGCAGCGCGTCCTCGGTGAACTCGAGCGTCACGTCCTCGATCTGGAACAGTTTCTGGTACTGGCGCGTGATCGCGTTGCGCGGCTCGACCAGTATGCGCATCATCATCTCTTCGTCGATCGGCTCGATGCTCACCACAACCGGCACACGCCCCACGAACTCGGGGATCATGCCAAACTGCAACAGATCATCGGGGATAATCTGCTTCAACAGGCGCGACTTGTCACCGAGCTCGCGCGCTAGGCGCCGCAGCTCGCGCTCCTCGTGCAGCGACAGATCGATCCCGCTTGGCAAAAAGCGCGCGATATCCTCTTGCTCGTGCTGTACAGCATCGTCCACGTGCATAAAGCCAACGCGTGACCCCGATTCCGTCCGCTGACCGACGATCTTTTCCAGGCCATCAAAGGTCCCACCGCAGATGAACAGGATGTTCGTCGTGTCGATCTGGATGAACTCTTGCTGGGGGTGCTTGCGCCCGCCCTGCGGCGGCACATTGGCCACCGTGCCCTCGAGGATCTTGAGCAGCGCCTGCTGCACGCCCTCGCCCGATACGTCACGCGAGATCGAAGGGTTGCCCCCCGTCTTGCGCGCTATCTTGTCGATCTCGTCGATATAGATGATCCCCTTTTCAGCCCGCGGGATGTCATAGTCAGCGGCCTGGATCAGGCGCAGCAAGATGTTCTCCACATCCTCGCCGACGTAACCGGCCTCGGTCAGGGCCGTGGCATCAGAGATCGAAAACGGCACGTCGAGAAAGCGGGCCAGCGTCTGCGCGAGCAAGGTCTTGCCGCAACCGGTAGGACCGATGAGCACGATATTGCTCTTGGTCAGTTCCACGTCGTCGGTACTGGCCTCGGACGTGATCCGCTTGTAGTGGTTGTACACCGCTACCGAGAGCACGCGCTTGGCGTAGGTCTGGCCGATGACGTATTGGTCGAGGTGCTCGGTGATCTCGCGAGGCGTGGGCAGCCGTTCGAGCTCGAACGGCTTACCCTGCTCCGCGCCGAGCTCCTCTTCGACCAGGATCTCATTGCACAGGTCGACGCACTCGTTGCAGATGAACACGCCCCGGGGGCCAGCGATCAGCTTTTTGATCTCGTCGCTGCTGCGATTACAGAATGAGCAACGCGGTCTATCTTGCGACTGGGTCATTCGCCCCTACCTACTCCTCCATCTCGTCAGGCTGCCCTGTCAGCACCTTGTCGATGATGCCCAACTCTACGGCTTGCTCTGCGGTCATATAAAAGTTGCGGTCGGTATACTCGCGGATCTGCTCATCGGTAAGCCCGGTGTGCGTCTTCAAGATCGAGTTCAGGAGCTCGCGCATACGCAGGATCTCTTTGGCTTCGATCTCGATATCGGTGGCCTGGCCCTGCACGCCGCCCAGGGGCTGGTGCAGGTGGATGGTTGCGTTGGGCAGCGCATAGCGACGCCCGGACGTCCCACCAGTCAGCAGGATAGTAGCCATGCTGGCTGCCATACCCACCGCCGTGGTGGTGACCGGCGCCGAGATCAACTGCATTGTGTCATAGATCGCCAATCCAGATGTGATCTGCCCGCCGGGCGAGTTGATGTAGAACTGGATATCCCTCTCCGGGTCTTCATTGGCCAGGTAGAGCAACTGTGCGACGATCAGGTTTGCCACCTGGTCGTTGATCGGCGTCCCCAAAAAGATGATGCGTTCCTTGAGCAACAGGGAATAGATGTCGTACGCGCGTTCGCCGCGCCCTGTGCTCTCGATCACCATCGGGATCAGATTCTGTGGTACCATTTCGTTCTAACCTCCAAGTACAATATGCCAAACGCCAGCGCCTTGACCCGTTCCTTAAGGACGGATCGGGCAGGGCCTCGTTTCGCCCTGCGCATCGAGCATCCTATGCCCCCTGCTCCGGCGTCTCGACTGCGTCTTTTGTTTCTGTGCCTTCATCGGCCTCGGCCGTTTCTTCGGCCGACTCTTTGGCCGGTTCCTCGGCTTCTGGCCCTTCGGATGTCTGGCCACCGGTCTGTGGCTCAGCTTCGGTCTCGACCTCCGCAGTGGCGGCGTTTTCAGGTGCGGCGCCCTCGGCCTCAACTTCTGCGGTCGCGGTTTCTTCGACGGCAGCTTCTTCAGCTGCAGCCTCTTCGGCCGCCGCTTCCTCAGCCGCTGCCTCTTCGACCGAAGCCTCTTCAGCTGCCTCGGACGGCGGGTTGCCCTTGGACGGATCCTCGCCACGGGCGATCGCCTCTAGGCGTTCCACGGCCTTGCGGCTCAGCAGGCGCTCCGTGATCGTCATCTTGCCGCTTGGCGAGTTGAACATCTCGCGCAGTTGCTCACCGCGCTCGCCTAGCGGCTCGAGCATCTGCTCGATCTCCGCTTCGATCTCCTCAGGCTCGACGGTCAGCTCCTCCTGCTCGATCACTTCGGCCAGGAGCAAGCCGCGCTTCAACCGCTCCTCCGCCTGCGGGCGTGCCTCCGCATCCCAGGCTTCCTGGGTCGTATTCGACAAGCTGAGGTAGGACTGAAAGTCCATGCCCTGCTGCTGCAGCCGCTGTTCGAACTCGACGCGCATCGACTCGATCTCGCGCTCGACCATGACCAGCGGATAGTCGACCTGCGCCGTCTCGATGAGCGCTTCCCAAACCTGTTCCTGGTACTCGTTCTCCGCCCGTTCGCGCGCCTCTTCCTCCAGCTTTTCACGGATGCTGGCCTTGAGCTTGTCCAGGCTCTCATAATCGCCGACGAGGATGGCGAACTCGTCATCCAGTTCGGGCAGTACCTCGACGCGGATCTCGTCGAGCGTAACCTTGAAATGACCGACTTGGCCGGCAATCTCGGCGTTATAATGATCCTCAGGGTAAGTGAGGTCGAACTCTCTTGTCTCGCCCGGCTGCATGCCGGCGATAGCCTCGGCGAACCCTGGGACAGGATACGGCGAATCGGGATCGAGCACCAGCTCGCGGTTGCTGTTCTCCAGCACGATCTCGTCCTCGACGGTGCCCACGATATCCAGCACGACCTGGTCGCCCATCTCGGCGGGACGATCGTCAGGCCGCCATTCGGACTGCTCTTGCTGCAGCTTGAGCAGCTCCTCGTTGACCTGTTCCTCCGTCACCTCTGGCACGCCCCACGTGACGCGAATGTCGCGATACCCGTCGAGAACGACCTCTGGCTTGACCGGCACCTCCACGTGCAGGGTCATCGTCGGATCCCAAGTCACGTCCTGGAGAGAGGCCTGCCCAACGGGCTCGAGCCCACTCTCCTCCAAACCTTGCTCAAAGACCTCGTCCCCAAACCGTTCGAGCGCTTCTGCGCGCACCGTCTCGAGCCCGAGTCGCTGGACTATGACGTCGTAGGGCGCCTTGCCGGGACGAAAACCACGAATGCGGTATTCCCTGGACAACGTACGTGCCGACCGGCGCAGATACTCGGTTTCCTTTTCCTCGTCGACAGAGATCGTCAGATGGACGATGCAGTGCTCCTGGCGTTCAGTTGTAACCTTCAACCCCGCTTCCTTTCCTGAATCGTAAGTTGTCGACG
>CAZLMZ010000237.1:0-5279 GCA_964560475.1 uncultured Anaerolineae bacterium
TGCCCAGCGAATAGATATCGGAACGCCGGTCCGGCTCGTAGCCCATGCACTGCTCCGGCGACATGTAGGCCGGCGTGCCCATGGTCGTCCCGCTTTGGGTGTGCACACCACCCTCGGCCAGCTTGGCCAGGCCAAAGTCGGTCAGCACCGGCTCGAAGGGCAGGTCGGCATCCTCCTGGAGCGACGGGTCGGTGGGCCTGAGCATGATGTTGGAGGGCTTGATGTCGCGGTGCAGGACGCCCTTACCGTGGGCATAGTGCAGCGCGAGTGCCACGCGGCGGACGATGCTCAGGCTCTCCGAGAGGGCGATGATCTTGCCCCCTTCGGCGAGGTGCTTGAGCCACGCGCTCAGCGTCTGCCCGCGGATGAAATCCATGACGATGTATAGCTGGCCCAGGTCCTGACCGAAGGCATGGACCCGGACGATGCCGGGATGGTCGAGATTGGCGATCGCGCGCGCCTCCTGCAAGAAGCGGGCGCGGAAGGTCGCGTCGTCAAAGTGGGCGTGCATGACCTTGATCGCCACGTCGCGGTCGAGAGAGATGTCATGGGCCCTATAGACGGCACCCATACCGCCCCGGCCCAAGAGGCAATCGATCCGGTATGTGCCGTCAAGAGTCTGGTTCTGCAGTGTCTCCATCGCGGTCCTCCGTTTCGTCGTACCCATATGTGCATCCCTGGAGATGCCGGCACGGTTAACGCGAGTCCAAGAGCTGGCTATCGTGGTGAAACCAAGACGAACGAAGACACCGAAAGTGTGCCCACTCCCGCAGAGGTATGCCCCCAGACGGAGGGGCCTGCGGGCACGTCTTGGGTATTATAGCACAAGACGGTCCGGATCGGGAAGAAACGCTTTGCGCATCCACCGCGTTCGTGGTATCCTGTAGGTCGTAGCTGGACCAACGGCGGTGCCCGGCTCTTTTTCGCCGTCCGGCATGGGCGTTGTTCACCGTCCGGATTCGAACGTGGCCACCATCGCCGCCACAATGAACGCCCAATCCTCATACCGACTTGTCTCCATGGAGGGGCTGTGATGAGCGAACCTGATAAGCGTAAGACTCCGATACCTTCTTTCAAAGAGCTGAAGGCGCACGGGCACAAGGTGACCATGATCACGGTCTATGACTATCCCTTTGCGCGGCTGGTCGATCGCTCCGAAGCGGAGCTGATCCTGGTCGGCGACTCGCTGGGCATGGTGATCCAGGGCCTGGAACACACCAACCCCGTTACGCTGGAGGAGGTGATCTACCACGCCAAGGCTGTCCGTCGAGGCGCACCGAACACGCTCGTGGTGGGCGACATGCCCTTCATGAGCTACCAGGTCAGCCCGGAGCAGGCGCTGTCCAGTGCCGGGCGGATGGTGAAGGAAGCCGGGGTCGACTGTGTCAAGATGGAAGGGGGGACGTACTTGCGGCCCTACGTTCACAAGATCGTTCAGGCAGGCATCCCGGTGATCGGGCACATCGGCTTGACGCCGCAGAGCGCTTCCGCCCTGGGTGGCCTCAAGGTACAGGGGCGGACCCCCGAGCAGGCCGAGCAACTGATCGCCGATGCCAAGGCGCTGGACGAGGCAGGGGCGTTCGCCATGGTCCTGGAATGCATTCCTGCTGGCGTGGCCAAGGTGATTACCAAGTCCGTCGGTGCGGTGACCATTGGCTGTGGTGCCGGGCCGCACGTGGACGGCCAGAACCTGAACGCGTATGACATCCTCGGCCTCTTTGAAAAGTTCGTGCCCAAGTTTGTCAAGCAGTACAAGGTACTGGCACCCGATATCGTTTCCGGGTTCGACGCCTTCACGAGCGAAGTCCGATCAGGTGCATATCCTACGCCTGAACATGTTTTCACCGGCGGGAAAGAGATCGCGGGACTCTATCCGCCAGAGTAGCTATGCTGCAGGAGGAAGAGAGCATGTCGGACCGAGAGACGAGCCGTGGCACGCACCGCAGTTCGCTGATGACCGAGGGGGTCGAGCGGGCGACCCACCGCTCGCTGCTCTATGCGATGGGCTGGGACCCGGGCGACCTGAAAAAGCCGTTGGTGGCCGTGGTCAACTCGTTCAACGAGTTGGTGCCCGGCCACGTTCACCTCCAGCCGCTGTGCCAGGCGATCAAGCTGGGTATCGCCGAAGCGGGAGGCACGCCGTTCGAGTTTCCCTCGATCGCCATCTGCGACGGGCTGGCCACCGGGCACGCGGGCATGCGGATGCCCATGGTCAGCCGGGAGATGATCGCAGACTCGATCGAGCTGATGGTCACGGCACATGCCCTGGATGCCATGGTTCTCCTGACCAACTGTGACAAGATCACGCCGGGGATGCTGATGGCTGCGGGACGCCTCAACATCCCTGCTATCGTCGTCAGCGGCGGGCCGATGGAGGCCGGCTGCTTCCAGGGCAGGCAGGTGTGCTACACGGACCTGATCGAAGCGGAGGGCTCCGTGGTCAGGGGCGAGATGAGCCGTGAGGAGATGGCCCAATTCGAGAGGGCGGCCAATCCGGGTGCCGGCTCGTGCGCGATGATGGGCACGGCGAACACGATGAATATGCTGGCCGAGGCGCTAGGCATGGCCCTGCCCGATGGCGCGCTGATCCCGGCGACGTACGGTGCGCGGGTTGCCTTGGCCCGGCAGGCAGGGCGCCAGATCATGCAACTGTACAGAGACGGCATCCTGCCACGAGAGATCATGACCATGGCCGCCTTTGAGAACGCGATTGCAGTCGACATGGCGATCGGCGGATCGACGAATACCTGCTTGCACCTGCCTGCCATTGCCCACGAGGTAGGGATCGAACTGACGATGGACCGCTTTGCCTGCATCTCGGAGCAGACCCCGCACCTCGTCCTGCTCAAGCCGGCGGGTACCTACTATGCCCAGGACATGTATGAAGCCGGTGGCATTCCGGCACTGATGAACGAGATGATCGGGCATGGGCTGCTCCATCCCGATTGTATGACGGTCACAGGACGGCCAATCGCCGACAACGTGGCAGGCTGTCCGATCGCCAACCAGGACGTCATCCATCCGGTGAGAAGTCCCATCAGCCCCAAGGGGGGCATCTCGATCCTCTATGGGAGCCTCGCACCGGGCGGAGCGGTGGTCAAGGGCGTGGCCGTCGCCCTGGAGATGAGGGTCCATTCCGGTCCAGCGCGCGTGTTCGAGCAGGAAGAGACCGCGCTGAAGGCGATCTTACACGGTGAGATTCGTCCAGGCGACGTGGTCGTGATCCGCTACGAGGGCCCCAAGGGCGGTCCTGGGATGAGGGAGCAGCTTATGCCGACCTCGGCGATCATCGGCATGGGCCTGGGCAACTCTGTGGCCCTGATCACCGACGGCCGCTTCTCGGGTGCCACGCAGGGCGCGTGTGTTGGGCACGTTACGCCCGAGGCCTACCTTGGCGGGCCGATCGCCCTCGTCGAGGAGGGCGACCTCATCCAGATCGACATTCCCGCCGGCAGGGTCGACCTGGAGGTGCCATCGGATGTCCTCGATGCGCGCAAGCGGGCGTGGCGGCTTCCAGAGCGCACGCAGCTCGAGGCGGGGTCGCTGTTGGAGCGCTATCGCCGCCTGGTCGGGCCGGCGACAGAGGGCGCGAGGTTGGGGTAAGCGGGTCATAGGGGCGAAGGCCCGAGACCGGCGCAATGGACTCTGCCGCTTCCTGCCGGGGCGCCGGCCGCATCGCTGCCGCTGTGCTCAACGGATACGTGTCCACGAAGCATCGATCCGGGCGTCGCCCGATTCCTCGTACATTTCGACCACCAATTTGGGCTTCCAGGAGAGCGTTACCTCTACCTCGTAGGTTTCGTTCCAGGTGGGATGCCACTCGTCGAGTACGAGCTCGTCGTCCACGTAAAAGCGCACGCCATCGTCGACGTGGAAGGCAAAGCGGTACACGCCCGGTTCGATCTCTTTTTCCAGCGTCCAGCGCACAGAGAAATTGTCTGCGGGTAGGCTAGGCGCGGGTGCGCTCCACTCCCAGTTAAAGGTCAAGCTGTCGTCGTTCCGCACCAACACCGGAGACCCAACCAGGTAGGGGTTGGCAAAGTACTCGCCCTTCCAGCCCGCATACCACGGCTCACCGACCTTATCCATGCTCACTTGCACTCGGGCCTCGAACTGGTTGTCATAGTATGCCACCTGGATGGTATGTGCTCCTGCTCCGGCCATGACGTGATCTACCGTCATCTCTTGCCGCTGGTGGTCCGACCAGGCGTCGAGGATCAACCTGCCGTCCACCCAGACGCGTACGCCATCGTCGGCAAGAGCGCGGAACCGGTAGATGCCCTCCTCCAGGAATGTGGTTCGTGTCCAGGAGGCCGAAAAGTGGTCGCTGGGGATGGGCACACCGGGGCTCGCCATCTGCCAGTCAAAAGCGATCTGGGAGTCGTCACGCATCAACAGCGGCTGGCCCAAGAGGTCTGGGTTGGCCCAATACATGCCCTTCCAGCCTGTGTAGGAGCGGTCCCTCTCCCAGCGCAGGTTGGCCACCGCACCGTGGCTCCGGTCATAGTACTCGACCTGAAGCGTGTGGCTCCCTGCCGACATCTGGCGGCTGGCGGCGACCTCTCGCTCCGAACGGTCCCGCCACTCGTCGATCAGCAGCTCATCATCTACGTACACACGCATGCCATCGTCCATTGTCGCGTAGAAACGATAGAGCCCCTGCTCAAAGGTCGTGACCTGCAACCAGCGGACAGAGAACCCTTCGGCCGGAAGCCCTGGAGCAGGCGCGCCGTCCCCCCAATCGAACCCGATGTCGTCATCCGTCCGGACCAATGCCGGCTGGCCTTCCAGGTCGGGGTTGCCAAAGTACTCCCCGCGCCAACCCGCGGAAACAGGCACTGGAGTTGGCGTAGGCTGGGTGGGCCTGGTCGCTGTCGGCGTGGGAGTTGGTGTAGGGGTGGCCGTGGGACTGGGCGTGTCGGTCGGTGCCAGCGTAGGTGTGGCTGTTGGCTCCGCGGTTGGTGTCGCCGTTGCCGTGGGGGTGTGGGTCGGTACCGAGATCGGGCTCGGCGTCATCGTGGGCGTCGCCGTATAGGTGGGTGGAGCGGTAGGGCTCTCTGTCCTGGTCGCAGTCACAGTAGCGGTTGGTTCAGGTGGAGGCGTCGACGTCTGCGTCTGCGTCGGCACCGGCGAAGGACTCGGTGCCGGTCCACAAGCAGTCGCAGTCAGCAGCACAGCCAAGAGCAGGAAGCGCACCCACAACGGTTGGCCTTGACGTAGCACACTGTCCAGCATCTCTCTCCTCCCGCAGCCGCTGCCCCTCAGGGCCTGGGCAGCAG
>CAZLMZ010000238.1:0-5232 GCA_964560475.1 uncultured Anaerolineae bacterium
TATCCTGTGTCCGACCTCTTTCTCGTCCAGTGGCCGGCGCTGCTCGATCGCTATGGGCCGCGGGCGCAATACGTAGGAGGGTTGATGTGATCCTGGTCACTGTAGGGCTGCACGATCGGCCCTTTGACCGGCTGGTGCGTGCTGCCGATGGTATGGCCTCGCTCACACAGGAACCGGTGATCGTCCAGCGGGGCTGTACCGTCTACCAGCCAGCGCATGCAGCGTGGTTCGATGCCGTCCCGGCCGGCCGGATGGAGGCACTGGTGGCCCAGGCCAGAGTGGTCGTCTCCCACGCAGGGGCAGGCTCGGTCCTCGCCGCCCAGCGCGTCCGCGTACCGCTCGTCCTGGTGCCGCGGCTGCGCCGCTGGGGAGAGTCGATCGACGACCACCAGCAGCAGCTTGCTGCAGCACTGGCGGCGCAAGGCCGGGCGTTCGTCCTGGACGACGTCTCACCGCTGGCACTCTACCGCGCTGTCGCACGGGCCTACCCCGGCGCAGAGGCGAGGCCGGGTACGGCGCTACAGCAGGCGCTGCGCGGCTGGCTCGACGAGGCGCCTGCCCGCGCTGGGCCTTGGTGGTGGACTCACCAGAGAGGGTGAATGATGCGGATCTGCCTGATCGCTGCCGGGTTGACGGCGCACAACCGCTACTTGCAGCCGTGGCGCTATCTGCTTGCAACGGCACACGCCTTGTCGCAGCAGGGACACGTGCTCTTGCTGATCAGCGACCGCTGTTCGGCCGAGCCTGACGGCGGCACGCTCGATGGGCTGCCGGTGCAGGTCTGCGCAGGTGTAAGGTGGGGGGATGGCGATGCCCTCCGGTCCGCGCGCTCACTGCGCGCCGAGGTCGTGCTGTGGCACCTCGGGCGGACCAGCTTTCTCCCTGCTGCGAACAATGGGTGGAGAAGGGAGAAAGGTTTCCCGCCCACCATCGGACTGTTCACCAGCCCGCTCTATCGTCCGCACGAGCTGCTCCGCTGTGGGGTTGGGGCTCTTGGCCGTGACCTCCACCTCAGCGGCGTGCACCTGCTGGGCCTGCTCGTGCGCGGCAGGGCCATCGCGCGCGCCCTCGGCGAGGGCCGGCTGCAGGGGCTGGCCGTCGAGTGTGAGCACACCAGGGCGCGTCTCGTCGGCTGCGGCGCGGCGCCGGATCGCGTGCACGTGATCCGGCCTGCGATCGATCCGCTCTGGCTGGGCACGCGGTTGAGCGCGGATGAGCGACGGGCCGTACGCTGCGAACTGGGCTACCGTGATGGCGACCTCGTGGTCGGCGCGTTTGGGCCCGCTGCACCGCTGCGGGGCTTGCCCGACCTGCTCGCGGCGCTCGCACGGGCACGGGCCGAGTGCCCACGGCTGCGCCTGCTGGCCTTTTGCCGGCAGCGCCCGGGAGAGACGACGGCGGCGAGCCGCGCTCTCGCCCGGCAAACGGTGCGCCTCGGCGCGGGGGAATGGGCACAGTTCGTGGGCGGGTGGACACCGCCCGCTGTCCTGGCCCGCTGTCTCGCTGCCTGCGACCTCGTGGCGCTGCCCTTTCGACTCGTTCCTTCCGATGTACCGCTCAGCGTGCTGGAGGCAATGGCGCTCGGACGGCCGGTGGTCGTGACGAGCACTGGCTGCCTGCCCGAGCTCGTGCCGCGTGGGACCGGCCTCGTCGTCCCGCCGGCACGGGCCAGCGCGCTGGCGGAGGCGATCCTGGCGTTGGCTCGCGGCGAGGGACTGCGAGCATCATTGGGCGCGGCGGCGCGCAGGCACGTGGCGCGCTGGCAGCATGACCGGGGAGAAGCGCAATGGGAAGCCCTGCTATCGACAGCGATCGAGTACGCTTCATCTACCTTACCGGTGCAGACGGGAGCGGCAAGAGCACACAGGCACGCCTGCTGACGGCGGACCTGGCACGGCGCGGCGTGCGCTGGCGTCACGTGTGGCTGCGCTACCCTTTTTTCTTCAGCGTGCCGCTGCTGGCCTATGCGCGCTGGCGCGGCTATTCCTGGCACGAGGCGTGCGGCGGCGTACGGCACGGCTACTGGGCCTTTGGCCAGTCGTACCTGCTGCGTGCCCTCTTACCGTGGACGCTGCTGGTCGACGCCGTGCTGGCTGCCCTGCGGCGGATCTACCTCCCGCTGTGGCTGGGCTGTGTCGTGGTCTGCGAGCGTTTCGTACTCGACATGCTGGTCGACCTGGCCGTGGCCTTTGACGAGCGGGATCTGTACGCCGGGCTGCCAGGCCGCTTTTACCGGCGCCTGATCCCACGCCGGTCAACGGTCGTCTGCCTCGATCTGGACGTGCCTGCTATCCGCGCCCGGCGGCCCGACCTGCAGTTCGATCGCTGCCTCCCTGTCCGCGTCGAGGCCTTCCGGCGGCTGGCGTCGGCCTGCGACGTGCCCACAATCTCCACGGCGCCGCCTGTAGAGCAGGTACAGGCCCAGATCGAGCGCCTGGCCGGCGCTTTTTCCTCTGTCGAGCCTGCCGGCTATGCCCACGTGCGCTCGCCGCTCCTGCGGACCCTTGTCAGCAGCCCCCTGCTGGCCCTGGCGGCACACTGGGCGCTGCAGAGTTTGCTCTATATGGATCGCACGGAGCGCTGCATGAAGCTGGCCCTCGATCTGGCCCTGGCTGTGCTCTTCCGCCTCTTGTTGGGCGGCACGCTGCCGGCGGCCGCCGCGTGGATGGTGGCCCTCGTCATCGCGCACACGGTCAACTTGCTGCTGAATGCTCACCTATGGGGCGTGTTGAAGCACTATGGGCTCGTCCGCCACACCTGGGAGACCTATACCCGTTACGTCGATGCCTTTCTTGGGCGCGCGGAGCGCGAGCCAGCGATCGACTCGCTCTGGATCTGCGGCAGCCTGTCGCGCGACGCGTGGTCGCCCGCCTCCGATCTCGACGTGCGCTTGCTGCGCTGCCCCGGCATGGCCAACGGCGTTCGCGCGTGCTGGTTCTTGCTGCGTGAGCGAACGCGTGCCCTGTGGTGCCGTTTTCCGCTCGACGCCTACGTGGTCGATTCTCGGGAGGGCCTGTCGGCACGCGGGGTTTCACCCGCCGATCGGGCAGCCGGTTTTGACTCGTGGCACGGCACCGCTGCAGAGGGGAAAGCTACATAGGAAGGTCAGCGCTCTGATCTACGTAATCCGCGGATACGAACTGCTCGATCAGGAGGAGCCGACGCACAGATGAACGAATCCACTTCCTTTACCGGCGTGCTGCGAAACCTGGCCTGGGACCTGCGCGTCAATCGCGGGCTGCGATGGGACAACGTCCGCGCAATGCTGCTGCTGGCCGAGTTCCGTGTTGAGCAGTACCTTTACCACAAGATCGGCACGCCAGGCCACCCGCTGCGCCTAGCCTGGCACGCTTGCCGCTTTGCGGGCTCGGTCTACCAGTGGCTGCTGTGCAGTTCTAACCTGCCGGGGACGGCGGCGGTTGGTCCTGGCCTGCGGCTTCCCCACCCGCAGGGGATCATTGTCGCCGGCACGGCCGAACTGGGTGCCTTTTGCACCGTTTACCAAGGCGTGTCCATTGCATGGAATGGCTTTCGCCCTACCGTGTCCGGCCTGCCCAGGATTGGCGACGGTGTCCTGCTCGGAGCAGGCGCGATCGTGCTCGGCGAGGTCACGCTGGGATCGTACGTGCTCGTCGGCGCGGGCACGACGGTGACTCGCTCGGTGCCTGCCCACGCGCGCGTTACCGGCCCCCCGCCCATCGTCGCGCCGCGCCTGCCATCGGCAGCGGCGTCACTGCCCGGGAGCGAGCAGCACCTACGCGATCCCTACAGCATCTGGCGCTAGGGCCTGCCGGGAGAAGACACTTGTCCACCCGCAGGTCTGTTGCCCGCCGCGATGCGCGCGTCCGTTGGACTGCGCTGTGTGCCTTTACCGGGGCTGCCACCTGGTCGCTCGCCGCTGCGGCCGATATGCGCCGCCTCTACCAGGACGGCTGGCTGCTCGAGGGGCTGTGGCTGCCCGTTGCTCTCGCCCTGACCGCCTATGTCGTGGCCGCCGTCCACGTGCGCCGCCCGCGCCACGTCGCCCTGCTGGCCACGGCCCTGGCCGTGCTGCTCAACGCCGTTCCCGCGCTCAAGTACGCCTATCCCTATGCTCCCACCTCCGATACGGCCGACCACGTGCTCCTGATCCGCAGCCTGGCCGTGACGGGACAGGCCGATTCCGGCGCTGCATACCAGCACACGCCTGGGCTGCACCTCCTCATCGCGGCACTCTGCAGTTGGAGCGGCACGCTGCTCTGGCTGTGGACGCGGCTCTTTCCTCCGCTGCTGGGGGCCCTGTTGCCGCTCGGCTTTTACCTGCTCTGCGCGCGCCTGCCGCTGCCCGCCGGCCTGGCGCGGCCAGTCCTGGCGCTGAGCCCCTTTGCCCTGCCGCTGCTCTATGCGCTGAACGGTACCAGCTTTACGGCGCCGCTGTTGGTGGCACTGCTGGCGCTGCTCCTCGTCCGCGAGAGCGGGACGCCTGGGAGCGTGGAGGGTGGGGATGCGGGACGCCGGCGGTGCACCTGGCAGGTCGGTCAGACGGTCCTGGTGCTCGCCCTCGGCGGGGCGATCGTCTTTTGGCACCCTATCTCTTCGCTCCTCTACCCGATGGTCCTTCTTGCCGCTGGCACGATCGGCCAGTTGCGCCCGGCTTGCCGGCGTGCTTGCGCTGCCTCGGGCGCGTTGGCCTCGGTCGGCGCGTCGATGGCTGCTGCCGTGCTCGTCTTTTGGTTCTGCCGGGCGGATTACGTCTGGGCCCGCTTGATCAAGAACCTGCGCCTGCTGCTCGAGCCGCGGAGCACGCCGGCACTGGTCCCCTCGCGCCTGGGTGAATTGGACCTGGTAGGGCAGGTGCACATGGCGCTGCTCTTTCACGGGCGCGATGCGGTCATGCTCACGCTCGCCGGGTGCGGGGTGCTCCTTCTAGCTTGGCCCCTGGTCCGGCGGAGGGGAATCAAGAGGACAGAAGCCTATATGTATGGGAGCGCCAGGCGTGCGCTCCATACGTATGGGCTGGTATGGCTCCTCTTGCTCGCCGTGGTGTGCGGCGTCTTTGCCTACCAGTTCGGTGCACAGGGCTACCAGCGGTTCCTGATCTACCTGGTTACGCTCAGCCCGCTGCCGGCCGGGTATGCGCTATGGCGCGTTACAGCGGCCCTCCACCAGCCGTCTGCGCGAGCCCGACTCCGCAGCGACCGCACCCTCGTCGCTGCCGGGCTTATCGCCGTCGCCGTCCTCTCCTGCGCCCAG
>CAZLMZ010000239.1:0-5231 GCA_964560475.1 uncultured Anaerolineae bacterium
ACTTTCGGGTGGATGGATCGTCACCTCGAGGCCGTCAACCTCGACCTCGGCGCCCATGGCCGCGAGCATCAGCTCGGTGTGATCGCGCGCCGGCCCGCACTGGCGGACCACGGTGGGTCCATCGGCGTACAGCCCGGCGAGCAGCAGCGCCGACTTGACCTGGGCGCTAGCGACGTTCAGCTCGTGCACGCAGCCGTGCAGCGGGCTGCCCGTCACGCGCAGCGGCCCGTGGCCGTCCCGATCCTCGATGTGGGCCCCCATGCGCCGCAGCGGCTCGGTCACGCGCCGCATGGGGCGGCGAAGCAACTGTGCGTCGCCGGTCAGCGTTGCTGCGAATTCTTGGCCCGCCAGCAGACCCGCCAGGAGGCGCATGGTGGTGCCCGAGCGCACGCAATCCAGCAGAGCGCCGGGGGCGGCCAGGCCGTGCAGCCCCCGCCCGTGCACGGTCAGCGTCGTCTCGTCGTGACGCTCGGTGGCCACGCCCAGCGCACGCATGCAGCCGATGGTCGCCGTGCAGTCCCCGGAGGGCAGGAAACCTTCCACCCGGCTCTCTCCTGCAGCCAGGCCGCCGAGTATCAGCGCGCGGTGCGAGATCGACTTGTCGCCGGGCACGCGCGCTGTACCGCGCAGCGTCGCCGGGGGCGATAGGGTCCAGTGTGAGGATTGAGCTGTTCGCTCTTCCATGGTTTGATCCTCTCAAGGTGCCCGGCACTTATGAGCTCGATGGCGCGACGCGGTCTCGGCAGTGCGAGGTGGCTCCCGCCGGCTGTCTTAAGTGCCGGACGCCTCAGCCTATGGGAACATCTCGCGGCGCGTCTCGCGGATCGCCGACAGTGTGGTTCGCAGCACGGCCTCGTCACTACTCGCCACCAGCGCCCTGAGCTGCTGCAGTTGGGAGAGACAGACCTCCGTCGCCGCGACCACCTTCTCCCGGTTGGTGAGCAGAATGTCGAGCATCATAGTCACGTCGCTCCCCGCCACGCGCGAGGTGTCGCGAAAACCGCCGGCCACGATCTCCCACACCAGCGGATCGGCCGAGGTGGTGGCGTCCGCCGTGCCCACCAGCGCGCAGGCGAGGAGGTAGGGCAGGTGGCTGACCGTGGCGACGAGAGCGTCCTGCCGTTGTGCCTCGACAAGGAGCGGTTCGGCGCCGGAGGCCTGCACCAGCGCCTGCCCCAGCGCGAGCGCGCGCGTCGACGTGCGCGGCAGCGGCGAGAGGATAAAGGTGCGCTTGTGATAGAGCGCCGGATCGGCGACCTCGATCCCCGACCGCTCCTTGCCGCACATCGGGTGGCCGCCCAGCGGCTGGACGTGCGGCGGTAGCGCGGCCATGGCGGCGACAATATCGCCCTTGGTGCTGCCCAGGTCCATCAGCAGGCACCCCTCCGGCAGCAGCGGCGCGATGGTCGCCAACTGCTGGAGGATGACGCGTACCGGCGTCGCCAGCACGACGATATCTGCCTCGGCCACGCCACCTTCCAGATCGGTCGTCGCGTCGTCGACCAGGCCGCCTGCCAATGCGGCCTCTATCGTCTCGGCACGGCGGGCTATGCCGACCACGTGCCGGCACTGCCCACGCAGCGCACCCGCCAACGACCCACCCATCAGCCCGAGGCCGACGATCGTGAGCTGCGCGTCGGCTAGGTGGTCGACCCGCACGTCGGAGAAATGGGGCTCGTCCTTGTGATCGCTCACACGCTCCTCCCCACGGCCTCGGCCACCGCGCGCAGCTCGGTCACGAGCTGGGCAAAGCGTTCCGGCTTGAGCGACTGGGCGCCATCGGATAGTGCCTCTTCCGGCCGGGGGTGGACCTCGATCAACAGCCCGTCGGCCCCGGCGGCGACGGCGGCCCGCGCCACCGGTCCAACCAGGCTCCACTTGCCGGTGCCATGGCTCGGATCCACAAAGACGGGCAGGTGAGTCAGTTGCTTGAGCATGGGCACGGCGTTGATGTCGAGCGTGTTGCGCGTGTACTGCTCGAATGTACGGATCCCGCGCTCGCACAACATCAGGCGGTCGTTGCCGTGCGAGAGGATGTACTCGGCCGACATGAGCAGCTCTTCCATCGTCGACATCATACCGCGCTTGAGCAGCACCGGGCGCTGTGCCTCGCCCACGGCGTGCAGCAGCGCATAGTTCTGCATGTTGCGCGCTCCCACTTGTAGGATATCGGCATAGGTCGAGACCATGGGCACCTGCTCGGGCGACATGGCCTCGCTCACGACCAGCAGCCCCGTTTCCTCGCGTGCCTCGGCCAGGAGCTTGAGCCCTTCCGGTCCCAATCCCTGAAAGCTGTAAGGAGAGGTGCGCGGCTTGTACGCGCCGCCCCGCAGGACCTTGGCTCCTGCCTCCTTGACCGCGTGCGCCGTTTCGAGCAACTGGCTGCGGCTCTCGATCGCACACGGCCCGGCACAGATCACGACCGCCTTGTCTCCGGCAGCGAAACCGTTCAGCCGGACCAGCGTGTCCCGTGGCCGAAAATCGCGGCTGGCCAGTTTAAAGGGACGCAGGATCGGCACCGTCGATTCGACGCCGCTCATGCGCTCGATCTGCTCGCGATCGATCGGGCGCCCATCACCGACCACGCCGACGATGGTGCGCTCGTTCCCTTCGGACAGGTGCACCTGCCGTCCCAGTTGCTCGATCCGTGCGGTCACGTTCGCGATCTCGCGCGCACTCGCGTCTTTACGCATAATGATGATCATACTCGCTTCACCTGTAGACATAGACTACGCCTGCAGGCCACCTGGCCTGCTACTCTTCTTCAACCATCATATCCAGGAACTTGACCACGTCGCCGCGATCCTGGCTCTCGTTGAACCGCATCGCCGACCGGGGGTGCTGGTTCAGCATCCCGGTGATCATGTAGGGGATGTCGAACCCCCAGCGCAGGTCGGCCCGCATCGGTTCGATGTGATCGCGCAGGCAGCGCAGCAAGGGACGTAGCTGGTACTTGGGGTTGTGCAAAAAGCCGAGCAGCAGCTCGATCGGGCAGTTGCCCGCGCCCCGGCCCAGCCCGGCAATGCTGCCGTCGAGCATGTTGGCACCCAGGATGATCGCTTCGATCGTGTTGGCGAACGCCAACTGCTGGTTGTTGTGCGCGTGCATGCCGACCATCTTGCCGCGCGGCACGGCATAGCGCAGGTACTTGCGCATCAAATAGTGCACCTGCTCCGAGTAAAAGGCGCCGAAACTATCGACCAGGTAGATCGAGCCGACCTCTGAATCGGCCATCAACTCGAGCGCCTCGTCGAGCTCCCACTCTTGCACCGTCGAGACCGCCATCAGGTTGATGCAGGTCTCATAACCCTTGTCGTGCGCGTCCTTGACCATGTCGAGCGCGGACGGCATCTGGTGGATGTAGGTAGCGATCCGGATCATGTCGAGCACGCTCTGCTCGCGCGGCAGGATATCCTCGTGATAGTCTGTACGCTCGGCATCGGCCATCACCGACAGCTTGAGGCCGGTCTCGTTCTCGCCGACCACGCGGCGCAGGTCATCCTCGTCACAGAACTTCCAGGGCCCGTACTCGCTCGGGGCAAAGATGCGTTTCGAGGCCTTGTAGCCGAGCTCCATATAGTCGATGCCGGCCTCGACGTCGGCCTGGTAGACGGCTTTGACCGTGTCGTGATCAAAGCCGTGGTCGTTCATCAACCCGCCGTCGCGGATCGTGCAGTCGAACACGCGGATCTCGGAGCGATAGGACAGCCAGTGCCTGGCGCGGCTCTCTTTTGCCTCCATCATGTTCATCTCCCTACCTCCCTCTCGACCTGTCCGGCCGGCTCCTTCGCTGGCACAGGGCGCAGCAACGGTACTGTGCCATAGGCTTGAACGGGCACGTTAGCTCTCTTCGTTGAACGGCGTCGTCGCCGCCGGGTACGATCCGAGCAGCTTGACGAAAGAAGAGCGGCGCAGCAACCCCATCAACGCCGCTTCGGCCGCCGGGTCCTGCCAGTGTCCCTCGAAATCAAGGTAGAACAGGTACTGCCATGGCCGGTTGCGCCGTGGGCGCGACTCGATCTTGGTCAGGTTGATCCCGCGTTGGGCAAACTCGCCCAGGCTGTCGTACAGCGCGCCCGGATAGTGCCGCGTGGTAAAAATGAGCGACGTTTTGCTGCGCTGCGAGCGCGGCGGGTCCTGTACGCCCAGCACGAAAAAGCGCGTATAATTAAAGGGTAGGTCCTCCACCTCGTCGTCCAGGATCTCGAGCCCGTACAGCTCGGCCGCCAGCGCGCTGGCGACCACACCTGTCCCCGGCTCCGGGTGCTCGGCCAGCTCGCGCGCGCTGCCGGCGGTGTCGAAATTGGGTATCGGCTCCAGGCCGCGCCGCTCCAGGTAGCGCTCGCATTGGGCCAGCGCCTGTGGGTGCGACTTGACCTGCTTGAGCTCACCCATCTCCGTCCCGGGCACCGCCATCAGGCGATGCCGCACGCGCAAGATCACCTCGGCACGGACACGCAGGTCGTGCTCCATGAGCAGCTCGTAGGATTGGACGACCGAGCCGGCGAGCGAGTTCTCGATCGGCAACATGCCGTAATCGGCCTGGCCCTGCTCGACGGCAATGAACACGTCAGCAAAAGTGCGGCAGGGCAAGGACTCGACCTGGGGGCCAAAAAACTGCTGAATTGCCTCTTCCGAATAGGCGCCAGCGATGCCTTGGAACGAAACGGTGGTCATAAACTCCTCCTTGTCCCCTCTATCTCTCGCGTCACCAGGTCGGGCCGCAGCGTTCTCGCCTCGCGTAGGTAGACGTGCCGGATCTGGTCGATCGGCCGGTCGGTGTTCCAGTGTACCAGGACGCGGATGCAGCGGGGCAGGCTGCCGACGATCGCCATCTCTTGCGTGCAGATCAGCGCGGTGTGCGTCCAGCCCAATCGCCGGGCCGCGACGGCTGGATAGACCGCGTCGAGGTCAGGTGTCATGGTAAAGATCACGCTGGTCACGTCCTCTTGGACCACGTCGTTGGCGGCGACGACTTGCTCTAGGAGCTCTGCTGTGGCATCGAGGATCGCTTCGGCCTCGTTGACTCGTACCGTCGTCGCCCCGCGGATCCCGCGGCATGTGGTCATACTTGTTTCTCCTCTACGCGTATGGCTGATAACGAAAAAGAGCGTGGAGCTCGATTGCTCCACGCTCTTCCGTTGTGTCCAGGTTTTTTGGTGCGTTCCCCGTTCACCCGGCGTGAGGCAATCTGCCTACCCGCCCGCTAAAGTAATAAAAGGAGAACGCCA
>CAZLMZ010000240.1:0-2826 GCA_964560475.1 uncultured Anaerolineae bacterium
TAAGCTTCCCGATCGTTTGTACGAAGGATACGTCTTTGATCTCGACGGCACCGTCTACCTGGGCGACGCGCTCTTGCCCGGTGCCCGGCGCACCATTCGGGCACTGCGCCGCGCGGAACGCCGGATCGTCTTTGTCTCCAACAAGCCGGTTGCCACGCGGCAGTCGTACGCCGACAAGCTGACCCGGCTGGGGCTGCCCACGCCGGTGGAGGACATCGTCAACTCGTCGCAGGTCCTGGCACGGTGGCTGACAACGCACGCGCCCGGCGCGCGTGTCTATCCCATCGCCGAACAGGTATTGATCGACGAGCTCGTCGCGGCGGGGATGGTCCTGGTCGACGAGCCGGGCGAGATCGAGTACGTGATCGCCAGTTTCGACCGCACCTTTGTCTACCGTAAGCTGCAGATTGCGTTCGACGCGATCCGTGCCGGCGCGCGCCTCATCGCCTCGAACGCCGATGCCTACTGCCCGGTGCCCGGCGGCGGCGAGCCGGACGCGGCGGCGATCATTGCCGCGATCGAGGCCTGCACGGGTTGCAGGAACGAGCTGGTAGCCGGCAAGCCCTCGGCCCTGATGGCGCGCACGGCGATGGATCTGCTGGGCACCGCGCCCGGGGAGAGCATCATGGTCGGCGACCGCGTCGAGACCGACATCCTGATGGGCCAGCGTGCCGGCATGTGGACGGCGATGCCCCTCACCGGGGCGACGACCCTGGACAGGCTGGCGCGCAGCGAGGTGCAGCCCGATTACGTCCTGGAACGCCTGGACGAGCTGCTACCTGATGGCGTGAACGGCTCGGATATGCTAGAATAAGGGGTCAGTTCGGCGGATGGAACGACGGGAGACGGTATGAGCGAGCTATTAGGTAGCCTCAACGCGGCGCAGCGGGAGGCAGTGGTCAATACGGAGGGGCCGGTGCTGGTCCTCGCCGGGCCGGGGTCCGGCAAGACGCGCGTGCTCACCTATCGCGTGGCGTACCTGATCCAGGAGGCCAGAGTCCCGCCCTGGCGGATCATGGCCGTGACCTTTACCAACAAGGCGGCCAACGAGATGAAGGAGCGGCTCCAGGCCCTGCTGGGCGACGCAGACCTGAGCAGCCTGACCATCGGCACCTTTCACGCCATCTGCGTCCGCATCCTGCGTCGCGAGGCTGATACGCTGGGCATCGACCGCAATTTCGTGATCTATGACGACAGCGACCAGCGGAGCCTGATCCGGCAGGTGATCCAGGAACTGAACCTGAACGACAAGCTCTACCGGCCGCGCGCCATGCAGAACCTCATCTCCCGCTGCAAGACCGAGATGCTGGGTCCTGAGGATTTCGAGCCACGGACCTATCGCGAGGAAGTGGCCAAGCGCGTCTATGCCCGCTACCAGCAGCTCCTGAGCGAGAACAATGCCTTTGATTTCGACGACCTGCTGCTGCGCGTGGTATTTGCCTTTCGCGAGCAGCCCGAACTGCTGGAGAAATACCAGCGCCGCTACCGGTACGTGCTGGTGGACGAGTTCCAGGACACCAATGCCGTGCAGTACGAGCTGGTGCGGCAGCTTTCGGGCGGCTATGGCAACCTATTTGCCGTGGGCGATGACGACCAGTCTATCTATGCGTTCAGGGGCGCAAACTTTTATAACGTCATCCGGTTTGAACAAGATAATCCCAAGACCAAGAAGGTGCTGCTCGAGCGCAACTATCGCTCCACGCAGACCATCCTCGACGTGGCCAACGCCACGATCGCGCCCAACACGCAGCGCACCCCGAAAAAGCTCTATACCGAGCGCGACAAGGGCCCGCTGATCTTGACGCACGAGGCGTACGACGAAAACCAAGAGGGGCGCTGGGTGGCGGAGACGATCCAGGACCTGATCCACCAGGGCGTCTCGCCCGGCGAATGCGCGGTCATGTACCGCACCAACGCCCAGTCGCGTGCCCTGGAGGATGCGTTCCTGGCCGAGGGGATACCCTACAAGCTGGTCGGGGCGACGCGCTTTTACGCGCGGCGCGAGATCAAGGACCTGATGGCCTACATGCGCATCATCCACAACCCCTACGACACGGTGAGCCTGACGCGGATCATCAACGTTCCGCCGCGCCAGATCGGAGCCAAGACGGTGGGCGGGCTGGTCGACTGGGCGGCGCGGCGCGGGATCCCGCCGTACGACGCACTGCACGACCTGGCGCAGGGAAGCGAGGTGCCGATCCACGCTGCGGGCAGGAACGCGCTGGCCGCGTTCTACGACATGTGGCGCGAGTGGATCGCGCTGCGCGATCAGGTGAGCGTGATCGAGCTGCTGGACAAGGTGATCGAGCAGTCGGGCTATGGCGCCTACCTGCGCGATGGGAGCCAGGAGGGCGAGGATCGCTGGGAGAATGTGCTCGAGCTCCGTTCCGTCGCCTCCGAGTACTCGCACCTGCCGCTCGACGAGGCGCTGTTGACCTTTCTGGAAGAGATTTCGCTGGTCTCGGACGTGGACAACCTGGACGACACGGAGGCGCCGACGCTGCTCACGCTGCACTCGGCCAAGGGGCTCGAGTTCGAGGCAGTGTTTATCGTCGGCCTCAACGACGGGCTGCTGCCACACAGCCGCTGTTTCGATGACCCGGATGCGATGGAGGAGGAGCGGCGTCTCTTTTACGTCGGCGTGACGCGCGCCAAGAACCGGCTCTACCTGGCCCACACTTTCCGGCGCACCGTCTTTGGCAGCAGCGAGCTGGGGGCGCCGTCCCGCTTCTTGTCCGACATCCCTGCACAGCTCAGAACGAGCGCGGCCCGGCCCGGGCCTCGGCAGAGCCACATGCGCTTTGGCCGGACGCGCCGCGAGGCGAG
>CAZLMZ010000240.1:2926-5156 GCA_964560475.1 uncultured Anaerolineae bacterium
GGGGCCGGGATCATTCTTGCCATCGTCCTGCTCGACGCCGGCCTGGTGTGGCGCGTCGTCGCCGGCCCGATCAGCGGCTGGACCTTTGTCTGCGCAATGCTGTCGCTCTCCTCCCTGGCGGTGATCGGGCTGTTGGGTTACCGTCTCTACGATCTATCGCAGTTGGGCTATGAATTCAACCGCAACCAGCTCGTGATCCGCACCGCCGGCACACAGCAGATCATTCCTACCGGCAGCATCGAGCGCGTGATCGACGGGCGGGAAACGGCGATCGAGGCGCGCGTACGCGGCCCCACCTGGCCCGGCTGCTATGTCGGCGAGGGCCAGGTCGAGGACGTGGGCATGACGCTGTTCTATGCGGTTGCGCCGCCCCGAGCGCAGGCGATCGTGGTCACGCCGAGCCTGGCCTATGGCATCTCGGTCGACGACATGGAGAGCTTCCTGGAGGTCCTTGCCACGTGCCAGGAGATCGGCCCCAGCGTCGAGGTGCAGCAGCGGTCGAGCGAGGCGCGCTACGTCCGGTGGGATATCTGGCACGACCGTCTGGCGCAGGGCGTGCTATTCGGCGGGATCGCCATCAACCTGGTGCTCTTTGGCCTGCTGCTCTTTCGCTATCCCCTCCTTCCCGATGCCATCCCGATGCACTGGGACGCGACGGGATTGGTGGACCGGATCGCGCTGCGCCAGGCGGTCTTTGCCCTGCCCGTGTTCGGGCTGATCACGCTCCTAGCCAACGATGGGCTGGGCGCAGTCTTTTACCGGCGCGAGCGAGTTGCTTCCTACATGTTGTGGAGCGGTGCGGTGCTCGTGCAGCTCTTGTTCCTGCTGGCGCTGTGGCAGATCATTCTCTAGTATGCACGGGGACGGCGAATCGTTCTTGCGGGTGAGGGGTTTCACATGACCTTGATACTGGGCATAGAGACGTCGTGTGACGAGACGGCGGCTGCGGTGATCGCGGATGGGCACGAGATCCGGTCCAGCGTCGTCGCCTCGCAGATCGACCTGCACCGGCAGTATGGCGGCGTGTTTCCAGAGATGGCGTCGCGCCAGCACGTGATCGCCATCGTCCCTGCCGTCGAACAGGCCATGCGCGAGGCCGGGGCCACCTGGCAGGACCTGGAGGCAGTGGCGGTCACGTACGGTCCCGGCCTTTCCGGATCGCTGCTCGTGGGCGTCAACATGGCCAAGGGGCTGGCCTACGGCCTCGGCCTTCCGCTGATCGGCATCAACCACCTGGAGGCGCACATCGCCACTAATTGGCTGGACGTAGCGCGGGTGAGGACATCCGAGCAGGATGCCCCGGCCGAGCTGGCCTTTCCGCTGCTCTGCCTGATCGTCTCGGGTGGGCACACCGAGCTGATCCTCATGAGCGACTATGGCCGCTATCAGCGCCTGGGAGGGACGATCGACGACGCGTCCGGCGAGGCCTTTGACAAAGCAGCGCGGATGCTCGGCCTCGAATACCCGGGCGGGCCGGCCATCCAGCGTGCAGCAGAGGGGGGAAGCGCGACTGCCTTTGACCTGCCACGCGCCCGGCTGGACCGGCCTTACGACTTTTCCTTCTCTGGCCTCAAGACGGCTGTGCTGCGCGAAGTGCAGCGCTTCCAGCCCAACGTACACCGGCCGGCAGACAAAGTGCCGGGCGCGAGTGAAGCAGAGCAGGGCCCGGTTATCCCGCCGCACATTGTCTCCAACCTGGCGGCCAGCTTTCAGGCTGCCGTGGTCGACGTCCTGGTCGACAAGACGGCCCAGGCCGCCGATGCCTTTGGGGTCAGGGGAGTGCTAATGGCCGGGGGCGTGGCCGCCAACCGCCGCTTGCGGCAGCGGATGGAATCGGCCCTCGCCGTGCCGCTCCACATGCCGCCCGTCCGGCTGGCGACCGATAATGCCACCGGCGTCGGCGTCGCAGGCTATTGGGCCTTGCAGCAAGAGCGCGTCGACGGGTGGGACCTCGACGTGGTACCCGGCCTCCAACTGGCGTAGCAGAGCGTTCTGTCGCGCTGTGCACGTCTGCTGGGATCGAAAAACAATCTTCACGTTGTTATAGTATCGAATAAAGTGCTAGAATATCGATATTGACTTGGCCCAACCGCCCGGGTGTGGTATAATTATGGCTCGAACGTGCTGGCCACGGGATAGATCAGAGGGAAAGAACCTATGTTGATCCGCTCGGCAGTGCTCGGCGATCTCAATGCCTGTCTTGCCCTCGACGCCAACTCGCAGACCGACC
>CAZLMZ010000241.1:0-3192 GCA_964560475.1 uncultured Anaerolineae bacterium
CCCTCGCACGGATGCGTACACACGCGGCCCACCGTCGCCGGGAACGGGTTGTACTGCATCACCACGTCGAGCGCTTCCTCGTAGCGGCCCTCGGCGATCAGGGCGATATAGCCTTGCGCGCTCGTCTCTGCCGGGCAGGTGGCCTTGCAAGGAGAGATGCCCCGTTTCGAGATCGTGAACCGGCTGGGAACCGCCTGCGGGAAGGGGCGATAGATCGCGGTGCGATCCGACATGCCCATGTCGAACTCGTTTGGAACCTGGATCGGGCACACCGCGGTGCACTCGTTACAGCCGTTGCATTTGTCCCAATCCACGTAGGTCGCTTTGCGACGGATGGTCGCCCTAAAGTTACCGACGAACCCGTCGACCTTTTCGATCTCCGAATGGGTAAGGAGCGTGATCCGCTCGTTCTGCGCCAGCTCGACCATCTTGGGCGTCAGGATGCACTGCGAGCAGTCTAGTGTGGGAAAGGTCTCGCCCAGTTGCGCCATGTGCCCGCCGATCGACGGCTCGCGCTCGACCAGCACGACCTCCTGTCCACCTGCAGCGATGTCCAGCGCAGCCTGGATGCCGGCTATGCCCCCGCCGATGACCAGCGCGCGCTTGGTCACGGGGATGTTGATCATCTCCAGCGCGGCATTCTGGCGTGCCTTGGCAACCGCAATGCGCACCGCATCGATCGCCTGCTCGGTTGCAGCAGCACGATCCTCGTGCACCCAGGCGCAGTGTTCGCGCAGGTTGGCCATCTCGAACAGGTAAGGATTGAGCCCGGCCCGCTGGATGGCGCGCATAAAGGTCGGCCCTTGCATGTGGGGCGAGCACGAGGCGACGACCACGCGGTCGAGTGACTTTTCGGCGATCGCGTCGAGGATCCCATTTTGTCCGGGATCGGAGCACATGTAGCTGTGGACCACCGAGTGGACCACGTGGGGGAATTGCGCAGCTTGCCGGGCAACTTGCTCCACATCCACGGTGGAGGCAATGTTCGCCCCTCAACGACAGATAAAGACGCCGATTTTGGCCATCTGCTGCTCCTTGTATCTAGACCAGAGCCTTGGCCCTGAACAAGCTGTCGGGACTGACGATCAGCTTGTTGAGGCCAAGCTCCTTGTTTGCCATGCCCAACGCCAGGCCGATCAACTGGGTAAAGTAGAGGATCGGCATGTGTAGGTCTGTGCCGTACCGGCGATTCACCTGCGCCTGGCGCAGGTCCAGGCTCGACTGGCAGAGCGGACAGGCGACCATGATGCACTCTGCGCCCTCGTCGGCAGCCATCTCGAGGATGTCGTGGCACAGCTTGGCGACGACGTTGGTTCGGGTCAGCGCCAGGCTGCCACCGCAGCATTCCGTCTTGTAGGGCCAGTCGACCGGCTCGGCCCCCAGGGCTGCGATCAGCCGCTCCATCGTCGTCGGATCCTCGGGATCGTCAAAGTGAGTCACCTCCGGCGGGCGGACGAGCAAGCAGCCATAGTAAGCCGCGATCCGCAGGCCGTCCAGGGGACGCGTCACCCTGGCGCGCAGTGCGTCGAGGCCGTACTCGTCGATCACGATCTCCAGCAGGTGCTTGACCTTGGCTTCCCCGCGGTAGGGGCGCGCGCCACCCCCGCCCGTACGGACGATCTCGTCCACGTAGGGGACGCGCGGATTGCCGTTGGAGCTCATCACCTTGTTTGCGACTTTGAGCCGGCTGTAGCAGGCCGCACAGGCCACGGCGGTGTCCAGCGACATCTCTCGCGCCAGGACGAGGTTCTTGACCGGCAGGGCCAGGGCCATCAGCTCGGAGGTCATGTGCCCGGAGGAGGCACCGCAGCAGATCCAGTCTTCGATCTCCTCGAGCTCGATCCCCAGCGCCTGGCAGACCGCCTGGGTCGACATGTCGTACTCTCTCGAGGTAGAGTGAAGCGAGCATCCGGGATAATAAGCGTATCTCATTCCAGCTCAGCCTCCAGTGCCTCTGCTCGGGCAAACATCTCTTTCATTCCCTTGCCGTGGCGCATCGAGGGCGGCAGCACGCTCAACTTGCCTTTCAGCAGCATCTTGGGGGCGATGACCAGGTCCTTGGTCAGATGCCCGCTGAACAGGTTATAGAAGGCGATCAGGCCCACTTCGAACACGCGCCCAAACTGCCGCACACTGCCCAGGAACAGGCGGTGAAAGAGCGGCACGTCCTGCTCGGGAGAGCGAACGCCCTCCGCATAGGCAATCCGGCGCAGCGCATCCATGATTCCGGCGGGGTCGACGTCCTGGGGACAGCGGGTCGAGCACGTCTCGCACGCTGCGCACAGCCAGATCGTGCGGCTGGACAACGCAAGGTCCCGCATGCCCATCTGGACGCCGCGGATCACCTGGTGGGGCGGATAGTCCATTTCGAACGCGATCGGGCATCCGGCTGAGCACTTGCCACACTGATAACATCGTGCCAAGTTCTGGCCGCTGCGGCGCTCGACCTCGTGCAGGAAGGCAATATCGGATTCAGCTAACGGCAACTGTAGGCTCATCTGCTGCCTCTTTCTGTGCTCTGATGGCCGGGATGGAAAAAGTGAACGTGCTTCCCCTGCCTGGTTCCGACTCGACGTGGATCCGCCCGCCATACAGATCCAAGACTCGCTTGACGATGGACAACCCCAGGCCTGTGCCCTGCGTCCGCTCCCTGGCGGCTTCGGTCCGGTAGAACTCGTCAAAGATGCGCGGGATCTCATCCGCAGGAATGCCAATCCCCGTATCCCGGACGACTCCCACCACGCTGCCACCTTCTTCCCTGAGCGAGACCCAGATCTGTCCCCCGGGATCGGTGTACTTGATGGCGTTGTTGATCAGGCTCGACAGCAGGTGTTCGATCTCTTCGTTCGTGGCCGAGACGGGCGACAACGAATTCGGGACGTCGGCGTGCAGATCCACGGCTACCCACCTGGCACGCACGCTCATCTCGGGCACCAGGTCGCGCAGCACGTCGGCGATCTGGACAGGATGCGGCCGGCGCTCGAACTCCGCATAGCGCACCGCCCCGAGCCGCAAAAAGTCGTTTACCCGCTCGAGCATGCCTGCTGCGCGGTGCTGGGCGATGCTGAGCATTTCGTCGTGCAGGTCGGGATCGTTCCTGGTGTAGCCCTGCAAGATCATCTCCAAGGAAGACTGGACTGCTGCCAATGGAGAGCGCAGCTCGTGAGCCAACTGCATCATCGGCAAGAGCTC
>CAZLMZ010000241.1:3292-5154 GCA_964560475.1 uncultured Anaerolineae bacterium
GTGTGATCCCGTCCCAGGAAATAGTTCAGCCACGACGAAGTGCGGCGCAGGCTGTGGTCGGGCGGCGGAACCTGGTTCTGCCTGAGCGTATCCTCTTCTCCATAGTGCTTGAGCCGTTGGTAGGCCCGCACATAGATGCACCTGCGCTCGTTCGGATAGACCTCGCACCATCCCTCAAAGCTGCCACCGCAGGGGCCGTTGCGCTGCCCTTTGGGACACTGGCTCATCGGGCAAAGGTAGGCCACGTCGGGAAGCGAGCAGTCACCACAGTGCATGCACTCGTTGGTCAGCACCTTGCCGATGTGCTCGAGGCGATTGAACGCATTCTCGAACCGCGATCCGTCGATGGCCTCAGACATGCGCCGCATAGGTCCAAAGAGAATGCCCTTCTGGTCGAATACCGTCTTGTGCAAAAGGCGAAAGCCCCGGTAGGCGAACGGTGTTGGCGGACGCTGTGAACGGTCGACGGGCTGCTCTGTGTTCAGACCGGTCTCTGGATCGCGCTCGAAATAGTACCACCCGTTCGGCTGGGGCATATCGAACTCGGGCAGCAGATCGCGCCAATTGGGCGCCAGCGCCTCACCCATGTCGATGATCTCTTCGACCTCCTCGTACTTGAGGCCGTGCCCACCGATATGGACGCCGTCGTACCCCATACCCTTCATAAAGGCGTACATCTTGGCGGCACGCTCCATCCGCGCGCCCTTGCCCTTGTCCGGTGCCTTGGCTTCTTCTGTCAGCCGCGCATAGAGCTCGTCGGTGACCACGCACCCGGGCACGCTGCCCGCGCGCATTACGCGTGCGGCACCGCGCGAGAGGACATAGACGTTGCCGACGATCGGCACATCGCCGTAGCCAAGTCGCTTCATCGTCAACCAGGCCTCGTGGAACTTGCGCGCATCGTAACCGAGCTGGGTGACGATAAACTGGGCGCCAGCCCGCAGCTTTTTCTCCAGCTTGTAATACTGGCCCATGAGCTCCGCTTCGGTGGCTTTGAAGGGGCTCACCACAGCGCCCACGCCAAAGTGAGTGGGCACGAGCTTGGTCATGCCGCGCAGGCCCGGGAACTCGAGGCCCTGGTTCAGCTCGGTGACCAACCCCACGAGCTGCGTGGCGTCCAGGTCGAACACGGGTGTCGAGTACCCCAGGTAGCCCGCCGAGGCATAGTCACCGGTCAGGGCCAGCACATTGCGCACCGAAGCGCGCTCCAGGCCATAGAGCAGCGCCTCGAGCTGGTTGCGGCTCTTGTCCTTGCACGTAAAGTGGACGACGACCTCGATTCCCAGCCGCGTCAGTTCCGCACTCAGCATTTCGGCCGAGGTCGCCGGGTTACCGCCGGGATTATCGGTAATGGTCAGCGCGTGGATCCTGCCCGCCCGAGCGGCTTCCTCCGCCGAACTCATAAATTCTTCTTGATAGCGCTCAAAGGCACCGCGACCCGGCACCAGCTCCCAGGACACGGCAAAGGTATCCTTGTCCAGCAGGGCCTCGTGATATCTACTCGATACTTCTGACAACTTCTCTCTCCTTCGCCGGACGGTCTCTATGTGGGCCGCCCCGAACGCGCTGGCTGGCACTGGCCCGGCACACTACGAACCCGACACTGCTTCCTTCGCCCCAGTGTCGGGCTGCGGACGTCCGACGCACTCCCGGGCGGCGCCCCCGTCCCCGCCTGAGCTCTAGGGCGCGACGTTGTGCTGTCCGTGGCGCTCCAGGACCGACGCAACCTCTGCGACGAGCACGTCTGGCGAGCACGGCTTGTCGAGCCAACTGTTGATGTGCAGGTATTCGTCCTGGGGGAACGTGTCCCGGTATTCCGAACTGCGGATCGAGGTGATCATGATGATCGGGATCTGCTGCAG
>CAZLMZ010000242.1:0-5114 GCA_964560475.1 uncultured Anaerolineae bacterium
ATCGTCACGTTCTGCACATTGGACGGGCCATCGTTGCCGTAGCTGATGGTATAGGTGATCCGCTCCCCCGCGACGGCGGGATCAGGCCCGTCCACCTTTTGCACCCACAGGTCCGCCTCTGTGCTGACCGGCGTGACCAGCACGTGGCTGTTGTCGCCCCAGTCTGGATCGGTCGTGCTGGCGGTCACGGTCACAGCGTTCGTGAGGTCAGCGGTCACGTCGCTTCCGACCGTGACCACGACCTCGATCGTGCCGCTGCCGCCATCGCCGAGGGTGCCCAGTGTCCAGTTCAGTACTGGCCCGCCGGAAGCTGCGGGGTTGGCCTCGACCAGCGTCGTGCCCGATGGCAGCACGTCCGTGATCAGCACGTTCTGCGCGTATGACGGGCCGGCGTTCGTGTAAGCGATCGTGTAGGTCACGTTTCCACCGGCAACGACCGGTGTCGAGGCAGACTGCGAGATGGACAGATCGGCCTCGATCGTGACAGGCGTATCCAGCGTGTACTGGTTGTCGCTCGCGTCGACCTCCTCCTCGCCCGCGTCGCTCTCGATCGCGATCTCGTTGGCGAGCGTGCCCGCCGGATGGTCCGCGTCCACGGTCACGGTAAAGACGATCGTTCCCGAGAGATCGGCCGTAAGCGTATCGAGCGCCCAGATGACCTCCCCGCCGCTCGGTCCCGTTTCGTTCACCGGCATGCTGGCGCTGACCAGGCCGCCGTAGCTGACCCCCGTGGGCAACTGGTCAGTGACGAGCACGTTCGTCGCGTCCGACGGCTCACCGGCATTGGTGATCGTCACCGTGTAGGTAAGCACGCTTCCCGCTACAGCCGGACCCGAGTCGCTCTTGGTCACCTGCAGGTTCACCCGCGGGTGCAGCAAGTTCATGGCTGTCGCGTGGTTGTTGCCTGGATTCGGGTCATCGTACCCTACCGGCGCGGTCACCCATGCTGTGTTCGTTACGCTGTCGAGGTGCTTCTTGATCGAGGGATCGAGCGTGCCCACGACGATGTAGGTGATCGACGCTCCGGCCTCCAGATCGACCGCAGCATCGATCGTTCCCGTGCCACTCGTAGACGAGCCGCACGACGAGCCGCCAGGTGCACTGCACGTCCAGGAGGGAGGATGCTTGAACACGTCAGGCAGCGGATCGTAGACGGTGGCGCCAGGTACGCGCACGCTGCCCGCGTTGGCCACCGTGATCGTGTAGGTGATCTCTCCGCCTGGGATGAAATCTACTGGTTCGCCGCTCTTGGCGACAGAAAGGTCCGCCTGCACTGTGACCGTCGTGGTCACCAGATCGCTGTTGTTGACCGCTGTCAGGTCCGCTGTCGTGCTGCTGATAAGCGCACTGTTGGCGATCTGGCCTGGTGCGCCAAAAGCGTCGCTCACCACCACCGTGTACTCGATCCACCCGGCGGTCCCCGCCGCGACCCGCGGTGTGTTCCACACCAGATCCTGTCCGTGCACGGCCGGCCCATTCAGAGCGGGCGTCGCGGTTGCATGCCCGCTCCACGTCACGCTGACCGGCAGGCTGTCCGTGATCCGCACGCCCATCGCATCCGACGGGCCATAGTTGGTGTACACCAGGGTGTAGGTCAGCGTCTCCCCCGCGTTCAACGAGGCCGGGGACGCAGTCTTGAGCAGGGCTAGGTCCGCTCTCGTCGTCACTGTGGTCGTCAGGACGGTATCGTTGTTGTGGGGCGTCGGGTCGTACACGCTGCTGGCGATCGTCGCCGTGTTGGTCAGCGTCCCCGTCACGGACGACTGCACGGTCACCGTAAAGACAATGTCTCCAGTAGCCTGTGCCGGAAGCCTCGCCGTGCACCAGCGTACGGCTGGGCCCTGTGCTTCCAGCACGAAATAGGCTGGCGGTACGACCTCGCCGCCAAAGGTCACGCCCGCCGGCAGCGTGTCGGTGATACACACTGGCCGCGCATCCGACGGCTTTAGGTTAGCATAGCTGAGCGTATAGGTCAGCGTCTCTCCTGCCACGACCTGGTCGAGCGACGCGGTCTTAAAGATCGCCACATCGGCCTCGGGTACGGGCGTCTTGACATTGGGTGGCGTCACGTTATTGTCCCGCACGTGCTCCGAGACTTGTGGGGGCGGAATGACCTCCGCCACGTTCACCACGTCCGCCGTGACGGACGGGCTGAGCACCCCCGTCGCCGTGTAGACGACCATGCTCTCGGCAGGAAGCGTGATCGGGTGATAGAGCACGCTGCCCTGCGGGAGACTGCACGCCGCACCGCCATAGCCGGCACATGCCCACGTGACGGAAGGGATCTCGCTCGGGATGGTGTCCGAGACGATCGCCCCTAGCGCAGCGCTGGGGCCATAGTTCGTGACCGTGATCGTGTAGGTCACCGCCCGCCCCGGCGTAAACACGACTGGCGCGCTCCGCTTCTCGATCGCCAGGTCGACCAGTGGGAACTCGGCACGGTAGATCTGCCGATTCGACGAGAACGCCACGAACGTACCGTTGCCGCTGATGGCGGGTCGCGAGTTGCTGTCCCCTGCCGTGGCAATCCGTGTGCGTATTCGGTCCACCAGGTCGTACAGCCATATGCCCGCATCTGGGCCCGTGTCGGTCACATAGGCCACACGCAGGCCGTCCCCGCTGAGCGCGGGCTGGTCGTTCGTTGCGCCGACCGTCGTGCTCGTGACCTGAGTCACGCTCGCGCCCGGAGGAGCGTCCACCTCAGCCCGGTAAATCTCCTGGTTGTCTCCCTCCGCCTGCAGCGCAAAGGCGATATAGGTCCCATCTGCATTCAGCGACGGCTGGGCTGCCACGCCACCATCGTAGGTGCGGATCGGGGAGGGTGTAGCGCCAGAAATGTCATACACTATGATATCGCCGGCTGCGTTTGCATCCTGGACGAACGCCACCCGCGTTCCATCCGCGCTGATCGCAGGCTGGTCGTTCAGCATATTCTGCGTCGTACTGAGCTGGGTCAAGGACACCGCACCGGTCGGCCCTATCTCAGCAAGGTAGATCTCTTGGTTCCCGTCCGTGTTGCCGCCCCCTGCCAGGTCACAGTCGCTGGCAAACACCACTCGCGTTCCGTCCGCGCTGATCGACGGGTAGAGGTTCACACACTCGCGGCTCTCTGTCACCTGCAGGAAGGTGCCGGCGGCCAGATCGTAACGCCAGATCTCGAAATTGGCGTCTTGGTTTCGCCCTGTCAGGTCCCGGTCGGAGAAGAAGGCGATGTGCTGGCTCTCACCATCCAGCGACGGCCAGAGGTTGAACCCGCCCAGGATGCTGCCGCTGGTGGAGGTGACCTGGGTATAGGTAATGTCGCCCACGATGCCAATCTCGGCCCAATAGGCCTCGATGTTCCCGTCAGCGTTGTTGAACCCCGCACCGCAGCCCGGGTTCTTGCGTCCTAGCGTTGGCTCTCCCTCGCACCAGTCGCTCCCTGCGTTGGTGTCGTCGCCACGCGCGAGCGTATTGTCCAGGTCCCCTGGCTTGGCCGGATTGCTGCCCAGCCAGTAGGTGCCCATTCGCGGCTCGGCAGACGAGGTGCCCCAGCGGACGAAATCCACCCCGTGCTCCCCTGTCTGGTAGAGTGAGACCGACCCGCCGCTGCTCGTGGCCCAGTCCACGCCGAACGACACCGTCGCATAGCCGTACGGAGGGATCGTGCCCAGTGCCACGAACTTGGCCGTCACCGCGGAGTCATTGCTGGCCTCGATGATCACGTTCGCCGTGTCGACTGGGACCATGCTGAAGTTGTAGAGCTCGACCATCGAGTTGGCTACGTCGACCTCGTTGATCACCAGGCTGGGCACATAGCGCCGGGTATTGCAGAAATTCAGCACCGCGTCCATCGCCGCAGCGCGCTGCTCGGTACCGACAATGGCCTCGAATGGATAGGCCCAGAAGGTCGTCCGGTACGAGACGGCGTCCCGGTACAGGGCCGTCGGCCCCGACAGCGCGGCGCCGGTCTGCCCCACAAAGCCGACATAGTTCGATGGCAGCGGGTTGATCCAATCAGAGTAGTTCGATCCGGGATAGCTCAGGGAATAGGCGCCCAGACCGGCAAAGACACCCGCCCCGGTGACGGACGTCACGCCCACGTCGCCCTGGACAGAACCCACGCCCAGGTAGCTCTGCATAAAGGGCGTCAAGCCCCGGTTGTAATGATAGTCCTGGCTGCTGATGAACAGGCAGCGCTCGTCGCCGCCGCCGAGATAGGAGGCAAGTGCGCCCTCGGCTGCAGCCCCCGGCCCTGCTGCGCCATGGATCCACTCGTCGCCGCTGAACCAGATGATCGTCCGGTACCGAGACAGTACGTCGAGCGTCGGTTCGTGCGAGTTGCTGGTCCCGGTGTCCCACACGTCGTAGGACACGCCCAGCGCGTCCAGTGCGGCCTCGTAGGTAGGACGCACGTCAGGCGAGTTGTCGTCGTCGTCGACCAGCAGCACCACCGGAAGGTCATAGTGGAACCCGCTGCGGATCCCACCGAGATTCCCCGTGGACCAGAACGCGACGCGATCGCCCTTGTCGCCGATCGACGGCTGGGTATGGATGCCCCGCGCGTCCTTGGTCACGGGGAGCACCACGCACGAGGTGATGCACGACGAGACCGTGACGATACCGTCCGGATAGGTAGCCGGCAGGGGCACCGCCTGCAGCTCTGCAAAAGAGGCCGCTCCCTGCGACTGGATGGCCGGCTGGAGATAGTAAGTAGGCAGCGAAGCACCTTGTCCCGCCACCTCGGTTGCACCGACCTGGCCCGCCTCCTGCAGCGTCTCCCAATACGATCTGCCGGCAGGAGCGGCGGCTATGTCTGGCAGGTTGCTCGCACTGGCACCCCCCTGGTGCGACCTGAGTACGAGAGGCAGATAGACGCTCAGTACCTCCGAACCGACGACCACGCTCTGCCGTGCAGTGACCACGCCGGCGATGGGACACGGCTCTGAGCGGACGGTCATTGTCACTTGGTAGGTGCCCCACTGCGTAAAACGGTGCTCGACCACCTGTCCCGTTAGGGTCCGCCCATCGCTCAGATCCCAGGTGTAGGTGACGACCCCGCTGCCGCCGCTCACGCTGCCGATCAACTGCACCATGTCGCCCGGCTCTGGGTGCGGGGGCACGATCGTGATCGT
>CAZLMZ010000243.1:0-3216 GCA_964560475.1 uncultured Anaerolineae bacterium
GCTGCGCACTTGCACCTGCTCCTCGCGCATGGCGCGGATGGCCTGCACCGCCGCTGCTGCGGCAGAGAGCGTGGTCGTATACGGCACGCCATACGCGACCGCCGCGCGCCGCAGCGCGGCCTCGTCAAAGAACGATGACTTGCCCAGCGGCGTGTTGATCACCAGGTCGATCTCGCCGTTGACGATGTGGTCGGCCACGTTGGGTCGCCCCTCGTTTACCTTGAATACGGTCTCTGTAGGTAGTCCGTGTGCGTTCAGGTAGGCCGCCGTCCCCGAGGTGCCGACCAAGCGAAAGCCCAGCTCGGCCAACTCTTGCGCCAGCGGCAGCAGCGTCGGCTTGTCGTTATCGTTCACCGAGACAAAGACCGTCCCCTCCAGCGGTAGCCCACCTCCTACGCCGATCTGTGCCTTGGCAAAGGCCCAGCCAAAGCTCTCGGCCACGCCCATCCCTTCACCCGTGCTCTTCATCTCCGGGCCGAGGAGCGTGTCGACGCCCTGGAACTTGACAAAGGGGAGCGCCACTTCCTTGACCCAGTAACCGTCTACCGGCGGTTCTTCGGTCAGCCCCAGTTCGCGCAGCGTCTTGCCTGCCATCACCTGCGCTGCTACCCGCGCCAGCGGCACGCCCGTCGCCTTGCTGACAAAGGGCACGGTGCGCGAGGCACGCGGGTTGACCTCCAGTACATAGACCACGCCATCTTTCATCGCGTACTGCACATTCATCAACCCGCGTACGTTCAGTGCCTTGGCTAGCTGCACCGTGTAGCGGCGCATGGTCTCGATGTGCTCGGGAGGGACCATATAGGTCGGGATCACACAAGCCGAGTCGCCCGAGTGGACGCCCGCCAGCTCGATCTGCTCCATGATCCCGCCGATCATGACGTCGGTCCCATCGGACACAGCGTCGACGTCCATCTCGAACGCGTCTTCCAAGAAACGGTCGATCAGCACCGGTGCGTCGGGCGTGACCTGGACCGCCTCGCGAATATAGCGCTCCAGCTCCTGATCGTCGTGCACGATGGCCATGGCCCGCCCGCCGAGGACGTAGGAGGGGCGGACGAGGACCGGGTAGCCGATCCGTGCCGCGACCGTCCGTGCCTCCTCCAGGGAAAAAGCGGTGCCGTTCTCGGGCTGGGGGATGCCTAGTTCCTCGAGCAGGGCGCCAAACCGCCCGCGATCCTCTGCCAGGTCGATGCTGTCAGGCGAGGTGCCCCAGATCGGCACGCCGGTCGCCTCCAGTGCGCGCGCCAGTTTGAGCGGCGTCTGCCCGCCGAACTGGACCAGCACGCCGTCCGGGCGCTCGGTGTCGACGATATTGAGCACGTCCTCCAGCGTCAGCGGCTCGAAATAGAGCCGGTCGGAAGTATCATAGTCGGTCGAGACCGTCTCGGGGTTGCAGTTGACCATGATCGTCTGCATGCCCATGTCGCGCAGGGCAAAGGCGGCGTGGCAGCAGCAATAGTCGAACTCGATCCCCTGCCCGATGCGGTTCGGGCCGCTGCCCAGGATCATGACCTTCTTCCGGTCAGAAGGATTCGCCTCATTGCGCGTCTCATAGGTCGAATAGAGATAGGGCGTATAGGCTTCGAACTCGGCGGCGCATGTATCGACCAGGTTGTAGACCGTGTCCACGCCCATCGCCTTGCGCTGCTTACGCACCAACAGCTCGGCACGCATGCTCGGCGATAGCGCTCCATTCTCCTGCTCCGCTCCGACTCGTCCTCCTGCCGCCTCTTTCACGCCACAGAGATGCGCCAACTGGGCGTCAGAGAACCCGGCCCGCTTGGCGCGCCACAACAGGTCGCGCGGCAAAGTGTCGAGGGTAAAGGCACGCAGCCGCCCCTCCAGGTGAACCAGGTCCTCGATCTGTGCCAGGAACCAGGGATCGATGTGCGTCAGCGCCGCGACCTGCTTCACCGACATGCCGATCTGGAAGGCATAGCGCAGGTAAAAGATCCGCTCTGGATGCGGCATGATCAGGCGCTCGCGCAGCCGTTCCGGCTCGATCGCATCGTGGCCGTCGCCACCCAGGCCGTAGCGATCGATCTCGAGCGAGCGCAGCCCCTTCTGCAATGCTTCCTGGAAGGTGCGACCGATGGCCATGGCCTCGCCGACCGACTTCATCTGCGTGCCCAACGTCTCGTCGGCGCCCGGGAACTTTTCAAAGGCCCAGCGCGGGATCTTGACCACCACATAGTCGATCGTCGGCTCGAACGAGGCCGGCGTCTCGCGCGTGATGTCGTTGGGGATCTCGTCCAGCGTATAGCCCACCGCCAGCTTGGCCGCGATCTTGGCTATCGGAAAGCCGGTGGCCTTGCTGGCCAGTGCCGAGGAGCGCGAGACGCGCGGGTTCATCTCGATCACCATTACCTGCCCGTCATCCGGGTTGATCGCAAACTGGATGTTCGAGCCGCCCGTCTCGACGCCGACGCGGCGGATGACGCGCGCCGCCATGTCGCGCAGCCGCTGATACTCGCGGTCGGTGAGCGTCTGTACCGGGGCAACGGTGATACTGTCGCCGGTGTGAATGCCCATCGGATCCAGGTTCTCGATCGAGCAGATCACGACGAAATTGTCGGCGATGTCGCGCATCACCTCCAGCTCGATCTCTTTCCAGCCGATCACCGAGGTCTCGACCAGGATCTGGTGGATCGGGCTCATGTCGAGGCCGTGGCGCACCATCTCGCGGAATTCCTGCACGTTGTAGGCGATGCCGCCGCCCGTGCCGCCCAGAGTAAAGGAGGGACGGATGATCGCCGGGAAGCCGGTATCTTCGGCCACGGCCAACGCTTCCTCCAGCGAGTGAGCGATGCCGCTGTGTGGCACCTGCAGGCCGATCTCGATCATGGCCTCCTTGAACATCTCGCGGTCCTCGGCTACGCGGATCGCCTGCCAGTTGGCGCCGATCAGCTCGACCCCGTAGCGCTCCAGCACGCCCGCCTCGGCCAAGTCAGAGGAGAGGTTCAGGCCGGTCTGCCCGCCCACCGTGGACAGGATCGCGTCTGGCTTTTCGCGGGCGATGATTCGCTCGACCACCGGCACGGTCAGGGGCTCGACGTAGGTCCGGTCGGCCATCTCGGGATCGGTCATGATCGTCGCCGGGTTCGAGTTGACCAGGATCACCCGGTAGCCCTCTTGCTGCAGCGCCTTGCAGGCCTGCGTCCCGGAATAGTCAAACTCGCACGCCTGGCCGATCACGATCGGGCCAGAGCCGAT
>CAZLMZ010000243.1:3316-5085 GCA_964560475.1 uncultured Anaerolineae bacterium
TCCCGGAATAGTCAAACTCGCACGCCTGGCCGATCACGATCGGGCCAGAGCCGATGACGAGGATGGTGTGAAGATCTGTCCGTTTAGGCATAGGCTAACGTCTCATCATATCTATGAACTGTCCAAACAGCGGGTTCGCGTCGTGTGGACCGGGTGCGGCTTCCGGGTGATACTGCACGCTAAAGACGGGCAGGGTACGGTGCCGCATCCCCTCCACCGTGTGGTCGTACAGGTTGACGTGAGTCAGCTCGACCTGATCGGCGATCGGGTCGATGTCGACCACGAAATTGTGGTTCTGGGCCGTGATCGCGATCTGGCCCGTACGCAGGTCCTTGACCGGGTGGTTGCTGCCGTGATGGCCGAACTTGAGCTTTTCGATACGCCCACCCAGCGCCAGGCCCAGCAACTGGTGCCCCAGGCAGATGCCAAAGATTGGCACCTCGCCGATCAGGCCGCGCAGCGCGTCGACCGTATAGGGGGCACATTCAGGGTCGCCCGGCCCGTTGGAGAAAAAGACGCCGTCGGGATTGAGGGCCAGGGCCTCCTCGGTCGTCGTCTGCGCCGGCACCACCGTGACCCGGCAGCCGCTGGCGGTGAGCTGGCGCAGGATGTTGCGCTTGATCCCACAGTCGTAGGCGACGACGTGGAGGGACGTGTTGCGTCCCTTTGCCGTGCTCGAGGGTAGGTTTGCGTGTTGCGTGCTGGGTGTGTCTGACCACAGGTCGGGACGCCACGCTTCGTCGACGGGCTCGGTCCAGGTATAGGGTTCGGAGCAAGTGACTTCGGCGACCAGGTCCTGTTCCGAGGTCGTCGGCGCGGCCTGGGCCTTGGCCTGGAGCGATGCCGGGTCGAGGTCGACCGTCGACATGGCGCCGCGCAGCGCGCCATAGTTGCGGATGTGGCGCGTCAGAGCGCGCGTGTCCACGTCGGTCAGGGCCATGATCCCGTGCGTGTTCAGGTAGCGGGTCAGTGTCTGGTTGGCGCGCCAGTTGCTCTCGCGCAGGCTGGCGTCGCGCACGATCAGCGCGCGCAGGTGAGGGCGCTGGGATTCAGGGTCCTCGTCGTTGATGCCCGTATTCCCAATGTGCGGGTAGGTCATCACTACCATCTGCCCGCGATAGGAAGGGTCGGTGATGATCTCCTGGTAGCCGGTCATGCCCGTGTTGAACACGACCTCGCCGACCATCTCGCCAGGTGCGCCAAAGGAACGGCCTTCGAACGTCGTTCCATCTTCCAGGACCAGCAAGGCTTCCATCAGGCGCTTCTCCCCTCTGCGGATAATGCCGCTTCACCGATTGGAAGGAAAGGCGCGTCCATGATCATGGCAACTTCGTCACAGTTGGGGAACTTGGGGCAGTCCATACACTCACCCCATACCTTCTGTGGCATGCTGGACTTGTCCACTTCGATGAAACCCAGGCGCTCGAAAAACGCTTGCTGGTACGTGAGCGCAAACACGCGTGGCAGCTCGAGCTCGACCGCGTCCTGGAGGGCTGCGACCGCCAGGCGGCGCCCAACGCCGTTCTTTTGGTACGGCTCGGCTACGGCCAGCGACCGGATCTCACCCAGATCCTTCCAGATCACGTGCAGTGCACCGCAGCCGGCAAACTGCCCATCCTTCTCAGCGACGATAAAGTCGCGGATGTTCTGGTACAGCTTGCTCAGCGGCTTGGGCAGCATGAGCCCCAGGCCAGCAAAGTGGTTGATCAGCCGATGCATATCCTCCACGTCACTCAACGTGGCTCTACGTACGATCACGTCACTCATAT
>CAZLMZ010000244.1:0-5085 GCA_964560475.1 uncultured Anaerolineae bacterium
CCGCTGCATGCCGTTGTCTGGCATCCTTCACGTTGAGTCCATAATCGAGCCACAGGTCAGGTTCGCGATGGTTCCGGTCATCGCGCTGGCCCGATCGGACGCCATCCAGACCGCTGCATGGGCCACCTCGTCCAGTGTCGGAAGACGCCCAAGCACAGTCCCGTTTTCCATGTACGTCTTGACTCTGGCGCTCTCGGCGTCCCCGGTCCAGGTCTCCGGAATGGCATTGGGCCGCAGGCAGACCACGCGGATCCCCATCGGACCTAGCTCGCCTGCCAGGCTGCGAGAGAGCGCCTCAATGGCCGCGCATGCTGTCGAAAAGCCTCCGGTCAAGTGGTATCTGCGGTCACGCCCAGACAGTACAGCCGAGGATGAAGAGAGGGTGAGGATGACGCCGGATCCCTGTCGCACCATGTATCGGGCCGCTGCCGTCGCCGTCAAAAAGTGCGTCTTGACGCCCGTCAGGACCGGCAGCGTGAAATCCTCGCATGGCATCTCGATCAGCGGCGTCCCTTGCAGGTCTCCCCGGATCCCGATCGCATTGAAAGAGATATCGATACGACCTGCTTCTTTCACGATCACACCGAGATGCCGCTCGATGCCCTGCGGATCTAGAGCGTCGACTCGGGCAGCCTCGGCCGCTCCTCCCGCAGCAGCGATCTCTGTAGCCACGGCTTCGAGCTTGGGCAGCGTGCGGCCAGCAAGGTAGACCCTCGCTCCCTCGCGTGCAAAGGCGCGTGCAACCGCACTGCCGATGTGGCCTCCTGCCCCATAGACCACTGCGTTCTTGCCCTCAAGCAGCACGGTTCTCCTCCTTGGTCTGGTGACGAGTTCAGATCCGATTTCCACACGCCTGCCTGCGAGAAGGGCACTCGGACTCTATCGAGGCCGCTACAAGACAGGATCCGCCGGCAGCCGGACGCTGATCGTCGTCCCCTGCCCCAGGGCGCTCTCTGCCGAGACGGTGCCGCCGTACCCTTCCACGATCCCCTTTACGATCGCCAACCCCAGCCCGGCGCCGCTGCCCGTCGTGCCGGTACCACGTCGTCTCGCCTTGTCCGCCCGGTAAAAGCGCTCAAAAACGTGCCCCAGATCTTCCGCTGCGATCCCACTGCCTGTGTCCTCGACCTCGATCGAGACGCTTGGCTCTGGGTCAGCAGGCCGCACGCGGATCGTGGTCCGCCCGCCTGGCGGCGTGTACTGCAGGGCGTTGTCCAACAGGTTCAGCAGCAGCGTGCGAAGGTCCTCCGGATCGGCGGAGAGCAGAGGCAGGCGCGGCGCAATCTCCTGAACCAGCGCCACGCCTCCCTTTTCGGCGCGCAGTGCCATCTCGCCCGTCACCGCCGGGATCAACGCGGATAGATCCACCGGCTCTCGTACCAACCGCGGTGCGCTGTCCTGGCGGGAGAGCGTGAGCAGGTCGTTCGCCATGCGGCTCAGCCGGTCGGCCTCGCTCCCGATCTCCCGCACGAACTTGTGCGCCACGGCGGGGTCGTCCAGTGCCCCATCCTCCAGCGCCTCGGCGCGCAGCTTGATATTGGTCAAGGGCGTACGCAGTTCGTGCGAAGCGTTCGACACAAAGGCGCGCTGTGCCTTCATCGAGGCCTCGATCCGTGCCGCCATGTCGTTGAACGCGCCCGCCAGTTGGACCATCTCTGCCGCACCGCTGAGCAGCACCCGCTCCTCCAGGTTCCCGGCAGCGAGACGAGCCGCCGCGTCGCGCAGCCGGCCCACGGGCCGCACCAGGCGCCCGGCCAGCCACCACCCGGCCAACGTCGCTACCGCCGCGGCCAGCAGCGCAGTCAAGGCCAAGCCCAACCAGAAGCGGCGCGTCTGGGCAGCCACTCCGGCCATGGGGACCGCCATCTGCACCACGCCGTAGGTGTGCTCGTCGCTCTGTATGGGGGCGGCAGTATAGATCATCTCCTGGCCCACAACGACATCATAGCGCACGGCGTACGCCACTCGGCCTGCCAGCGCCGCCGCCACCTCCGGCTGGTCGCGCTGGTTGGGCAGCGCCGTGCCGAGCGAGGTCGCAATGATATTGCCAAACGGATCCAGGATCGTCAACTGGCCATTTGCGTCCGCCGCCAGGCGGCCTGCCAGCATACCCAGGTCTGGGATGGCGATCAGCTCCTCTTCTTCCTCATCGCGCCCGACACCCGGGTGGGCCAGCGCCGACGCCACGACAAAAGTCTGTACGCCGAGGTCATGCTTGGCGTTCTCCAACGCCGTACGCGCAAAACCGCTCCCAGCGCGCACGGCCATAATCGTGGCGCTCACCATCAGGATCGCCAGGTAGGTCAGCGTCACGCGCACCTTGAACTGCGACAGCCAAGCTTGCATCAGGCGCTCACCTCATCGGCCCGAGCGAAGCGGTAGCCGCAGCCCCGCACGGTCGAGATGTAGCGTGGATCGCCCGGATCGTCCTCCAGTGCCTTGCGCAGCCGGCGGATGTGCACGTCCAGCGTGCGCGTGTCGCCGATCCAGTCGCCTCCCCAAACAGCGTCCAGCAGCGCTTCCCGCTCAAAGGCGTGGCCAGGCTGGGATATCAACACGGCCAGCAGATCAAACTCCTTGGGCCGCAATTCGACGGGTTGCCCCGCCTTGGTGACCAAGTGCTGATCAAGATCTAGCGTCACCGTTCCGACGCGAACGCGTTTGTCTGCACGGGCAGGCTCGGATGTCATCTCGGTCCGGCGCAACTGCGCCCGGATGCGCGCAACCAGTTCGCGCATCCCGAACGGTTTGACCACGTAATCGTCGGCGCCCAGCTCTAGGCCGGCGACCTTGTCTTGCTCTTGGCCGCGCGCAGTGAGCATGATGATCGGCACCTTGGATTCGCTGCGCAGCGTGCGACACACCTCGAATCCATCCAGCACTGGCAGCAGCACGTCCAGCAGCACGATATCCGGCTGCTCTTGGCGCGCCAGCGCCAAGCCGCTGGCACCGTCGAGCGCGGTTAACACCCGGTACCCGATCTGTTCCAGGCCATATCGCACCAGGTCCACGATCAGTTCATCGTCCTCTACGAGCAATACGCTTGGCAAGGTTACATCCCCTCATTCATTGCCCTATTATACCACATCGCGCCCCTCAAGGAGCTGAACGGGACGTAAGCGGAATGTTACAGGAAGGTTAACGAAACCCGGCTTCTGCGGCCTCCTGTAGCAGGACGCTAAACCAATCCTAACATCGAGTTCACCATGGGTGCGCCGTTCCGTGCTATGATTGGAGCACGAATAACCGGAGCCGTGCCGCCGTGGACGTTGATTGAGACAGGAGAGAACAGTGACGAAACGGGTAGCTTTTCTGCTCGCCGGGGGTATCACCTCTGTCGTGATGGTGCTCGTGCTCAGCGTGGCCAGCCGCGCCGGCTGGTTCAGCCAGCCCGCTTCCGCGGCAGGGACCACGGACCCGCCGGAAGCCGCAACGGACGTGGTATGCGTGGATCCGGCGGACCTGGCTGCCTTGCAGGCCCAGGTCAAGGACTACCAGGCAGCGCTGCAGCAGGCTAACGCGCAGCTACAGGCCGCTTATGACCAGATCGCAGCCCTTCAGACACGAGGGAGGCTCTCAGGTGAACGCGAGGGCAACGAGCACGGATTTGGATCCTACGATGGGTCCGATGACGACTAGGCGCAGCACGAGCAAGCTGGCCCTGCTTCGGGCCAAGGTAGCGACAGTCGGCTTGGCCGTGGCCTTGTTCGTCGCCACGCTCACTGGCATCGCTGTCTACAACCCGCAGGTCAGCAAGGAGACTGCAGCGCCGCTGCCAACGCAGCAGATCATCATCGTCGAACCTGGCGGCTCGGACTCGCTGCTGGTCCAACCGCCACACGTGAGCGCGGTGCGGCCCTTTGCACGGTCGCGTGGGTCCTGACCGCGACCCGGTCGATCGTCGACGGCTTGTGGGTGCCTGGATAGGTACAAGTGCTAGAATCATCCCGTTTCCGCTGCATGACAACCGAGATCGAGCTCTTTGTTGACGCAGGCGATGCAAGGCTGGCGCACAAGGCGCTGCGGGGTGCAACACGTTTCCTCCACCGGGTGGAAGCACGCTTCAGCCGCTTCCGGGCCGGCTCGGAGTTGGTACAGCTGAACCAGGCGCCAGGCGAGGCGGTGCGCATCTCGACGGATCTGGCCGCGCTGATCGAGCTGGCCCTGGCAGCCGCTCGGGCCAGCGATGGCATCTTTGACCCCACCGTGATTGACGCAGTGGAAGCGGCCGGCTATGATCGCAGCATCGAGTGGATCCGGCGGCACGGCCCTCCTCTACCCCGGCGGGTGGTGCCTCAACCCGGGCGCTGGAAACAGGTCCTGGTCGATCCGGCAGCTAGCACGGTCCGCTTGCCGGCTGGCGTCCGGCTGGACCTCGGTGGGATCGGCAAGGGATGGGCCGCCGACCAAGCCGGGACGATGTTGCAGTCCTTCAACGCGGGGATGGTCAACGCGGGCGGCGACATACGGGCCTGGGGGGATCAGCCGGGCTTGCCGCCGGGGCAGGGCTGGCTGGTGGGCCTCGACCATCCACAACAGCCGGGTACCGACGTGGCTTGGCTGCGGGTGCGCGATGGGGCGGTGGCCACCTCCAGCGTCACGAAGCGGCGCTGGGCAAGCGGGCACCACCTCATCGATCCGCGTACCGCCCGTCCCGCCGAGACCGATCTACTGAGTGTGACGGCACTGGCCCCCACCGTGGTCCAGGCCGAGGTGGCAGCCAAGGTCGCCCTGATCCTGGGGCGCGAGGCAGGGCTGGAGTGGTTGGTGCGGCAGCCTGGCGTCGAGGCCCTCTTGGTCGATGACGCGGGCAGGGCATTTGGTACGGCAGGAATCCGGCAGGTGCTGGCATGAAAACGGGAAAACACGATTGGCATTCGATTGCGCTCCTTGGCTTGGGCGGCCTGGTCGGCGCGTTGCTGGGTCTGTTGGCGATGAAAGAGGTCGCGGGCGCGATAGACGCCAACACGCCCGCCTTCTGGTTCGTCAGCCGCGCGGCGGGCGTGGTCGCCTACGTGTGCTTGTGGGCTGCCACCGCCTGGGGCATCCTCATGAGCTCCCGGGCGATCAAAGAACGCGTGCCCG
>CAZLMZ010000245.1:0-5061 GCA_964560475.1 uncultured Anaerolineae bacterium
CGGCTGGTCGACTATGCCCTGTCGCCGTTCTACGCGCGCGATCATCTCGTCTACCTGCTCACCGAGACGGCGATCTTTCGTTATCACGACGACACCGGATCGGGCGAGATCGCGACGGACCGGCCGCTCTATGGCCCGCGCGATTACACGAACGCCTACACCAGCGTCGCCGCCGTAGCAACCGGCGAAACCACGTCCGCGCTCCTGATCGGGTCCACCGGGGCCGAGTTCCTGCATGTGGCAACGGACGAGGTGACCTGGGAAAAGGTGTGGCCGCTTCCGCCCGCAGAGACCGCGACGCCGATCCCAACCCCAACGCCGTGCGGATACCTGGTCGACCCACGCTTGAGCGTCGACGCGGCGTCCCTGGAACGCCTGGACTGCACGACCGGGCCCGCCATCGAGGCCGCAGGCGCATTCCAGCCTTTCCAGCGGGGGCGCATGTTCTGGCGCGGCGACCAGACACAGATCTATGTGGTGCGGCGGGATGGGACGTGGGATGCCTTCCCAGATACGTGGAGCGAGGGCCAGCCGTCCGCCGACCCGGCCCTCGTGCCACCGGAGGGGCTCTCGCAGCCGATCCGCGGCTTTGGCAAGGTGTGGCGCGAGCAGCTCGGCGGCCCGGACGCGCAGATCGGATGGGCCACGGGGCACGAAAGCGGTGGCACGCTGTTGATCCAGGCTTTTCGCCATGGGATGCTGCTGCGCGATTTCGAGGGCAATGTCCTGATCTTGTGGGACGATGGCACCTGGACGCCGCTATAGGCTTTCACTGTCAGGAGGCCAGAGGAGTAGCCAGCGCCCCCACCCGGCCTCCCACCCTGGCGACCGAAGGCTGCGACCCGGCGGGGGAGGAGCTTTGTCCTCCTCCCTTTAGGGGAGTTAGAGGGGGGCGCGAATAGCATTCGAGAGGGGGGCAATCTCTTGCTCGAAGGACGCGACTATCCACCCCAGATCCAGCGCTGGTACGATCGCCTAGCGCCGGTCATAGAGCGGGCGCGCGACGCGCTGCACGCTGCCGACCCGGGCGACGTGGCTCGTCGCGCTGGCTGTCTATACGAAACAGACGGCACGCTGCGCCTGACGCTCCTTCGGGAGGGTTATGCGATCCGGCCAGCGGATTGGACGATCTACCGCCGCGATACGGAAGAGAAACCGACCGAGTTCACCCAGGCCCTAATCCTGACCTACCTGATCAGCGCCGACGGGACGCCCCCCTCCGGACGGTGGATCGGCTACCGCGACCTACCCGACGGTATGTTCTATGCGCAGGCCTTTCGCGGCTATGCCGAGCTGCGCCTGGAGCGCGAACTGGGCGAGGGTAGCTTGGCCCGCTTTCGCGCCGCCGCAGCCGCGCTGGGCGGCACAGAGATCGAGATTGGCGACGCGGGTTATGCCTTCCCAGTACTGCCGCGCGTACACCTGGGCGCCGTCTACTGGATGGGCGACGAGGATTTGCCCTCCCGGACATCGATCTTGTTCGAGGACACCGCCCCCCACTATATGAGCACAGATGGGCTGGCCGTGCTCGGCAGCCACTTGGTGAATGCACTCCTCGACGCTGCGCCCTAGGCGGGCGCCTGTGATCACCGGCAAGATAAGCAGACCGTAGCTAGAAAGGACGAAAATGGCAGTCTGTACGCTCCACTTTCACGGCGAGGCGATCCAAAAAGCCTCCTCCATGAACGTCATCTTTCCCCACCGCTCCGACGTACAGGGCCCCTTTCCCGTGCTCTACCTGCTGCACGGCCTGTCCGACGACCACACCATCTGGTGCCGGCGGACCAGCCTCGAACGCTACGTGCGAGAACTGCCGCTGGTGATCGTCATGCCCGACGGGGGGCGCAGCTTTTACACGGACGCGGCCGAGGGCCTAGCCTACGAGCAGCATATCATGAGGGACGTGATCGGCTTTGTCGAGCGCACCTTTAACGTGCGAGCGGACCGCGAGGGGCGCGCGATCGGCGGGCTCTCGATGGGCGGCTATGGCTCGATGAAGCTGGCGCTCAAGTACCCACAGATCTTTGGCAGTGTCGTCGCTCACTCGGGCGTATACGACATGCGCCACATGATCGGCCCGGACAGCGCTCCCCGCCCCGAGCGACGCCGCATTTTTGGTGACGATGCCGTCGGCGACTCCAACGACGTCTTTGTGCTCGCCGAACGGCTCGACCCTGCCCAGACGCCGCGGATCCGCTTTGACTGCGGCGTCGACGACGGCTTGATCGAGCAGAACCGCGCCCTGCACGCACACCTGCAGTCGCTGGGCATCGCGCACGCCTATGCCGAGTACCCAGGCGCCCATACCTGGGATTATTGGGACGAGCACATTCAGGAGGCGATCGCCTTTCACTGGCAGATGCTCGGATCGTCTTGATCCAACGCTCACTGATCATCCATTCATCCACAGAGAACATCAAAGGAATCGACATCTCATGACCTCGATCAACGTACAGGACATTGGCTGGAACGCAGTTGGCAGCAAGGGCGCGGTCGCGGCAGGAGGCGCGGGCGCCGTTGCGGCTGGCATAGAGATCCTGGGCCAGGATGGCAACGCGGCGGACGCAGCAGCAGCCACCATCCTCGCCCTCAGCATCACCGATCACGGCGCATTCGCGATCGGCGGCGAAGTCCCGTTCATCATCTACGACGCGGCCAAGAAGGAGGTCAAGGTCCTCTCTGGCCTGGGACGAGCGCCGCATTCGCAGGAGGCCATCGACTGGTACATGGAGAACGGGATACCGACCGATGGCAATATCAAGGCCGCGCCCATCCCCGGGGCCGTCGGCCTGTGCCTGACTGCACTGGAGCTGTATGGCACGAAATCGTTCGAAGAGGTAGTAGGCCCCTCGCTGGCCCTGCTCGACGCCGGTGGGCGGGATTGGTATCCCCGGCTGGCGGTCACCCTGCGTAAGCTGATCGAGACGGAGCAGAGCACAGACGGCTCGCGCGAGGATAAGCTGCGAGCTGCGAAGGACAGGTTCTACAGGGGGGACATTGCCGAGGACCTGGAGGCCTGGTACGTGGAAAAGGCCGGCTTTCAGCGCATGGGGGACCTCGCTGCGCACGTGACGCGCGTGGAAGACCCGGTCACGATCGACTACAAAGGCTACACGGTATGCAAGTGCGGCCCGTGGACGCAAGGGCCCTACCTCTGCCAGGCGCTGCGCCTCCTGGAAGGCTACGACCTAAAAGGGATGGGTCACCTCTCGACAGATTACATCCACGTCCTGGTCGAAGCGCTCAAGCTGGCCATGGCCGACCGGGATACCTATTATGGCGATCCCGTGTTTGCCGACGTGCCGCTGGACACCCTGCTCTCGAGCGAATACACGGCGATCCGCCGCCCGTTGATCGACCTCGCTCATGCGTCACACGAGGTCCGGGCGGGCGACCCCTACCAGATGGTGCCGATCAAGCCGGGGGCCAGGTACATGCCCGGTCCGGGCGGGACCACCACGTGCGTGGTCGCCGATCGCTGGGGCAACGTGGTGTCAGCCACGCCCAGTTGCAACGTCTTTGGGAACAAGGGGGACGGTGGCGTGACCGGCGTCACGCACGGGAACCGGCTGCGGAGCCTGAACACCACACCCGGCCACCCGAACTGCATCCAGCCCGGCAAGCGGCCGCGCATCACGCTCACGCCGACCATGGTGCTCAAGGAAGGCGTGCCGATCCTGGCGATCAGCGTGGCCGGCGGCGACTTGCAGGACCAGACCACCCTGAACCTGCTCCTCGATTTCATCGAGTTTGGCATGATGCCCGAACGCGCCGTCCGCGTGCCGCGCTTTGCGACCATGCATCACCTGGACTCGTTCGATCCCAACCCGGATCGCGAGGCTGCGCTCGTCCAGGCAGGGAGCTTGACGGTCAATGAAGAGATCGGCGCGCAGGTCAGGGCCGAGTTGATCGATCGCGGACACGACATGACAACCATCGAGCGTGCCATCGCTGCGCCCGTGATGCTCTACATCGACCGTTCGAGCGGCACTTTTTACGCCGCGGGCGATCCGGCGGCTCGGCGCCACGCGGCGGCACTGGACTGAGCGCACCCCCACAAGTCATAGAACAGACCCTACTGGGCGAGCGTCGATGTCTCCAGGACGTGCGTGAGCAGCGGTTCGAGGCCGGCGACAGCGCGCTTGATGAGCGCCAAGTCATAGCCGCGGCACACGCCGTCCTGGTTGACGACGATCAAGGCGTGCATCTGCACCAATTCTACTGGCGCTTTGGCATCCCTGCCCTGCGCAGCCGGAGCATAGACCTCGAGCACGACGCGCCGCCCCTCTCCCCAGCTCAGTGTTACCTGCTCGCTGGCTGGCGCTTGCGCGTGGTTGGCACAAGCGACTCATCGTGGTAGAATGATGCGGACCAGGTTTTCGATGAAAGAGGAGGAAGCGTGATCGAGTCCTCGCCCACTCTCATGCCGGCAACCTCGATCGCAGAACTGGAAGCACGTTTCATCTGCTGGGCCGAGGCGGAGGACGATCTCCGCGCTGCCCTCGTCGTCGGCTCCCGGGCGCGAGAGGATCATCCAGCCGACCCCTTGGCCGACCTGGATATCCTCCTCTTTGCCGACCAGGTGGAGCGCTACCGCGACAGCACGGCGTGGATCGAGGTGCTTTCTCCGATCTGGGTCTCTGTGCCCGGACGCACGGTCGCTGGCGATCCGGAGCGGCTGGTGGTCTTTGGCGGGGGCCTACAGATCGATTTCGTCTTTAGCACTGTCACAGCCCTGCACCAGGCGCAGCAGATGGTCGAACGTGACGCCCTGCCCGACATCTTGCGGCGGGGTACGCGGGTGCTGGTAGACAAGGACCAACTGCTGCCGCCGCTGCCCGCTCCCGGCAAACCGCTGCCGCGCACGCCGCCGACCGAAGCAGCGTTCTGGCAGACGCTGGAGGGTTTTTGGTTCGGCGCCGTCTACTGCGCCAAGCAACTGCAACGGGGCGAGCTGTGGACCTTTCAGAACGCCAGCGGAGGCATGCAGGGGCATCTGCTGCGCATGGTCGAGTGGCACGCGCGCACGGTCCACGGCTGGGACTATGACACGTGGCACGG
>CAZLMZ010000246.1:0-2434 GCA_964560475.1 uncultured Anaerolineae bacterium
AACGTACAGAAGGTGATCGTGGGCAAGGGCGAGGTGATCGAGCTGGCCATGATCGCCCTGCTGTGCGAGGGACACGTGCTCCTGGAGGACGTGCCCGGGATCGGCAAGACGACCATGGCGAAGGCGATAGCGCGCTCACTCGGTTGTTCCTTCCAGCGCATCCAGTTCACGCCGGACCTGCTGCCCTCGGACGTGACGGGGATCTATTACTTTAACCAGAAGGCGCAGGATTTCCAGTTCCGCCCCGGCCCGGTGATGGCGCAGATCGTGCTCGCCGACGAGATCAACCGCGCCACGCCCCGCACCCAATCGGCGCTGCTGGAGGCGATGCAGGAACGCCAGGTCACGGTCGACGGCAATACCATGCCTTTACCGCGGCCCTTCCTAGTCCTGGCGACGCAGAACCCGATCGAGCTGGAGGGCACCTTTCCGTTGCCGGAAGCGCAGATTGACCGCTTCCTGCTCAAGATCAAGCTGGGTTACCCGAGCGAAGAAGAAGAGAACGACATCCTGCTTCGCTTCGAGCAGGAGGACCCCCTCGATACCCTACCAGCGGTGACGAGCCCGGAGGAACTGCTCGAGATGCAGGCCGCCGTGCGCGAGGTGCAGGTCGAGAGCTCGGTACGCGCCTATGCGGTACAGGTAGCGCGCGCCACGCGCGTCCATCCGGCCGTTGCCCTAGGCGTGAGCCCGCGCGGGACGATGGCCCTCTACCGTACTGCGCAGGCGCGCGCAGCGATCGAGGGACGCGATTTCGTCATCCCAGACGACATCAAGGTGCTGGCGCCGCACGTATTGACCCACCGCGTGATCATCAACTCGCAGACCCGCCTCCGCGGCCGGACGACGGAGGAGGTCGTGATGGAAGTGGTCGACCAGGTGCCGGTGCCGGTGGAGACGCTATAGCGTGGACGCGAGGGAAGAGCGCGAGGTCGAGAGCGGCGCCGAGACCGACATCCTGACCCGCGATCGACGAGCCCGCTACCAGCGCATGGTGCTCAACGAGGCGTGGCTGTCGCTGGCCACCCTCTCGATCTTGATCGGGCTGATCGCCCGGCAGGCTGGGCTGGTCGTGCTGGGCGTGATCTTGATCGTGGTCTCGCTGATCGCGCGCCTCTGGAACCGCTATGCGCTGCACGGCATCGCCTACCGCCGTGAACTCGAGCCGCGCCGCGCGTTTATCGGCGAGACCGTCAACCTGACCGTGATCGCCGAGAACCGCAAGCTGCTGCCCGTGGGCTGGATCCGACTGGAGGACGAGTGGCCTACCGAGCTGCCCCTCTCGATGGGAGCAGAGGACCTGCATCCCACTTCCTCACCTCAGCAAAGCGTGCTGCGCAACGCCTTCTCGCTGCAGTGGTACGAGCGAGTGCGCCGCCACTACCAGATCCGCTGCGATGCGCGGGGCTACTATCGCCTGGGGCCCGTGCACGCCGTCAGCGGTGACATCTTTGGCATGTTCCGCACCGAGCACACCCTGCCGACCATCAACTGGCTGATCGTCTATCCGCGCGTCGTGCCGATCGAGGATCTGGGGCTGCCGCCCAAGGATCCGTTTGGCGAGGTGAGGGCACAGCAGCGCATCTTTGAGGACCCCTCGCGGACGATCGGCGTGCGTGACCACCAGCCCGAAGACGGATTCCGCCGCATCCACTGGAAGGCGACGGCGCGCAAGCAGGAACTGCAGGCCAAGGTCTACGAACCGACGACCTCGTTCACCCCCGTCGTCTTTCTCAACGTCGCCACCTTTGACAAGTACTGGTTGGGCACGATCCCAGAGCTGTTCGAACGGTGCATCACCGTCGCCGCGTCGGTATGTGCCTATGCCGCCGGAAAGCGCTGGGGCGTGGGTCTGCTGGCCAACGGCTCGATCCCGCGTTCCGACCAGCCGATCCGCGTCCTGCCGGGTCGCGATCCGCAGCAGTTGACCCGCATCCTGGAGGCGCTGGCAGCGGTGACGCCGATCGCCACGCAGGACATTGCCGCGCTGCTCGAGCACGAGAGCCCCAGGTTGCCGTGGGGCGCGACGCTGATCGTCGTCACCGCGAACGTAAACGGAGAGCTGAACAGCACCCTCCTCCGCTTGCGTGCCGCAGGGCGGCGCCTGGTCTTGATCTCCCTGTCCGAGCAAGCGCCCGACCCACTGGTCAGCGAAGAGGTACTCACCTACCATCTGCCCGATGCCGCTTCGCCCTACCTGCCTGTGCAGACCAGTGCCGCGCGCCAACTGACGCCCGCTGCGCGGCGCGATGGGGTCCTGCAGGAATGGACCTTGGCAGGCACACCCGCAGGAGAAGGGGAATGAGCCTGCGCGTGTGGAATCGCTACGGGCAAGAAACAGACTGGGTAGAGGAGCTCTCGTACATCGCGCTGCTGGCCATGGAGGCGTGCATCATCTATCCCTGGCAGCGGCTGGTCTACTCGTGGCTGGGGC
>CAZLMZ010000246.1:2534-5058 GCA_964560475.1 uncultured Anaerolineae bacterium
GCACGCGGCGAGATGGACACGCCCGGGACCTGGTTCCACTTTCGCGTTGGCGTCGTATTGATGTTCTTCTACTTGCTGGTGACTCTCTTTGGCAGCCGGGCCGACGCGACGCTCTTGTTGGTTGGCTTTTTCTTCTTTGGGCTGATCAGCATCGCCCTGGCGAGGATCCTCGAGCTCGGCGGGATCCACGCCAGCACGTTGGGCAGCCAGCGCTGGCTGGTCGTCCTGGTCGGGTCCACGCTCGCCAGCCTGGGTGTGGCCTTGCTGGTGACGATCCTCTTTTCGCGGCAGACGCTGGGCGCGGTGCTGGGCTGGTTCCGCCCGCTGTGGCGCGCGCTCAGCTACCTGGCCTGGCTCCTGATCGCGGCAGCGCTCTATCTTGCCTTCCCGCTCTTCGAGTGGGCGCTGGGCTGGTTGACCCAACTGCAGGGCCAGGGACAGGAGGCGGGAGAGGGCATCTTTGGCTCGCTGGTCTCCAGGCCGTTCGAATTCGCCGAGCCCGAGCAAGCGCCGATGGTCTACCCGGTGTGCAGGAGCATCATCGTCGTCGTGATCATCGCCGGCGGCGTGCTGTTGGTCGCACGCTTGATCCGCAAGTTGATGGCCGACCAGGCCGAGCGCCGCGAGCTGGAGCGCGAGTCGATTATGAATGCGGAGGACCTCGTGCAGGACCTGCGCGCCGGCCTTCGCGAGCGATGGAACCAGCTACGCGGCCTGGTCGGGCAACTGGGAGGAGAACACAGGAGGTCGATCGCCTCGATCCGCAAGATCTATGCCAGCATGGTCGACCTGGCGACAGAGGCGGGCTACCCGCGGCGTGCCGCCGAGACGCCATACGAATACCGGCACACGTTATACGCCGCGTTCCCGAGCAGCGAAGGACAGGTCGATACGATCACCGAAGCTTACGTGCGCACGCACTATGGCCAGGTACCGGACACCCCGGACAAGATGGCGCAGATCGTGAACGACTGGCGCACGATCCAGGGCCGGATCGTGCGGCGGGAGAAGGAAGAATAGGTACCCCATGCACATTTGTGGGTTTGTCCCGGGGCGACTATAATCGGCCCTACCGAGACAGAAAGGGAGTACTGATGGACGTCACACGCGAGCAGGCATGGGCACTGCTCAACGAATTCACCGAGAATCCCAACCTGGTCAAGCACGGGCTGGCCGTAGAGGCTGCTATGCGTGCCTATGCCCGGTACTTTGGAGAAGACGAGGAGCGCTGGGGCATTGTGGGGCTGGTACACGACTTTGACTATGAGCGCTACCCGGCGATGGACGGCGACACGCCGCGCGAGGAATGGCACACCTATGCCGGCGCGCGCATCATGCGCGAGCGCGGCTGGCCTGAGGAGATGGTGAAGGACATGGTCTCGCACGCCAGCTATGTCGAGGATGCCCCGCGTGACACGCGGTTGCGCAAGGCACTGTACGCCGTCGACGAGCTGACCGGCCTGATCATTGCCGTGGCCCTGGTCCGGCCGAGCAAGAGCATCATGGATGTCAAGGTACGGTCGGTCAAGAAAAAGTGGAAGGACAGGTCCTTCGCCGCGGGCGTCAACCGACAGGACATCGAGGAGGGCGCCGCCGCGCTGGGCGTAGAGTTGAGCGATCACATCGGCATCGTGCTGGGCGCACTGCAGGGGATCGCCGCCGAGCTGGAGCTGGATGGGCGCCTGGCCGACACGTCTTCCTAGGGACAGAGCGCCTTGCATCCCTGGCTAGGCAAGATCGGGAACTGGATCGGGATCGGGAAGCGCCACTGCCCGCACTGCGGGGCCGAGGTCAGCGCGTCGGCGCGCACGTGCACCTTGTGCGGCGCGTCCCTGCCTGCCCCCCGCCGCCGCAGGCGTAAGATCGACGCCTCTCTCACCTTGCTGACGGAGCGTGGCAAGCGCACCTGCCCGCATTGCGGCGCGGCCGTCTCCAGCCACGCCAAGGTGTGCTCAATCTGCGAGCAGCCGCTGCAGGAGCCGGAGCGCGATACCGTGCTCCCCGAGTCGGCGATCGAGCACGGCGAGATCGAGGTCGACCGGCAACAGAGCCGTCGCACCTGCCCTATCTGTGGCGCACGCGTCAGCCAAGCGGCACAGACCTGCCCCATGTGCGGCGTCGACCTCAATCTGGCGGCCTTTGAACAGGCTGCCGAGACGGCTGCAGCTCAAGCGGCAGAAGCCGCGTCGCCAGAAGCGGACGCGGCAGAGGTGGAGACCAGAGCCGTCGAAAGTGGGGGCGAGACAGCCACTGAGCTAGATCTGCCTCCAATCGAGGTGCAAGACGAATCCGGGACAAGGCACCGCACCTGCCCCACGTGTGGCGCACCGGCAGCGCGTACGGCAAAGCGCTGCACGGTCTGCGGCGCCGAGCTGCCCGAGATCGAACCACTGGCCGAGGTGCACCTGCCCAGGCGACACCTTTTCCGGCCTGTCTGGGCCTGGCTCACGGGCGGCGCAGTGCTGTTCGTCATCGCCACCACCGGCGTGCTGTGGGCCAATCGCCCCGAACCGCCGCCGACGCG
>CAZLMZ010000247.1:0-5030 GCA_964560475.1 uncultured Anaerolineae bacterium
GGCCGCTTTTCTTCCGCTTTTCGCGGAGCAAAGGCGGCCTTTTCTGATCCTGTCTGTCATCCACTCGACCGCAGCCCTGCCGGGTTCGCGGTTGAGCTGGCTCGGCTCTAGCCCTGCTCTGCCTTGCCAAAGAGCTGCCGCCTATCGAACCACGGCTTGACGGCCAGGTTGGCGCCGAGAATGATCAGCAGCACGGGTCCCTCGAAACGGTTCAGCCCCGAGAGCTGGGTCACGCCGCCGATTAGCGAGAGGATGCCGAGCACGGTGGTGAAGCCGCTCATTTCGATCCTTGACAATTCCGTTATTTCATGATATCATGTGTTTCATACGGTGAAGCAAGATTCCAAGTTGATGTCTAGAGCAGAAAACCCTGGACTCACGTGTCCCGGGTTTTTCGTATTTATGGCCCACCTTGCGAAATGCTTCACGAATATCAGTCCAAGGAGACAAGTCAGACAATGAGTGAGCGAGAAACCGGAACCGTCAAGTGGTTCAACGAGTCGCGAGGCTTTGGATTCATCGGGCGTGAGGGCAAGGACGACGTGTTCGTGCACCACACCGCCATCCAGGGTGAAGGCTACAAGAGCCTGAATGAAGGACAGCGCGTCGAGTTTGCCGTCGAGCAGAGCCCCAAGGGCCCGCAGGCGGTCAACGTCGTCGGCCTGTAGTAAGAAAGAGAGACTGTGAGTAAGAACATTTACGTTGGGAATCTCAGCTACGAGACCAGCCGAGATCGGCTGTTGGCTCTGTTCGCGCCACACGGCCAGGTGGCGTCGGTGAACGTGATCACCGATCGTGCCACTGGCCGGCCGCGCGGCTTTGCCTTTGTCGAAATGACGACCGAGGCTGCAGCCAGCACCGCCATCGATGCCTTGAACGGGCAAGAGGTGGACGGCCGTGCGCTTCGGGTGGACGAGGCCAAGCCGCGTGACGACCGCCGTAGCGACAGGTACGCCCGCCAGAGTAGCCCCTACCGCTGGTAATCTGCCGATAGCGCCATCGTCTGGCGCCGTCGTATCAAAAAGGATCACCCCACACTCGTTTGGCGGCGAGTGGGGGGTGGTTTGCTGTAAGGGCACCTTTGCCAAATGCCCCCGCCACCGCTGCCTCGATCTGCCCGGGCACTCCATTGTTTGCCTCCTGAACGCGCGACTCATCGCATGCCCTCCCTCGATCCCGCCTGCAAGTACCTCCCTGGCTCGATAGAACATCTTTCTATCGGGCTCGACCAGGCCAGCCTTTGACGAGGCGTCTCGCTTGCAAGGGATCTGGCGTGATCCTCCCGAGACTCACCACATGACCAGGTCCGAGTCCCCCTGGTTGGGTAGTGTGCTCACGCGGGAGAGATGCTATAGTAGAGTTGCTTGGATCGGGCAGCATCTGAACTGTGAGGCTGTCCGGAATGTAACTAACTCTGCAAGACGCGTGGACATAGGAGGAGAGTCAGATGGATTACGGGCAGTTATTGAGACGGACGTGGAACGTGATCTGGGCGCACAAGTTCTTGACCCTGCTGGGGGTACTGGTGGCGCTGAGCAGCGTAGGCAGCAGCAGCGGCATCAACGCGAGCACGCAGTGGAATGCGCGCCAGGCGCCGCAGTGGGAGTATCGTGGGCCGCCCGGCGGAGACTCGTTTCCGCGCATGCCCGACCTGCGTCGGCCGGGGCTTTTGGCAGGCATTCCGATCGTCGTGGCCGTCGGCCTGGGCGGGCTGGCCCTGGTCGTGGGCATCGCGGTGTGGGCTGTATCGACCATCTCTCGCGGCGGGCTGATCGCGGGCGCGGACGCAGCCGATGGTGGGGGCAGGTTGACCTTCGGCGAGGCCTTTACCGCCGGATGGCGCAAGGGGTGGACGCTCCTTGGGATCGGTGTCCTGCCGGCGATCCCGGGCGTGATCCTGGTCGCGAGCGCGCTGGGTGCTGCCGGAATCTATACTGGGATGGGCGCGCTGCTGGATAACGCAGGTGTCGGTTTCCCGCGCGTGCTGCTGACAACCGTCCTGGGCGGGCTGGCCTGCATCGCTCTCCCTGCATCGCTCGTCCTGGGCCTGCTGCGCACGTTTGCCAACCGAGCGTGCATGATCGAGGGGCTGGGTGTGTGGGATGCGTACAAGCAAGGCGGGACCGTGCTGTGGGATCACATTGGCTCGGCACTCCTCCTGTTCCTGATCCAGATCGGGATCAGCTTCGCCCTGGGTGTGGCCACCTTGCTGCCGAACGTGGTGCTTGCGCTGTGCTGCATCGGTTGGCCGATCCTGCTCCTGGCGCAAGGTACGATCGCGGCCTTTTTCTCCACGATGTGGACACTGGCTTGGCGGCGCTGGACAGATCGTACGGTCGGCGCACTCGCGGTCGAGGCGTAAACGATCGCTTGGCGCCAGATAACAAGCGCCGGCCCCCGGCGAGTGAGCCGGGGGCCGGCGCGCACGTTTCTATGGGCGCGGCGCGCTGCTCAAGGAACCGGCGCGACGTAGCGATCGAGGGCGCGGCTGCCGGCAAAGGGCACGAACCCGAGCGTGCGGGAGGTCTCGTACACCCAGGCCACATTCTCCGGTGCTAGGCAATAGTCCGCGGTAAAGATCGGCACTCCCTTGTCGCGGGCGAGGATCAGATCGTGCAGATACGCCTCGCTGCTGGTGTGTAGCGTACTGTCCGGATCACGATCGTAGGTGCGGCGGCACGCCTTCGACAGTGAGGCCCGATAGGCCTTGCTGTCGACGTCGGCCTCTGTGCGCGGCAGCGGACAGTCGCCCGGCGGGTTGTTGTCTGCCCCGCCGTCGAACCACACCTGCTCTTGCGCGATGGCGTCCACGGTCGCCACATAGTCGTCCCGTGCTGCTAGCTCGGCGGCGTTCTGTGCAATTACTAGGAAGCCTGGCTGCCGGGCTCGTCCGAACGCGGTGATATCGCCGACCCAACGGACCATCTCCTCCACTGGGTCCACCCCGTCTCGCTTTGCCAGGGCCAGCACGTTCTCGTCCGAGTACGCCTCCACCCAATCCAGGTACACGCCGTCGAACCCTGTCGTCACGATCTGGGCCAGCAAGCCGTTCTCGTCCAGCCAGATCGCGCGCCACGCCTCGTGCCAGTAGGCCACCGGATAGTTGCCTTCCCAACCATCAGGATCGTCTCCGGCGATCCACACCGGATCACCGACGCGCCAGGAGGGCTGCCAGTAGGTCCGATAATCTTCCGCCTGGCCGATGTCGACGTAGGCCAGGACCAGCTTGGGGTGGCGCGCCTCGTGCAGCCGGGCCACCACCTCCGCCATCGGATAGCCGGCATTCCCCTGCTCGGAAGGGACATCATCCAGGACGACCATGTCGTAAGCAGAGGCAGCAATCTGCTCCACGATCTCGGATCCCAGGTCCACGTCGATCAGGTACAGCCAATGTGTCACCTCGGCAAGCGCTAGGCTGCTTGGACGCAGAGCCGCTGGCTCGGGCGTATGAGCCATCGTAGGGACACGCGTCGCGACTGCTGCCTCCGGTTCCTCACGCGTGCCAGCAGCGCCGCAGGACACGGTCCAGCCAAGTAGCGTCAGCGCCGCCAGGCAGGCGGACCAGACAGATACGCGCTTCCTCATCTTGCCCTCTGTTTCCTAGGTCGCCGGTCCGTGGCAGCAGTGAGCAGATCAGCACTGCTCCTCAGGTGCACCCATATACGACCATTATACATCATTCGGCAGATATACACGCTCCCGCACCCCGCCTGATTGCGGAGACCATCCATTTTGCCGCCTCGCGCAAGCTGTGCTACCATATGCACACGGCACTACCAGCCTGCCGTCAGCGTTTCGAGACCCGTCAGCCTGCGAGGTTCGGGCCGTTTGTTGCCATCGTCTCGCATTTCAGTGGAGGTATATCTTGAAAGCCGTAATGCTCTGGGAACCAGGACGGATGGAGCTGATCGAGGCTCCCCTGCGGCCCCTTCGTCCCGGCGAGGTATTGCTCAAGGTCGAGGCATGTTCGGTCTGCGGCTCTGACCTGGAAGGCTATCACGGGCAGCACCCGACTATGACGCTGCCCCGCATTATGGGACACGAGCCGGCGTGTACCGTCGTCGATGTGGGGCCAGAGGTCACCGCACTCCACGTCGGCGATCGGGTCGCTGGACCCATATCCGTCTCCTGCGGCGAGTGTGCTGCCTGCCGGAGCGGGCATGCCGAGCGATGCACCACGCCTCTTAGTCCCGGTTTCAGCGCCGAGGGTGCCTATGCAGAGTATGTCATCGGCAGCACCTGGGGATGTACGCCGATCCCGGATGGCGTGACGTTCGTCGAAGCAGCGGTGGCGCAGCCAGCCGGCATCGCCAACCACGCCGTGGCGACGCGCGCGGCGATACAGCCCGGAGAAATGCTGCTAATTCAGGGTTGTGGCCCGATCGGCCTCTCTGCCATGCTGCTCGCCAAGTTGCGTGGCGCAACAGTGATGAGTACCGACATTGTCGACTATCGCTGCGACCGCGCTCGTGCCCTGGGCGCTGACCTGGTGATCAATGCGCATCGTGACGACGTTGTCGAGGCGGTACAGGACTGGACCCAGGGGCGGGGGGTCGACAAGGCAATCGAGTGCGTGGGCGGGGACCAGGACGAGACCATCGCCGAAGCGGTAACTGCTGTCAAGCGAGGTGGGCTGGTCGTCGTCGTGGGCTCTTTTGCGGCAAACCGCGCCACGCTGCCCGCCATCAACTTCAAGTTCAACGAAAAGACCATTGCCGGCTCGCAGTCGATGCCCGAGGGATATGGCCCGATCTTTGAGCTGCTCCTCTCTGGTGACCTGGACCTGATGCCGCTGGTCAGCCACCGTCTGCCCTTGGCGCAAGCCAGCCGCGCCCTGGCACTGATGGAAGCCAAGTCCGATCAAGTGATGAAGGTCGTCATCGAGCCCTGGCAGTCAGCATCGTAGGATGGGCCTGCTCCTGCCCATGCTTGTCTCGTCATCGGGCAAGGGCGAGTTGTCCAGATCTCAGGGCAGTGGTAGAATCAACACAAGGAAACCGTTCGTTCTCAGAGACGAGGAGGTCGTGATG
>CAZLMZ010000248.1:0-4998 GCA_964560475.1 uncultured Anaerolineae bacterium
ACGCCGTTGAGCAACGGCATGGTGATGTCCATCAAGACCACATCGGGGTGCAGCCGCTCCACTTGCTCGACCGCCTCCCTCCCATCCTCAGCCTCCCCGACGACCTCGATATCCGTTTCATCATCCAGGAGCACGCGCAATCCCTTGCGCACGATGGTATGATTCTCAGCCAAGAGCACACGTATCCTGCCCATTTCGATCTCCTCACTGCAGCGGTATCTCTACCGACAAGCGGGTCCCTTCTCCACGGCTCGACTGGATCACGAGGCCACCTCCCAGCAGAGCGACACGCTCACGCATGCCCACCAAGCCCGCGCCCCGCTCAGAGGCGTCCTGCACTAGCCTGGCCGTCTCGAACCCACACCCATCGTCCTCGATCCGGGCTGCTACCGAGCCGGGCTTGCGCTCCAGGCGCAGATGAACGTGCGAGGCACCTGCGTGCCGGGCAACGTTCGTCAATGCCTCCTGCATCACCCGGTACAGCGCCGTCTCTACCTCTGGATCGAGCCGCTCTTCCAGGCCAACTACCTCCATCTGCACGTCGATGCCGGTCCGCTCACTGTACCGGTTCACGTACCAGCGAGTTGCGGGAATCAGGCCCAGATCGTCCAGCAAGGTGGGCCGCAGGTCGAGGGCCATGGCGCTGATGCGCTGCGAGGTCTGCTCGACCAGCGCGCTTGCCTCTGCCAATCGCTCCCGGAGGGGAGACTGCAGGTCGGCGGGCAACCGACGCTCGACCTCGGCCAGATTGATGCTCATCGCCGTCAATGCCTGCCCGATCTCGTCGTGGAGCTCGCGTGACAACCGGGCACGCTCTTCCTCCTGGGCCTTCATTAGGCGAGCCGAGAGCCGCTGCAAGCCAGCCCGCTGCTTTACGACCATACCCAGGAGCTCGGCGTTCTCGATCGCGATCGCCGCCTGGTTGGCAAAGGTCGTCACCGTGGACAGGTCTGCCTCCGTCAGGCCGCTGCCGGTGACGATCAGCAGGCCGCGGACCTCGCCGCCTGTCTCCAGCGGGGCAAGAATGCCCTGCTCTACGCCGAGCATCCGCCTCACGCGGCCTGCTAATGGGCGCAGCAGCCCGGGCAGCGCCTCGCGGAAAGGATGGTCATCGTGCTCGATCAAGAGGGTCCGTCCGCTCTCGAGCACCCGCCGATAGAACCCGTCGTGAACCAGGCGGAACCGGTAGCCCTGCACGGGAAGCCGAAACCGCTTTTTGAGGACCCGCAGCAAGGTCGTGTCGATCGTCAGATGCGAGACGACCAGGTGTGCCCGGTCGCCGGTCAGCTCCAGGATCGTTGTTTCGTAGCCCAGCGCAGAAACATGCTCGCCGATCGCCGAATAGACCTCTTGCGGCGTGCGGGCACGCTCTACTGCCTGCGCCGCCTGACTCAGCGCCAACAACAGGCGCCGGCTGCGCGCAGTCTCTTGCAGAGAGCGGCCCAACGCTTCACCTGCCTCCTTGCGCTCTGTAACGTCCACGTAGCTGATCTGTACGGCAGGCTTGCCCTGGTAGGTGATCCGGCTGGTCAACACTTCGACCCAACGCACCGCACCATCCGCCCGGATCAGCCGGAACTCGTGCCGTGCAGGTATGGATTCCGCGCTCTGATAGTGCTGCAGGACCCGCGACATGCGCTCCCGGTCCTCAACATGCAGGGTAGCCCGGATCTCTTGCGGGGAAAAAGAGAGCAACTCCTCGACCGTATACCCGGTCATCTCGGCAAGGGCCGGGTTGGCAAACACGATGCGCTGCTCTTGTAGGATGGCCAGCCCCTGCAAAGAATGTTCGACCAGCGTCCGGTAGGCCTCTTGTTCCCGCGTCAGCACGTTTGCCAACGTCTCACCCACCGCCTCAAGCAGGTAGGTATCTTCTTCAGACCAGATTCTCTCGACGCCCAGCATGCAAAAGCCCAACACACCTTTCAGCGAGCCGTCCGTAAGAAGCGGGAGGGTGAGCACCGAACGAATGCCAGCCGGCCCCCAGAGCGCCCTCGCGGCGTTCGCTTCGGGCGGCAGATCGGCAAGACGCGTGACCGAGACGACATGCCCGCGTGCAAGCTGCCGCATATGCCATTGAAAAGGAGAGAGCGAACGGCCTTCCATCGCGGACGCCCACCCCTGCGCCTCGCCGGCATACCACTCGTACATACGGCTGAGGGCACGCTGATCGCGCGTAAAGAGCGCCACGTAGCAGTGATCGACACCCGCAAACTCGCCAAGGCCCTGCAGCGCCCGCAGCAGCTCGGCCTCTAGCTCGTCTGGGCGCAGGCTCACAAAGCGCGAGCGAATCGCGGCAATCAGCCGCTCTACCGCCAGTTGGTGGCGCAGGTCCGCGGACGTGCCGGAGCGCCGCTCTTGGGCTCGACCCTCGTTGTCCATTCACAACTCCTCGGCATCCTGGGAATGCGCCGGGCAGGATGCAGCCAGCGTTCCCGCAGGCCAAGAGGGCACCTCAAGGGAGTACCGCGAGGGCCTGGAAGCAGGACTCGCGATCGGAGCGGGTTAGCGAGCGGAGAGAGAAGCAGTACCTGGCCGGAGCGCTGACCGCCCCCATTCCAGGTGCCCGTCACCGGCAACCGGAGTTGCGGCAACCGTTGGTTGCAGAGTGACGGGCACCCGATCGATCCTAATAGTGCGACACCACCTTGGTCCCCAGTGGCGCCCAGTTGAACAGCCACTGTGCGTTTGGGGTCGAGAGATTGACACAACCGTGGCTCATCGGCGTGCCAAAGTTGTTGTGCCAGTAGGTGCCGTGCAGGCCATAGCCCCGGTAAAAGTACATCGTGTAGGGCACGTTCGGCAGGTCATAGCCCGGCCCGCGCATGCGCGTCGACGTGTACTTGACATAGATGCTGAACGTGCCGACCACGGTCGGCGTGCGCCACGTCCCGGTCGACACGAGCGCCGTGAACACGGGTGTCTGTCCCTCGAACGCCGTCAGCGTCTGCGTCGTGAGGTTCACATCGATCCACTTGCCGCTGGCCCCACTCGGTGCAGAGGCAGGAGCAGGCGGGTTCGATGGTGTCGTTGTCGTCGTCGATGGCGCAGAGGTCGTGCTGCTGCCTCCCGGGATCTGCAGCCGCTGCCCAACATAGACCCACGAACTGACCTGCAGTCCATTGACCGCCGCCAGCCGGCTGACCGACACGGCATGGCGCGTCGCAATGTTGGTCAACGAGTCGCCGGGCCGGACCACGTACGTACCCCCCGGGCTTGCCACCGGAGCGGAGGAGGTCGAGGAGGAGGACGGCGTCGTCGACGTGGACGCGCTCGATCCACCCGGGATCTTGAGCTGCTGTCCGGTATAGACCCAGCTATTGCTGTACATCCCATTAGCCCGCGCCAGGTCGGCGACCGTCACCTTGTGCCGGGCGGCGATGCTGAGCAGCGTGTCGCCGGGCCGCACGACGTACGTCCCTCCTGAACGCGTCACCGGAACGGATCGGGCAGCCGGCCACAAGCTCGATGAAGGGGCCCTGTCGGCAGGAGCTCCTGGCGATGCCGGCGTGGCCACCGCAGCCGGCGTCGTGGGCGCGCTCGATCCACCCGGGATCTTGAGCCGCTGCCCGACGTACACCCACCCACTGGTGCTCAGGCCGTTGGCCAACGCCAGTTGCGACACGCTGACCCCGTGCCGCGCCGCGATCGCGATCAACGAATCGCCGGCGCGCACCACATAGGTCTCGCCTGGAGCGACGGACGACGCCGTGGCCGTCACTGCCCCCGTCCCCCCACCCGGAATGCGCAGCCGCTGCCCCACATAGACCCACGAGTTCCAACGCAGGCCGTTGGCCACCGCCAACTGGGTCGCCGTCAGCCCGTAGCGCGCCGCAATCTGGAGCAGCGTATCACCCGGCTGCACCACGTACACACTGCCGTCGTCGGCATAGACAGGGCCGACGAGGATCGTACTCAGTAGAACGGCCAATACACCTGCGAAGCGAATGGCTTGCTTCATCTTAACCCCACCCTTCTCAACCCAGGCGCCCCCCCTTGTTTGCCATCCGGCGGACGCGCGGTCCGGTGGACGGTGTGTCCGATGGCAAAGGACGCTAGACGAAACCGACGTGATTAATGTGCGCTAGGATCCAACACCTCCCCCAGGAAAAGCACGCTGCCCGTCTCTGTATCGCGAATCAAGTAGATGAACGGACGATCGATCGACAGCATCTCTGGCAGGGCGCGCGCCATCACCACTGCCGTCGCCGCCGCCGCCTCCGTTCCTGCTTCGTCCACCGAGATGAACGCCTTGTGATAGACATCATCGATGAACAGGCTGCGTGTGCCATCCATTCCAGAAAAGTCAGCACCCTGGAAAGCAGCGGGCATGCCCATCTCCTTCAGCACGTCCGCTAACTGAAAATCCGACCCATAATCAAAGCGGGGCACGTGGAGCTCAAAGGTCGCCAGTTGCAGAGCGCGGACGATCGCCGCCAGCCGCTCGGCATCGAGCGCCCCGGCAAAGGCCTCGAACCCTCCTGCCTCGGGCAGCAGGATCAGCATCGCGAACCGCCCGCCCTCGTACGGCAGCTCGACCGCCTGGTACCCCGACCCCTCGGCATAGCGGAGGCGCATAGTGCCCTGCATGGTCGGCACCGTGACCTCACTCCCATCGAGCAGGACAAAGGGGGCATCGTGCGTCGCCTCCTCAGAGAAGGGGCTCTGCCAGGCAGCGTTGAAATAGATCGCGTTGGAGAGAACCATCACGGTCGAGGGATCGATCGCGCCTCTTGGGAGCAGATCCTCGATCTTGTTCTCGGTTTGCTCGCTGACCCACTCGTTGATCGCCAGCCGCGAGGGCTCGGGCTGTGCTGCAAAATCGAGGATCCTCAGCCCGGCCCCATAGTCCTCGGCCAACAGGTCGAGGAACGGCTCACGGAACGTATAGCCGCGCTGTCCCCAGATGGCGTTGACCAGGTGCAGGCGGAAATCGCCGCCCTCCTCGTCCGCGCTGCGCAGCGCCAAATCAAGGGCGTTGAACGCGGCGTGCAACTG
>CAZLMZ010000249.1:0-3034 GCA_964560475.1 uncultured Anaerolineae bacterium
CCCGTGCCGGATGGAACGCAGGTCGAGGTACGCTTTTTCTACCCGGAAGAGAAACTGGAGACACGGCAGCTCGTCCTCACCAAGAACGGTGTCGCATCGACCGAATACAGCCTGGACCGCACGGGTAGCCTAGAGATCTCTGTCGTGGGCTCACAGGCCAAGCTGGAGGTCACCATTCCAGACGAAAATGAGCCTGTCGAGTTTCGCACGATCGTTCCGCCGACGCCCACGGCCACTGCAACTTCTACGGCAACGCCAACAGAGACAGCCACTCCAACCGGAACGCCGACGTCGACGCCAACATACACGTCCACGCCCACCGCGACGCCCACTGTCACACCTACGCCGGTCCTGATCAGGCGGGTCACGGGGCAGGTGCTGTCGGTCTCGTTGCTGGAAGTGGTTCTGGTGGGCGTGGGCCTCGTGCTGGCGATCTCGTGGAGAGGGTACCAGGTCAGCACGGCTTTACGCTGGGGGCTACTGGCCGTGATCGGCGGGCTGGTTGGATATGATCTCTATGCACTGGGAATGCCTGGCGTGCTGCACGCGAGCAGGCTCTCGGGGCGTTGGGGTGGGCTGCTGGCGACGACTGCGGGCTGCACGCTTGCAGTCCTGTGTGGCATCCTGTGGCACTTGATGCACAGAGGAGGAGGACATAGGAACCAGCCCGAAATATAGGCCGACGTCAGGGGTGGCGCGATCAGAAAGCCGCACCTGCGCTGAGACTGGCGGACAGGTAGGGTGAGAGGAGCGTCGCCACAAGCGCTGCGACCAACAGCATGAGTATCAGGAGCAGAAGCAAGGCGTTTTTGCGGATGGCATCGGCCCAACGGCGTCTGACCTGCACGATCACCTTGTCGACGATCGGTTCTAGCGGCTGGGACGAGAGAAGCTCCTCGCGAAGCATACCGACATCTGCTGGTCTCTCGGCAGGGTGCATTGCCATGGCGTGCAGGATTGCGGCTTCAACTCGCGGAGAAAGCTCGGGATTGAGTTCGCTTGGAGGGCGCAAAACGTCTGGCTGCAAGTAGCGAGACTTGGCGTCGGCAGGCGCCTGATTGGTCAGAAGGTGATAGAGCGTCGCCCCCAAGGAATAGATGTCCGAGCGCACGTTCGTGTGTCCTGTGTCACCTCCGTATTGCTCGAGCGGAGTATATTGTGCTGTGCCCCGGCCTTGGAGCACAGTCACGGTGCGATCCTCGTCAGCGACCATGAGTTTGACCAACCCAAAGTCTACGAGCTTGATCGTGCCAGATGGCGTGAGCTTGATATTCGCTGGCTTGATATCGCGGTGCAACACAGGTGGGTGCTGGGTATGCAGGTACTCGAGCGCATCGAGGATCTGCTTAGCCCAGTCGAGGACACGCTGCTCGGGAAGCATTTCCTGTTTGCCGCGCGCCTCCTCCATCAACTGCTTGAGGTCTTTGCCAGCAACAAAGTCCATGACCAGGTAGTCGCGACTGTTTTCAGCGAAATAGTCCGATACCTTGGGCAAGTTAGGGTGGTCCAGGCGCGCGAGGATACTGGCTTCGCGGTGGAACTGAAGCTGAATCTGACCCAGATCATCTGGGCCAGCGTCTGTACTTGTCCACATCTCCTTGATGGCACACGTGCGTCCGTCGAGCCGCAGATCCTCAGCCAGGTAGATGGCTCCCATGCCACCCTGGCTGATAAACTCGGCGATCTTGTAACGCGAGCGAAGGACGGTGCCGATCGACAAAAGCGCGGGCACAGCAGTCTCTTCTCCTACCTTTGCTGCAGTACCAGACGGCCGTTCGCCTGGCGCTACTGTTTCATCCAACTCTATAACACGAAGCGCTAGTTGTCAAGCCCCGGAGGCTACTTTGAGCAATGAATCTCAGCAGGCTTACCTATTCTTTGAGGAAGGTGCACTCAATGGACAGAGATTCGCCATTGAGAAGCGCTCGATCATCCTTGGGCGTGGAGGACACGATACCGAGTGCGACATTGTGCTTCCTGAACGACAGGTATCTAGACAGCACGCCGAGATCTGTTTTCAGAGTGGGCGCTATTACCTCCGAGATCTAGGGAGCAAGAACGGCACATACGTGAACGGCCAGGCCGTCTCGATCCCGGTAGAGATATACGATGGTGACGTCATCCAGATCGCGTTATGCGAACGCGCCCGCTTTGTTGGTGCTGACGCGACGCTACCCCTCGACGAGATCGAGTCACTTTATGGACTGCGCCTGGATCCAGAGTCACGGCGCGTGTGGATTGGGTCCCGCGAGGTTGACCCGCCGCTCTCACCTGCCCAATACCGGCTCATCGATCTTCTCTTCGAGCAGGTGGGCAGGGTCTGCACCCGCGACGAAATCGTGGAGCATGTCTGGCTGGAGGCTGAGCGTGACGGTGTTACCGAACAGGCGATCGACGCTTTGGTGAGGCGTCTGCGCGATCGGCTAGCCGAGATTGACCCGGAAGGCGAGTACATTGTCACGATCCGCGGCCATGGCTTCCGGATGGATCCTTCTGGTGGACGCCGCTAGGCCATCCATCCGGCGATGTTCTCCGCACCGAGATAGGCACACGCACAGCACGCTAGACCATGAGCTGCGCTTGCGCGAGAATGCCGCTTAGCTTTTCGCCAGCCTCGGCTTCACCTCTGGTTTCTAGATCACCGACCAGGGCTTCCATCATTCCCAGCACCTGGGGAGTCACCATAGCCTGGTTATCTGCGAGCATCCTTCGCGTCTCATCAGGATAGTCTGCTTCGAGGAGCCGGCTGATGAAGCGCAGCTCAGGCGGCGCACTTTCCTCCAGCACCTCCACGATGAGGTTGCGTACGCCAAGCAGGCGTTCGGCCACTTCTGGGTGTTCTTGCTCATTCTGAGCGATACTTGCTGCGAGTACTGACATGAACACATCATCGATCTCGTCGATGTGGGCGCGAATCGTGTTTTTTGGCTCCTGGCTTTGCAGCATCTCGGACAGCAGCCTGGCTCTGACCTGTGTCTCTATCCGGACCTGGGCGTCTAGCTCCTGCGTGATCTCGAGGATCCTGGCACGAATG
>CAZLMZ010000249.1:3134-4970 GCA_964560475.1 uncultured Anaerolineae bacterium
TCCTGCTCCGCAACTTCGCGGCCCGTCTCTGTTCGTTCCAGGAGCACGCCGCGAACGCCGCTCAGCTTGTCTGCTAGTTCCTCTTCTCCTCGCTGTTCAGCGGCCTGCAGTTGGAGCGCAAGCAAAGCAAAGAACTCATAGTCGATCTTGGCCTCGTTTTGCCCGACGAGCGCGGCCAGTTGAAGAGCATCGTCAGCAACCTCGATCATAGAGGCGATCAACCGAAGCTTTTCCTGTTGGGCTTCCAGCATCTCTGGCGTGATGCCATCGGCCTCCAGGATGGCCTCGATCAGGCTGTCCAGGGAGAGAAAGAGGCGCGGTCGAAGCAAGTAGCCTTTGCGCTCTTGCGCTGGCAGGCTATCCATGATCGCGTTGCTCATCCGCCCAATCGTGCGCTGGCGCTCATCCTCATTCATGCGCGGCCCTTGGGGGATCAGGACGAGCAGGAGTTCCTTCTCAGGGTCGTGGTAGGCCAGCGGTACACTGAGCATTCCCGCGGTGCCGCAGTTGGGGCAAATACCAACGTTCAGGCGCCCCTGTAACAGCATCGTCTTTAGGCGAGGATCCTGCCCGACATCTATGATGCTCTGCGCCGAGGCCTGGTATCGCGTCTGGCAGGCCGGGCAGGTCACAGTCACTATCTGCGGTGCATTTGCAGACATACATGTCCCTTTCCACACAAGTAGCGGCAGCTCCCCGTTGCCTCGCTGCCATAACCTACATATTATAGCACAACTCATTGCCGCGACAAGTCGCGCGCTCTTGCGCTTTCTGGTGCTCTGGTGTAATATCCCTTGCCACTGATTGTCCAACCAGGAGGGATATCGTGACCGATCTATGCATACTCCAGGAGCCGCAGATCAGCCTCGTGCCAGGCTTTCGAGCTGCTGGGATCTCCTGCGGCCTCAAGCCTGGATCCGAACTGGATCTGGCCCTCGTCGTCGCTGATGTTCCCTGTACGTCAGCAGCCGTGTTCACGACGAACCGGGTGCAGGCCGCGCCTGTCCTGTACGACCGGCAACTGCTAGACGGCGGCGGTACGATGCGGGGAGTGGTGATTAACAGCGGCTGCGCGAACGCATGCACGGGCGCGCGTGGACTGCGCGACGCTGCAGAGACGGCACGCCTGGTCGAGGCCGAAATGGGCCTGCGCGCCGACTCGGTCCTCGTTATGTCGACGGGCGTCATCGGCCAGTATCTCCCGATGGACAAGATAACAGCCGGCATACGCACTGCGAGCCAGGCGCTCAGTGTCGAGGGCGGACACGCTGCAGCGCAAGCGATCATGACCACGGATACAGAGCCAAAGGAAGCGGCCGTGCGATTCCGGATTACTGATCGCGAGGTCACGGTTGCCGGCATGTGCAAGGGCTCGGGGATGATCCATCCCAACATGGCCACGATGCTCGGAGTCCTCGTCACAGACGTCGCGATCGAACAGGCGCTTCTTCAGCGAGCGCTGCGTGAAGTCGTCGACCTGACCTTCAACAAGGTGACCGTAGATGGCGACACCAGCACCAATGACACGGTGGCACTGCTGGCAAACGGCCTGGCTGGGAACCAGCCCATCAGCACGGAGAGTGATGAAGCCTACGGCGCCTTTCGAGATGCGCTGCTTGAGGTTGCCGCGACGTTGGCCATAGCCCTGGCCGCCGACGGTGAAGGGGCGACCAAGTTGATCACGGTTCATGTGACAGGGGCATCCGACCCGGGAGCTGCGGCCACCGTGGCCAAGAGCATCGCTAACTCAACCCTGGTCAAGACGGCGGTGTATGGTGAGGATGCGAACTGGGGCCGTGTGCTATGCGCCGCAGGGTACAGCGGCATCGCCATCGA
>CAZLMZ010000250.1:0-3055 GCA_964560475.1 uncultured Anaerolineae bacterium
TGTGCGCCCTCTGGGCCATCGTGCATGCCCACATGTCCGGGAAGGAGCATTCGTTGGATCTGTCCGCTGGTGGGAGAGCGGATGCTCAGCCAGGCTCATCGCCCACTGTGACGCTACGTTTTCACCTCCTCGGGGAGCTGGCGGTGGCGTGTGAAGGCACGCCCCTCCCTCTGCCGCCCTACAGTGCGCGCGGTCTCCTCGCTGCACTCTTGATCAGACCACGGATCGAACGCCGTGATCGGCTGGCTGGCCTGCTCTCTCCCGACGTACCGGAGGCGCGCGGACGGCGGCGGCTGAGCCACCAGTTGTGGCAGCTCCGGCGGTGGCTGCCTGAACTGCCGATCGAGTCGGACGCAGAAGTGGTCCGGCTCTCGCGAGAGAGCCTGTGGATCGACGTCGAGGCGTTCCGAGAGGCCTCGGCGCCTGGTACCCTCGACGGCTGGCTGGCGGCGCTGGCGCTCTACCGCGGTGACCTGCTGGAGGGTCTCTACGATGACTGGCTTCTCGAAGAGCGAGAGGCGCTGTACCTGCAGTTCGTCCAGCTCTCCCACCGAGTGAGCGAGCATCTGCTGCGGGAACGGCGGTTTGCAGCCCTGCTGCCGGTGGTGGATCGACTGGTGCAGCGAGAACCCTACGATGAGCGCGCGCTGCGCCAGCTCATGCGGGCCTATCGCGGCGTGGGGCGCCGCGGCGCGGCCCTGGCCGCGTACGATCGCTTGACCACGGCCATTGCCGACGAGTGGGGCGCCGCGCCAGAGCCGGCCACCCAGGCGTTGGCCGAGGCGATCCGCCTCTCCGCTCCAGAATCGAGTGCGGCTGTCTCCTCACTGCCCGTGGATGATTCGGCTGAAGGACTACTGCGCTATGGGCGAGAGGCGCTGGACCGCATGGATCGGCCGGCTGTGGAAGGCGCAGTGCAGCGCTTGCGGGCCCATCCCGGCGCTCCCCAGGACGATGTACACCTGCTCGAGATCGACCTGGCACTGTGCTTCGAAGCGTTCGAGCAGGCCGAGGAGCTGTTGAGCGAATCCGGCAGCCGGCCGGCATCGATCTGGCTGCGCGAGGCGCAACTGGCCGTGGCACGGTACCAGGTAGCTGCAGGTCACGAGCTGGCATCTCAAGCGCTGCTCATGGCGCGAGCGGCGTCGGACACGGCGTCGGAACTGGAGGCGCTGCTGGTCCTGGCGTGCACGCAGCAGGAACTCGGCCAGGGCGTCCATGCGGTGAGAAGCGCCGAACGTGCACTGGCCCGCAGTGACGGGGCACCGCGGAGCCTGGCCCAGAGCTTGCTCGCCCGGGGCCACATCCAGATCCAGCAGGGCCGGTATGCACAAGCGCTCTCCAGCCTGACCGAGGCCCGCTCGGTGGCACTCGAACACGGGCTGCGCCGCGAGCTCGCCCTTGCCGTGCGCGGGCTGCGGCTGGCGCAGACGCATACCAACGCGCTGGGTGCTGCGCTGGCGACGGCCCAGCAGGAGCTGAGTATGTGGCGCGACCTGGGCCTGCCGCGCCAAGAGGCGACGGCACTGGAAGGGCTGGCACTGGTCGAGAACCACCTGGGACGCTCGGCAGACAGCCTGCGCACCATGCAGCGTGCCCTGGAGATCAGCCGGGGACTCGGCGAGCCGGTTCGCATTGGGATCAGCCTCTATCATCTTGCGGCCAGCCAGATCTATCACGACGATGGGCTGGCAGGAGAGGCGATCGCGCATGGGCGGGAGGCGCTCGACCTCTTTCAGGCACACGCCCAACCGCACTGGGAGGCCGCGTCGCAGACGATCTTGGGTTATGCCTCGTGGGTGGATGGCCACCATGGTAACGCCCTCGACTATCTGCGCCAGGCATACGCGGCACGCGAGCGCCTGGGCGAGCTGGGGTACCTGCCCGAGTTGCTGGCGTACCAGGCACTGGCCCTTCTTGGGTTCGGTCAGGAAGATCAGGCACTGCGGTTCGCGCAGCAGGCGATGTTCTCCCTGGCCCAAGGCGAAGTGAGTGACGAGGTCGTGTGCGACATCGTCTATGCTCACGCGGCTGCGCTGGCGGCGAACGGGCGAGCGGGGGAGGCGAGGAGCGTCTTTGACCAAGCCTACGCCCTGCTCCTGGACCGCGCGGCGGCGTTCGAGGAGGAAGCGGCACGCCAGGCGTTCTTTCACCGCAACCCGACGATGCGGCGGTTGATGCACGAACTGCGGCAGCGCGGCATTGCGCCGGTTGGCGGCGCCGGGGTGCAGCGCGTGCAGCTCCGCGCCGCACGGGGGGAAGGGTCGCTGCGCGTGGCGTGGACGGTGGACGCGGGTCTGGCCGATGTCGCGCTCAAGCGCGCTGAGGGCGCAATCGCGCTGCGCCGCGCGAGGCTGGGCCGCTTGCTGGCAGAGGCACGCGCCCAGGGCGGGGACCCTACAGTCGCCGATTTGGCGAGGGCGTTAGCGGTCAGCCCACGCACGATACAGCGCGACCTCGCAGCGCTGAAAAGTTGAGGCGGGGCGGGACCGGCGTTTCGCTCCATCGGTATCTGCAGTAGAGGCGCGGCGCAAAGGGCGGCCGCCACGTTCGTTGCGCCCAGTGCATGCTCCGCTCCCCCCCATGGTAGGCTGTGCGTAGCTTTCCTCACAGTTGACCCCACTTGTCACCCCTGGCACGTGTCTCTGCGCCATCCGAGAGAGAGGTGCGAGAGAGCGGTCGTGTATGCTGGCGTCATGGAATCACAGAGCCAGCCGCCCTTCAGTTCTGTACCCCAACCTGAACCCCACGACGAAACGGAGCGCGCGCCACCACGCTACGTTAGCTTTGTCCTGCGATGCCGGACGACTGCCAACGGCCAGGTGTGGGCGCGCCTCTCTGAGGTGCGCTCCGGTATGACCCGCTCTGTGAACGATCTGGACGAGCTGCCTGATCTGGTGCGGCGCTGGATGGCGGGGGACCCCGGCCCTTAAGAGGAGGAAGCCATGGCGCGTCAACGAGTCCTGTCTGTGGTGGTACGTCTCGCCGTTTTGCTGGTGCTGGCAGGAGGGCAGGCCGGTGGCTCGATGGCCGTGCGCGCTGCACCGTGGGCCGA
>CAZLMZ010000250.1:3155-4963 GCA_964560475.1 uncultured Anaerolineae bacterium
CACACGTCGACGCTGTGGGTGAACAGTGTGCAAACAGACAGCGACCCGATCGCGCACACGTCCATCGGGCCGGGCCAGCGCCTGAAACGCCTGTTTACGCACGTGCCGATCTGCTCAGGGACGAGCCACGCCTTTCGCGTGGTCGTTGACGCGGGCGGTGACGTGGACGAAAGCGACGAGCTGAACAACGAGTGGCGGCAGGTGGTGCCGTGTGACGCGCGGGCGCCCGCCATCAACCGGGGGCCGGCGGCGTTCGATGTCGCCCAGACCAGCGCGACGATCCGCTGGAACACCGACGAGGATGCGGATAGCACCGTGCTCTATGGTGTGCGTCGTGGTGCGTTCAACTGGACCGCGGCGGATGGGACCCTGACCACGGCGCACGCGGTCAACCTGACGGGGCTGAGGCCGGGCGTGACCTACGAGTACAAGGTGCAGTCGGCCGATGCGGCAGGCAACGTGGTAACCTCCAGGGCGCGGACGTTCGAGACGCTGCCGCCCACGCTCGCACCACCGCCTGCGCCCGCGGTGACCCTGGAGCCGGACCCCGATCACCCGGGGTACTATGTGATCGAGGCGGCCTACAGCGATGCCAGCGCCGTGGAGCGGGTCGAGTTCTTGCTGAACGGCGTGCTCATCGGGACCGACTATGGCAACCGCATCACGCCGGAAGACTCGGTGCAGGGTACCTCCTCCGTCGAGCCCCAGGCGACCCCGCCCCCGCCGGACATACCGCGGGACCGGTACCAGGTCTCGTTCATGCCGGCCACGAGGGGCTACAGTCGCGCCACGTTCCTGGACAGGGAGCAGGACGTGGTGGTGCAGACCTATACCTGGGCGCATGCCATGGTCCCCTCTGCCGTCACGGTCACGCCAGCCAGCACCAGCCAGCCGCTCACCGTGGACCTGGCGATCGAGAGCCCACCGTCCGACCATACGATCTATATCGCCGGGGATCGTACGCCGGCGGGAACGCTGGTCAGCGTCCAGGTCCACGCGGTGCAATACGACTGGGCATGTGAGTACGAACCCTACAGTCTGGCGGCCGACTGTGCTGAGGTGATGCACGCCGTGGAGAGCGTCCAGATCTATGACGGCTCCTCGCTGATCGTGCAGCTCTATCCGAGCGATGACCAGGACTATGACTACCAGGCGACGCTGGATCTGAGCAATCGCTTCCCGGGCAGCTACCAGTTGAGAGTGCGGGCACTGGACACGGAAGGGCAGTCCTACCAGGCCGAGACCTACATCGACATCGTGCAGCAGTTGCCCAGCCTGGACGTGACGCGTGAGGTGGACCGTTTCGGCAACCGTCTCCGGGTGCGGCTGACGCTGGAGAACCTGCCGCAGGCCACAGGCGCGGCATACGTGCACGAGGTCAAGGATTTCGTGCGTTCCTTCCAGGTCGCCAGCGATCACGAGACCGACTATGACGTCTTTGCGGACTATAGCTGGAGCGCTGGCGTCGACGCACGCGAGAACGAGATCACGATCGACTTTCCACAGGCATCCGGCCAGACCTACGATCTGGATCCAGGTGAGAGCGTCGTGCTGGAATACTGGATGGTACCGATCCTCTACGAGGATGGGACCACGTACGAGATTGGGCAGAAGGACGTCCGGGTGCGCTACCACGAGCTCTCGGGGGAGGAACACGTCTCGGCCTTTGTCCGCGACTGGCTGAACGAGCAGCACCTGGCCGGTCCGGCATCCGAGGATGCGAACTATGTGATCGTGACGCATCCGGAAAACTTGATGTGGCGAAACGGATTCAGCAACGACGTGGATCGGCTGCTAATGACCATGGC
>CAZLMZ010000251.1:0-4955 GCA_964560475.1 uncultured Anaerolineae bacterium
TGCAGCAACTGCCATACCAGCACTGACAACTGGTCGACCGTACAGTTTAGCCACACTGGTCTCGTCGACTGCCAGAGTTGCCATGCGAACAGCGCGCCGGCCAACCACTATGATGGGCAATGCAGCGACTGCCACACCAGCACCGATAGCTGGGGCGATGGAAGCGTGCCCCATACCTTTCCGATCGACCACCGCGGGGCAAACGGTGATTGCCAGACCTGCCATCCTGGCAACAACTATGCGACGTATACCTGTTACGTCTGCCACCGCGAAGACAGGATCATAGACAAGCACCAAGAGGAAGGGATCACAGATGTGGCCAACTGCGTCCGATGCCATCCCACCGGCCGCGAGGAAAGAGATGACGACTGATCCGTAGGCGCACAGCGCCGACCTTGTTGGCTCGCGCCAGGTCGTCAGGGCATCTGGCCCAAGTGACGCTCGATGACTCGCACCGCATTCGCGATCCCATCTTCCGCCCGGATCTGCGCACCGAGCGCGGCCGCGCGCCGTCGTATGCCCGTGTCTGACGCAGCCATGTCGATCGCCACCGCCAACCGCCCGGCGGACAGATCACGGTAGGGAAGAGGCCGCGGACCCACGCCCAGTTCGGCAACCCGCCGTCCCCAGAAGAACTGGTCGAACAGGAACGGCACTACGATCGTGGGCACGCCCGCCCACAGTCCTATACCCGTCGTCCCCGAACCGCCGTGATGGACGACGGCAGCCGTCCGCGGCAAGAGCCAGCGGTAGGGTACATAGCCGATCTTGTGCACGGTCTCTGGCAGCTCGTCTTGTCCCAGACCACCCCACGCGACGCTCAGGAGTCCCCGCTGCCCGCTCAGACGCAGCGCCTCGAGCACGATCCGGGTCACGCGCTGTGGATCGCGGATCGGCATGCTGCCGAAACCGATCAAGACCGGCGGTGGGCCCGCGTCGAGGAAGCGCAGCAGATCCGCCGGCGGCTGCCACGCGTCCTCCGGTGGAAGCCAGTAGCCGGTAATGTGCACGTGTTCGGCCCAATCGTGCGGGCGCGGCACCACGTGGGCGCTAAAGCCGTTCACGACGGGCACAGCGTGTGCCGCGAGGTGGTGATAGTATCCCCGCCAGGGCCATGGTGCCAGCCCCAGCTCACCACGCCGCCAGCGGTTCACCGCCCGCCGGAAGGCCTGCCATACCAACTGCTCGGCGATCCGGTAGGTGAGCGCATTGTAGGCCGGAAGAGGGATGGGCGGCACGGGAAAGGCCATCATCGGGAAGGCGCAGGTGCGGGTCAGCGGGATGACGGCCACCATCACGAGAGGGACACCGCGCTGCTCGGCGAGGTCGATGCCGAACAGCGCACCAGGCAGTTGGTTGAGGATCACGTCCGTGGGACCCAATGCGCTGAGCTGGCGCGTATAGCCACGCGCAGCCACACCGAACGAGCGCATGGCGCCGCGCCACATGCGGATCACGCCTTGGCCTGACTCTGTCAGTGCGATGCCATGCTGACCGCTGAGGATCGCCCGCGCGTCGCCCGGCAAGGGATGGAAGGAGAGACCATGCGCGGCGGCGAGCGGGGCATAGCTCTCCAGGCTAACCAGGCAGACCTGGTGCCCCTTCCTCGCCAGGGCTTGGCCCAGCACGGCACAGGGCAGCACGTCTCCGCGAGAGCCAACGGTGAGGACCGTGATCCGCAACCTTACCCCGTTTTCTACGCGCGGCGCTGCGGCCCGGCGAAGATCAGCCGGCCTTGTCCGCGGGCGGTGGGCGATGAGCTCGTGGCGGGGGATTGCGCTCGAGCGCCTCGAGCACGATCTCGACCGCCTTTTCCAGCTGCGGGTCGCGGCCCTCGATCGCGAGCTTGGGCGTCATCTCGACCTCCACGTCCGGCGACACACCCACGTTCTCCACTTCCCACTCGTCGTCCGGGCTAAAGATGGCTATGCGCGGCGCGGTGACCCGCCCACCATCGATCAGCGGTGGATAGTCATAGATCCCGACCAGGCCACCCCACGTGCGCTTGCCGACCAACTTGCCCAGACCGCGCTGCCGGAAAAAGAGCGGCATCGCATCGCCGCCCGAACCGGCGAACTCGTTGATGATCATCGCCTTGGGGCCCAAGATCGAGGCATTCGGTGAGTGAAAGATCTCGCCCTGCCGCGTGGCCCAGTGACACAACAACGGGCGATCGAGCATGTCGATCACGTAATCCGCGACCGAGCCACCCCCGTTAAAGCGCTCGTCGAGGACCACCGCATCTTTGTCGAGCTGAGCATAGTAGTAGCGATTGAACGAAGCATATCCCTCGACCGAGGTGTTGGCCATATAGACGTACGCCACACGCCCCCCGGAAAGCGCATCGACCCGCTGCCGGTTGGCCTCGACCCACGACCAATGTCGCAGTGCCGCCTCGCTCTTCAGGGGCTTGACCGTGACCGTGCGCGCCCGCTTCCGGTCTATGCTCGGTCCTACCAACAGCGAGGTAACCTGATCGGCTGTTTTCTCAAAGAGGCGGTAGATGTTGTCGTCTGCCGTTAGTGGCTCGCCGTTCACCGCCAGGACGTACTCGCCCTCGGCGACGTTGACGCCGGGCTCTGTGAGCGGGGCGCGCAGCTCGGGATGCCAGTTCAGGCCGGGATAGATGCGCTCGATCCGGTAGTGGCCGTCGGCGATCGTATAGTCTGCCCCCAACAAGCCACAGGCCACCCTGTCCGGCGCCGGGATGTCACCGCCACTCACGTACGCGTGGCCGACGACTAGCTCTCCCATCATCTCGGCAAAGAGATAGTTCAGGTCGTCGCGATGCCCCAGGTGGTCGAGGAAGGGCCGGTATCGCTCGCGGGCCGCTTCCCAGTCTACGCCGTGCATGTACGAGTCGTAGAAAAAGTCACGCTGGATGCGGTACATCTCGTCGAACATCTGCCGCCACTCGGCTCGCGGATCGACATAGACCTCGACCCCGCCCAGCTTGAGGTTGCTCGGGTTGTCCTCGGGTTTCTTGGTCGCGTCGATCACGCCGTAGGCATCGCTCTTTTCGCCCTGATAGAGTAGCTTGGTCCCGTCGGCGCTCAGCCAATACGCGCGCATGTTTCGCAGGTATGCCTCGCTCTTGCGCTCCTTCATATCAAAGGCATACAGCGTGTGAAGGGCGGGCCCGTGCGCCCCAAGCTGCCGCGGAGTCGCCTCCAGGTAAAAGAGCTTGTCCTTTCCCGCCTGCAGCGACCGGTATTCGCGCGGGGGCAGCGGCAGCGCCACGATCCGCTGGTCGATTCCCTCCAGGTCTACGTGCACCTCGACCGGCTTTGCCTCCTCCTTTTCCTTGTCGTCGCCCTTTTCCTCCTCTTTCTCCTGCGGCGTTTTTTCCTCGTCGCTCTCGGCAGCCAGTGGAGAGGGTTCGTCAGCGCTGAGTACGGCGAGATAGAGGCTGCTCGTCACCGGGCGCTCGTACGAGGACATATCGAGCCAACCCGTGTTCAGGCCATAGTTGGCGCTAGCGGCAAAGAACAGGTACTTGCCATCCCGGCTAAAGCAGGCATAGGTCGCGTCGCTCATCCCGTCGGTCACTTGGTGGCTCTTGCCCGTAGCCAGCTCGTAGAGGTAGACAGCGCGCAGGTGCGTCTCCAGCCGCTTGGTGTAGGCGATCCACTTGCCATCGGGCGACCAGTCCGGGTTCAGGCTTCGCTCCGGGTGGTCGTACGTGTCCGTGTCGACGTGGATCGGGACTCTGTCCTCCAGGTTGATGTAGTACAGGTTGAGTGCCTTGTCGGTATAGGCGATCTTACGGCTGTCTGGTGACCAGGTCGGCGAATAGTAGTGCGTCTTGCACCCGAGGGGGATCTCGGTCTTGACCTCACCCATCTGGTCGGAAAGCACCAATTCGTACTCGCCACTGGCATCGGAGAAATAGGCGATCCGCTGCCCATCCGGCGACCAGGCGGGGTAACGCTCGTGTACGCCAGGCGTACGCGTCAAGTTGCGAACGTCGCCCTTTTCTGCAGGCATGGTCAGGATCTCGCCGCGCGCCTCGAATACGATGCGCGCCCCACTCGCCGAGATCCCGGCGTTCTGGATATAGGGCACCGCTTTCTCATAATGCGGCCGCGCGTGGGGTAAATCGGCGGCAATCGAAATGTGCAGCGCCTGGTGCGTACCCGCCGCCAGGTCGTAAAGGTGCACGCGCCCGCCCTGCTCGTAGGCCAGCACGCCGCTGCCGGCAGTCAGCGAGCGCACGTCCCAGTCGTCGTGATCGGTTAGTCTCTGCACCTCAGCCGAGGGAACGTCGTACGCATAGATGTTCATCGTCCCATCGCGATCGGAGAGGAAACACACAGTGTCGTCGACCCAGCAGGGAAAAGTATCGCTGGCATTCTGGTGAGGGATCTCGACATAGTCATAGCTTGCCAGATCGAGGATCCAGATGCGAACCGTCCGTCCGCCCCGGTACTGCTTCCACGACCAGAAGGCCTCCGGGCAGGTCGTGTACGCAATGCGACTGCCGTCGGTGCTCAAGCTGCCGCGCTCGGCAATCGGCATCGGCATCGCGACCGGATAGTCGCCCTTCAGGGCAACCGTGTACAGGCGGTTGTAGCGCCCCTGGTGGTGCGTATCACGGCTGGTGGCAAACAGCACGCGCTGCCCATCGGGGGTCCAGCCGCGGACCCAGTCGCTACCGGGATGGTAGGTCAGACGGCGCGGCGAGCCGCCTGCGCTCGGTAGGACGTACACACTGGTGTTGCCGTCATAGTCGCCAGAGAAAGCGATCCACTGCCCGTCTGGCGAAAAGAGCGGCGTCGATTTGACCCCCTCTTGCGCCGTCAAGCGTCGCGGGCTGGCGCCATCGCGCCCAGCGATCCAGATGTCACTTGCATACAAAAAGACAACGTGCTGGGCACTGACGGTGGGCTGTCTCAGGAGCAGGGTTTCTGGCTGATCAACAGATAGCATGGCGCGGATTCTCCTCCATAGACTTG
>CAZLMZ010000252.1:0-2313 GCA_964560475.1 uncultured Anaerolineae bacterium
GGCGTCGTCAGCGGATGATCGGACTTGAACTCGCCACCCGGCATGTTCTCCAAGCACTGCTCGATGATCCGCAAGCTCTGGCGCATCTCCTCGACGCGCATCACTCCTCGGTCGTAGCAGTCGCCGTGTTCCGCTGTTGGGATGTCGAACTCGAACTGGTCGTAACCGGAGTAGGGCCGCTTCTTTCGAAAGTCCCACTCTAGGCCGCACGCCCGCAAGTTCGGCCCGGTCACGCCCCAGTCGATCGCTTCCTCGATCGTGTAGGCACCAATGCCTTTCGTCCGCGCCTTAAAGATCGGGTTTCTCAGGACCGTATGGTCGTATTCACTGAGCCGGGCTGGCAAGTAATCCAGGAACTCTCTTACCAGGCCCTCCCATCCGTTAGGCAGGTCCTGTGCCACGCCGCCGATGCGGAACCACATGGGGTGCATACGCCCCCCGCAGATGGCCTCCGTGATGCGAAACACCCGTTCCCGGTCGCTGAACGTCCAGAAGACGGGCGACATCATGCCTAGGTCCTGGGCAAAGGTCCCAAAGTAGACGAGGTGGTTCGCGATCCGGTACAGCTCGCCGATCATAATCCGGATCACCTTGGCCCGGTCTGGGACCTCGATCCCTGCCAGCTTTTCCACGGCGAGCAGGTAGGGCATTTCGTTCAGCGCGCCGGCCAGGTAGTCAATCCGATCCGTGTACGGGATGTAGGTATGCCAGGTCTGGCGCTCTGCCATCTTTTCGGCACCCCGATGGTGGAACCCGATCTCTGGGACGGCGTCCACGATCTCCTCACCGTCCAGTTGCAGCACGATGCGCAACAAGCCGTGCGTGCCGGGGTGCTGGGGGCCCAGGTTGAGGAACAGGTAGTCAGTGTCCTCGGTGTGGCGCACCATTCCCCAGTCCTCCGGCCGGAAGCGCAACGCTTCTTCCTCTTCCACCCACTTTTCGTCGGTGAGCTCGTAGGGTCCCATCTCGGTGGCACGAGCAGGATGATCCTTGCGCAGCGGATATCCCTCCCAGGTTGGAGGCATGAGGATGCGTGTCAGGTGAGGGTGCCCTTCGAACGTGATCCCGAACATGTCCCATACCTCGCGCTCGTACCAGTTCGCCGAGGGCCAGATGTCCGTGATCGTGCGCAGCGAGGGATGCTCTCCCTGGAGCGCGACCTTGACCCGCACGTCCTCATTCCGGTCGAATGACAGGAGATGATAGACCACGGTGAAATCGCTCTCTGGCTGCCCCTCTCGGTGGACGCGTACGCGCTCGTCGATGGCCGTCAAGTCGAACAGCATGCGATACGGCTGGTCGATCTCCTCTTTCAGGTAACGCAGTATGCCGTGTGCCTGTTCCTTGGTGACCCACACCGTCGGGATCTGGTCGTGGGTGGACTGGCGAGCGACGATCGGATTCTCATCCGCGCCAGTATCGAATTCGCCTTTCAGGTCCTGAATAACGTCTTCCAGATCGTTCATCGGACTCCCATTCGCCTTCGGGTTTTTATTCTCCGGAGCGACAACCCTTGGAACGCTAGGCTCCAGCCTGGCATTCTACACCTCATCCGGCGGGCGCAGTATCGTCGCCGCCTGTCTCTCAGCCCGCTTTTGATCCCTCATCGAGGGCAGCGGCCCCTTCTGCACGCCCTGAGGCCCGACCACCCAGCTTAGTGGGCGCTCTTCCTGCCCCACGGCCTTTTGGAGCAGCCTCAACCCTTCTTCGAGCGTGCTCGGGCTCGGTGGGCAACCCTGTACATAGACATCCACAGGGAGAAACTTGTCCACGCCCTGCACCACGCTATAGATGTCGTACATTCCCCCCGAGTTAGCGCACGAGCCCATCGAGACCACCCAGCGTGGGGCCATCATCTGCTCGTACATCCGCCTCATCAGCGGCGCAATCTTTCTAAAGACGGTACCGCCCACGATCATCATGTCCGCCTCTCGAGGCGAGCCGCGGATGATCTCCTGGCCAAAGCGTGCGATGTCGTAGCGGCTGGTCAGGACGGCAGCCATCTCGACGAAACAGCACGACAGGCCAAAGCCATAGGGCCACAACGAGTTCTTGCGCCCCCACGCCAGGAGCTTGTCAAGCCGCGTAAAGACGACCACGCGCCCGATCATCTCCTCCAGCGTCTTGTCGTTTATGCCGGGAGGAAAGCTCTCGGCTAGCGCCGGATTGGGTGAACTACTCAGCCACTTTGCCATAGATGGACTCACTCCTTCCCAAGCTTTGGGTTCTCATCTGCCGCGGCCAAGCGTGCGCTCGTACCCCACGCCAGCGCGCCCGATCGCCATAGATAGACCAGTGCGGCGACCAGGATGA
>CAZLMZ010000252.1:2413-4945 GCA_964560475.1 uncultured Anaerolineae bacterium
CCCCACGCCAGCGCGCCCGATCGCCATAGATAGACCAGTGCGGCGACCAGGATGATCACAAAGATTGCCATGTCGATGTAGGCCGGCCATCCCAATGCGCGCGCGGCTATCGCCCAGGCCAGGATGAATACGGTCTCGATGTCAAAGATCACAAAGAACAGGGCTACCGCATAGAACTTGACGTCAAAGCGTATGTGACCCGAGCCGGTAGGCGGGACACCCGACTCGTACGGCTCGTCCCTCGCCCTTCCGGCATGCCGTTCTCCCAGCACGTACGACAAGCCCAGCATAGCCGCTACGATCAGCAGCACCAGAACAAAGTAGAGCACGATGCCCCACAGCAACGAGGGGCCGATCTCAGGGGCCGGTGCCCATGCGGGCAGCAACAGCAGGCCTGCTGCCATCAGGCAGATCTGCACACGTCTCATCGATGATCCATTTCTCATCTCTCGTTTCCTGCCCTTCCCAGGCCGTCCATTTCCCATGCGCTCACTCGCTATCCTTGCTAGACCGTCGCGCCGCTCAGGTACGCGATCAGGCGATCGCTGATCAGGGGGACGATCGAGGGCAGCATCTTTGGCATCAGCCGCGACATTGCCTCGGGCATGAGCTCTGGCATCTGCTCCTTCATCTCGTCCGACATCGGCACTCGCTGCTCGACCGCGTCCAACATATGTGGCATCAACGCGGGCATCATCCTCGGCATGAGCAGCGGAAAGAGGAACGGGAACGTTGGCTTGAGCGCGCGCAGTGCTGCCGCACCGGTCGGACCGGCCCTGCCGATGCCGCGCATGATTTTGCCCAGGCCCCAGGGCATGGCGTCCACCATCGGTGGGAACAGCTCGACCATCAGATCGGCCATCGCCTCCGGCTTGAGCAGGCGGATCATGGCCTCGAACGTGCTCCACTGCTCCAAGGCGTACGCCGTAGGGTCGGGGAGCTCTATGCCCAGCCCCTGCGCGGCGAGGTGGCCGAGGTCGATCACGGGCATGTCGCGGTTCGTCTTTGCGATCGTCACCCGCAACTGTACCTCGCAGCAGGGGCAGGAAGCAATGATCGCCTGCGCACCAGTCTCTTCTGCCTCTCGGACGCGTATATCGCCGATGACCTCGCCCGTGTCGGGATCGTCTACCAGGGTGATCACGCCGCCACAGCAGTGCGCCAGCTCGCGGTTGTGCTCCATCTCGGCGAACTGGACGCCGGGGATGGCCTGTATCACCTGGCGGGGTGGCTCGTAGATCCCTCCGGCCCTACCCATATGACACGGATCGTGCCACGTCACTTTCATGTCCACCGGATTCGTAAACTCGAGCTCGCCCGCCTCGATCTTTTCGGCCAGGACCTGCGAATAGTGCTTGACCTCGAACGGGTACTCGATGCCCAGCTTCTTGGCCCAGCGCGGATAGTAGACCGCCCACGAGAGCCAGCACGCCGGGCACGAAGTGACGATCGTCTCGACCCCGCGGCGCTGCATCCCTTCGATGTTGTGCCGGACAATCTCCTCAAAGGTGTCCCAGATCCCGGCGGCCAGCATAGGCAGCCCGCAGCACGCCTCTTCCGTACCCATGTAGGTGTACTCGACCCCAGCCGCATCGAGCAGCCGGGCCGTGGCCTGCGCCACATCGTGCTCGACGAACGAAGCCGTACAACCGGCAAAGTAGGCCACCGGCGCGCGTTCGGGTATCTTGGCTGCGAGATCCTCCGGCAGCCACGCGGCCCGGTCGCGGCTGTAGCCAGCCCAGATATCGCGTTCCTTGTTCAGCGCGGCGCGCATCACCTCAAAGGCGGGAAGGGTCAGATCTCCCCGCTCTTGAACGAGCTCGCCTCGCATCTCGAGCCAGGAGGGCTCGTTGGGCAGATCGAGCGGGCACTTGACGTTGCACAGCTCGCAGGTCGTGCAGGCCAGGAATTTGCGGGTCCAATCGGGCTCGAATTCCGCATTTCCAGCCATGTACTCCCGCAAAAAGAACCACTTGGCACGGGGCGACTCGGACTCCCAGCCCCGCCCGTAGAACTGGTCACATTCGCCCACGCAAAAGCCGCACTGCGCACACGTCTGGGCGTACCACGCCACATCATCCGGGATACCGCGCCGTCCCGCGCCTCTGGCGCGATCCTCGTCCGTGACCATCCCAGCCCCGTGCTCCACCGTTGGCGCTGTCGCCAGGTTCGCCGCCACGCGCACCAGTGGCTCGAAAGCCGTCGCCGCGCTCATGAATGTGGTCAATAAACTATGATCCAGGATCTTGCCCGGGTTCATGATTCTCCGAGGGTCGACCTCCTGCTTGAAGGTGCGCAGGCGGCGCACGCGGTCGGCGCCCAGGACACTTGCCGCTTCCTGGGCAAAGTAGAGCCCGCTGGCATAGACGCGCCCACCGTGGCGCTTGGCTCGCACCACGGCCGAGAGCGCCAGCCCAAAGGCTACGTTGAAGGCAGGCGTGCGTATGTCGTGCGGGATAAAGCCCAGCAGGACGGCCTGCGGATTCCTGTCCGCCTTCGGATTCTCATCCGCCTTCGGATTCTCATCCGCCT
>CAZLMZ010000253.1:0-4934 GCA_964560475.1 uncultured Anaerolineae bacterium
GCGGCCCTGCGGTTGGCCTGGGCCGCGTCGTAGCGTTCCAGCGTCCTGGCATGCACTCCCGCTCGGTCGCGCACGTTCATAAAGTAGGGAGGATGGACGGCGACCTCTTCCGTCCGCGGGACGGACTGGGTGCCTGTCGACTCGATCCACCTCACGGTCACCGTGATCGCAGAAAAGTCGGCAAGGAAGCCCTCCAGCTCTTCCCGGACGCGCGCCTCGACCTGGCGCTCGGCCAGGACGCGGCGGATCTGGACCGCTTGATCCTGCAAGAGCTGTACATCGGGCGAGGAACGTACGAGCAGCAGCAGCGTCTGCTGGATCAGGTCATAGCGGTAACGCAGCGCTTCGTCCGTGAGCGTGGTGGGGTCGATGGAGGTCAACAACTCGGCGGGGATCTCGGCCTCTGTGATGGGAGCCGGCGTCTGTTCGACCGGTTCGGGCACGCCTGCCGGCAGCCCGGCGTCTGTTTGCCGCTGCAGCGGGCTGGTGCCTGGCACGTCTTCCGTTTGTTCCACGAGGCGCTGCAGGTAGGTGTTGCCCATCTGTCGCCCGATCCGGGCCAACAGGTGCTGCTGCTGCGCGCTGGGTAGATGGCCATCACGAAGCAGCGCGGCCTGGCCTTCGACGTGGCCATCCGCGGAAGGCGCAGGGTGCTTGGGCTCGCTGGCGTGGGACGTGGTGCCGCCGGCATCGCGTTCGCTGGCGCGATCGCCCCTGGCAGGGCGCTGGCGCTGCTCGTCGCGCTGGACGGGCTTTTCCTGTCTGGCTCTGCTCATTGTCTCACGCTCGCTACCGCGCGCACGATAGACTGCGACCGGCTGGCAGGCACGCTGGTCAATCCTCGAGATGGAGGGGGTGCTGGCCCAGCAGCTCTACGATCAAGATCAGCGCACGGATAATGTGAAACGGGTCCTTGACGGGAAGCGCCACGACCTTGTCCTGTGGACGGCCCTGGCGATCGCGGATCTGGATCCATTCACCGACCTCGGTATCCGGGTTGGGAAACGTGTCGAACGTATAGGTGCGTATTCTCTGGTACCCTTCCAGCAGGCGCCGATTGCCGGTTTGTGAGAAGGCGAGTAAGGTGGCATAGAGGCCCTCCACGTGAGGCCACCACAGCTTGTCGCTCCAGTCGTTCTCGACCTTGAGCACCATGGGGTGGTCTCGCAGACCCGCCGTACTGCCGCGAGGAGGCCCGCCCTCCTGATCCACGAACAGGCAGAGGCCGCCATGTTCCTGGTCCCAGCCCACCTCCAGCGTCCGCAGTATGATCCTCGCCGCCCGCTCGATCGTGTCCTGGTCGTCCCTGGTCAGCGCCTGGTGCATGACGAACCACATGTCCTCGAGCGTGTGCCCGGGGTTGACGTACCTGCCGAGGAGCGTATCCGGGACGATGTGGTTGTCCGTGTCGATCGTCTCGTGCACGAGATCATCCGCCACAAAATGATCCATGATCTCGCGCAGGTAGCCGTCGGCGCGCCGGCCCACATCTGCACGCGCCGGATCGCCCAGCGCGCCCATCGCCTCGGCCAGCTCTTCCGATACGTTCAGCATGATCATTGGGATTCCGTGCGCCTTGAACCCCTCCGGCGTGGGGTAGGGTTCGGTCCGGTAGGATCCACTTGCCAGGCGGTCGAGGACAGAGCGATAGAGGCGGTGGGCGAAATCCAGGGTCTTCCTCTCGCCAGCGGCTATCGCGTACCTGGAAAGGCCGAGGATGATGAAACAGTCGGCATAGATGCTCGTATCATATCCTGCGCCTGGGGCCTGCTCTTTTGGGCTGCCCTGGCGATCCATCACAAACACAGCGTGCCCATTGTCGAGCACGGCATGCTGCATCAGGAACTCGGCACCGGATCGGGCGAGGCTGATGTACTCCTCGCGGCTGCGGCCCAGGATGTTATCCATAGTGGCCAGCTTGGCCAGCACCCAGACCATTCTCCCCTGCGACCAGGTGAACTTTTCCGTGCTGACGAGCTTTTGCCCCGTGTTGTCAAAGCAGGTAAAGTACCCGCCGTACTCGGTATCCATGGCCTTGTCCAGCCAAAAAGGCAGCACGACCGTTTCCAGGTGATGCAGGTAGAATGCGCGTTCGTTTTCCATATTCACGTCCCGGCACTCCCTCTGGCGCCCATAATGAGATTCCTCAGGTCGCTCTCTTCAATCCAAGGGCCGTTTCCGGCCGATCAGCCTCCCAATCTTGCCGATGTGTCGGCATTGTACTATCATCCCCAGGCGGGCGCAAGGGAACACGCGACGACGGCAACCAGCCGGTTCCCGCCCTTGCCACGAAGGTCTGGAACGCGTGCAGCTCGTACCTCTACGCCGGATGGCCGGACAATCGGCGTCTGTGCTGGATCGAGGTGTTTCGGCAAGGCGCGATAGCCTCTTCGGCCATCGCATGGTACAATGTAGCCGGAGGTCGCGAGTGGGAGATGGCTATGAATATGCCAAGCCAAGAGATCCAAACGCTGATCGCGCGGCTGCGCTGGAACAATATCACAGCGATGTATGTGGCGGACAGAGAGCAGGCCCTCGCCACGGTGCTGTCGATGATCCCGGCGGGCGCCGTTGTTGGGTACGGTGACTCGCTGACCCTGCGCCAGATCGGCCTGGTGGACGCGCTGGCGACGGGCGACTATGTCTTCTTGAACCCCTGGGCGCCAGGAAATACGGTCGAAGAGAATATCCGCCTCAAGAAACGCGCGCTCACCGCCGACGTGTTTGTGACGGGCACGAACGCGCTGACGCTGGATGGCAAGCTGGTCAACGTGGATGGGCACGGGAACCGCGTGGCCGCCATGCTCTTTGGGCCGGACAAGGTGATCGTCGTGGTCGGCATCAACAAGATCGTTGATGACCTCGACGCGGCCCTGGCGCGCATCCGGACGCACGCTGCCCCACTGAACGTGCAGCGCCACCCCGATTTCGACCCGATGCCGCCCTGCGGCGCGACAGGCACGTGCAGCGACTGTGCCTCCCCGTGGCGCATCTGCAACAAGACGACGATCATCGAGCGCCAGTACAGCAATGACCGGTACGCGCCTGTGCTGACGGTCGTGATCGTCGGCGAGGAGCTGGGCCTATAGGATCCCCTGCGGTGTGCGAGAGCGCAGCAGGGGGGGCTCTGCCCGGTGAACGCACCGCTGCTCACAGCCGGGTCCAGCAGCCTCAAGTCTCGCACAGGTGATCGCGGGAAAGGAGAGCAGGATGTACTCTGTGGTCCGCGTGACGGTGGTCGAGACACGTGACTACTGTCCCTTTTACGAGGTGGGCGACACGTTCCTCATCCGGCAGCAGTGCTTTGATCCTGGCGCCGGAACGCCCAAGCAGTTCTGCATGCACGCACTCAACGACATCTACGAGACCTATATGCGCGTGCGCCAGGCGCCGGTAGGGAGCAGGCAGCTTGTAGGCTGCTGCGACGACGGGATCGCACAGTTCGAGATCGAGCGGCTGCCCGATGAGGCAGGGCCGGGCTGGAATCGACCGCCATCGGACTAGGGTTTCTCCCTAGCCAAACAACGGCCTTCCAGGAGTACAGATCACTGAGGAGAGACGATGAGAGTGAATACGGCAAAACGTCGTATGATCGAGGGCAAGCCGGCACTCGGCGCCAGCGCAGGACTGGGATCGGCCCTGGCGGTCGAGATCTTGTCGCGTGCCGGATTCGACTTTGTCCTGGTGGATGCACAGCACGGCGCGTGGGACGAGACCAGCGCGCTGCTTGCCGTGCGGAGCATCTGCCTGGGCCCGGCGATCCCGATGGCGCGCGTGCGCCAGAATGACTTCTCCGCGATCGGCAGGATGCTCGACCTCGGCATGCTGGGCGTGGTGGTGCCGCTGGTCAACTCGGCCGAAGACGCGAGGGCAGCCGCTTACGCCGCAAGATACCCCCCACGCGGGGGCCGCTCGGTGGGGGCGTTCGGCACGGGGCTGCACGGTGCAGACTATGCGCAAGCGATCGACGACGAGGTCTTTCTCGCGGTCCAGATCGAGTCGGAGCAGGCGGTCGAGCGGGCGGACGAGATCCTGTCTGTCGATGGGGTAGACGGCTGCTGGATCGGCCCGGGGGACCTGGCCCACTCGATGGGCGTGGACCTGGGCAGCGTCGCAGGGAGACGGGCGCACGAGGAGGCGATCCTGCACGTGCTGGATGTGTGCCGGCAGGTGGAAAAGATCCCGGGCATCGCGGCCGGCGCCGATGACGAGCGTTGGCTCGAGCACGGCTTTCTCTTTGTCACCACCGCAGCGCACGATAGCAGCTTGATACAAAAGGGCGCCCAGGAGAACATTGGCAAGCTGCGGGCGCGCTTTGGATAGCGGCCGGCGCCTTTGCGGTGGATAGACCCCTACGAGGAGAGGACGATGAAGCTGACGCTCGGCGTCACGGACCTGAGCGAAGAAGTGCTCCAGTTTGCCGCCCAGCTTGGCGTGACCCATCTCAAGGTGAATGCCGGCGACTGGATGGACGAGCGCCAGCGCGGCGCCGTGGACCGGGGTAAGCTGCTGGCTGCAGAAGAGCGGATCGAGGCACACGGGCTGCAGATCGGCGTGGCCCTGCTGCCGCAGGCGGCCGGCAGCCAGCACTGGCACGTGCGGCTGGGACGGCCCGAGCGAGAGCAGGAGATCGAGGATGTCTGCCGGTCGATCGAGACGCTTGGTCAGGAAGGGGTCCCGACGGTCGAGTATGTGTTCAACCTGGCTGCCGTGTGGGGGTCGGAGTGGCTGCCGACCGGGCGCGGCGGCGCCGTGGTGCGCCACTTTGATGCAGACAAGGCGCGTTCGGCGGCAGCAGAACCCGAGTGGGAAGCGAGCGAGGCGGAGGTCTGGGAGCGGATTGCATATTTCCTGGAACGTATCGTGCCGGTGGCAGAGCGCGCCGGGGTCAAGCTGGCCTGCCACCACGACGATCCGCCGGTCCCGACGCTGCG
>CAZLMZ010000254.1:0-3684 GCA_964560475.1 uncultured Anaerolineae bacterium
TTGCCGGTGCGGGTCTGGAGCATCCACAGCGTGCCGCGCTCGATGGTGAACTCCATGTCCTGCATGTCGCGGTAATAGCGCTCGAGCATGTCGACGATCCTGAGGTACTGGGCATAGACGTCAGGCATGAGCTCTTCCAGGCTCGGGTATCCTGATTTCCGCTCCTGTTCCGAAATGCCCTGCCGCTCGGCCCACTCGCGCGAGCCCTCCAGGCTGACCTGCTGGGGCGTGCGGGTGCCGGCGACGACGTCCTCGCCCTGCGCGTTGACCAGGAACTCGCCGTAGAGATAGTCGTGCTCGCCGCTGCTGGGGCTGCGGCTAAAGGCGACGCCCGTCGCCGAGTCGTTGCCCATGTTGCCAAAGACCATGGTGCAGATGTTGACCGCCGTGCCCCAGTGGTGGGGGATGTCCTCGTGCTCGCGGTAGGCGACGGCGCGGGGCGCGTTCCACGAATCAAAGACGGCGCGAATCGACAGGTCGAGCTGCTTGTAGGGGTCGGTGGGGAAGGGCTCGCCGAACTCGTCCTTGTACATCCCTTTGTACTCTTGGACCAGCCCCACCATACCCTCCAGGCTGACCTGGGGATCGGTGCGGACGCCTTCCTTGTGCTTGAGCTCGTCCAGCCGCTCCTCGAAATGCTCGCGGTCAAAGTGCATCACGATGTCCGAGAACATGGTAACGAAACGGCGGTACGCGTCGTAGGAGAACCATTCGTTGTCGGTGAGCTCTGCCAGCGCGGCACGCGTCTCGTCGTTCAGTCCCAGGTTGAGGACCGTGTCCATCATGCCCGGCATGGACTGGCGGGCGCCCGAGCGGACGGAAACGAGGAGCGGGTTCTCGGGGTCACCGAACTGCTTGCCGGTCTGCTCCTCGATATCCTGCATCGCCTCCAGTATCTGCTCCCACATCCCTTCGGGGAACTCGCCGGTCTCCATATAGTAGACGCACGCTTCCGTGGTGATGGTAAAGCTCGGCGGCACCGGCGCGCCGGCAGCGGTCATCGCCGCGAGGCCGGCACCCTTGCCACCAAAAATCTCTTTCATCTCATCCAGGGCCGGCTCGTGCCCCAGGACCTCGGTGAGCGTCTCCTTGGCGTTCCGCGATAAATAGACCCATCTCTTGGCCATCGCTAACACAACCTCCTTGTGATCGCCCGTACAAACGAGCAAGAACCCTCATATGAACGCCCCGGACCAATCGTCAGGCCAGGGGCGTTGGCAGAACGGTGTTTTGATAGACAGGCTTATTATACTAGGTTTGGCCACGGTGTCAAAAGCTTCCGCTGCCCATCCTTTCCCGTCAGCGATCTTTGACTTTTGCCGCGGAGCATGTTAAGATTAGCTATCCTATTCCATAGCTCAAGATCTGGGTTCGGCGGAGGTGTCCAATCAGATAAATCCGCGTGATCAAATGCAACGCAAGGAGGAAATGTGAGTTTCGAATTTGTGTTGCGGCTGATCGGCATGGTGGTCTTTTCCGTTGGCGGCTGGCGTCTGGGTGAGTTCCTCGCCAGCAGGCCGGGGGGCGCTCCCGACGACTATTTGCGTTACGTTCTCATCCTATCTCTCTCCGGCGGCGCGCTCGGCCTTCTCGTCACACCCTGGCTGACCACCAGGCCCTTCGACTGGATTCGCAAGCGAATCCAACAGATGCCCGCACAGCGACTGTTTGCAATGATCATCGGCCTCGTCGTCGGCCTCGTGATCGGCGCGCTGATGGCGATCCCGTTGGCACAGCTTCCCGATCCCTTTGGCGCGCTGATGCCCTTCCTGGGCACGGTGTTCTTTGGCTGGCTCGGGGTCTCGATCATGATGATGCGTGCGGGCGACCTGACCAAGGTCCTCACTGCTCGCCAGCAGGCGCACGGCGCGCCGGGTGGTGCGCTCGCCCAGAACGAACGCGTGGTCCTCGTCGACAGCAGCGTGATCATCGACGGGCGGATCGAGGATATCGCCATGACGGGCTTTATCCAGAGCCCACTGATCGTCCCCCGTTTCGTCCTCAACGAGGTGCAGCACATTGCCGATTCGGCCGACGACATGCGCCGCAACCGCGGGCGACGCGGGCTCGAAGTCCTCAATCGCATGCGCAAGAACGCGCCGATCCCGGTGCGCGTCGCCGACATGGACATCGAGGACGTGTACGAGGTGGACGACAAGCTGGTGCTGTTGGCCAAGCAGCTCCACTGCCCGGTCCTGACCAACGACTATAACCTGAACCGGGTGGCCGAGATCCAGGGCGTCCAGGTGCTCAACATCAACGAGCTGACCAACGCGGTCAAGGCAGTGTACCTGCCCGGGGAGGATTTCCGGGTGCGGATCATCCAGGAAGGCCGCGAGCCTGGGCAGGGAGTCGGCTACCTCGAGGATGGGACCATGGTCGTGGTCCAGGAGGCGGTCGACTATGTCGAGCGCGAGATCGGCGTCGAGGTGACGCGCGTGATCCAGACCGCCGCCGGACGCATGATCTTTGCCAGGCCGCTCGGCGGCTGATGGCCGTGCGCGTTCATTACTCGGCTCCCGCGAGCGCGGGGCTGAGCCTGATCGAGGCGCGCACCGCACTCTATAGCTGGTTACTGGCCCGCCAGGAGGGAGGCGCGCTGGTGCTCTCGGTCGCCGATGTGATCGGCGGCGAGGGGAGCAGCGCGCCTCTCGTTGCGCACGCCCGGGCAGCGTGCGACGAGCTGCAGTGGCTGGGGCTCGACTGGGACGAGGGCCCCCACCTGCAATCGGAGCGCGCGAGTGCCTGCCGCCAGCGTGCCGGGCAGCTCGCCCGCGCGGGAGCGGCGGCAGAGGCCGAGCTGCTGACGGCGGAGGGGAGGCCGAGCCCCCTCCTGGCGGCGGTGGTCGACGACCACGCGCTGGGGATCACGCACGTGGTCCAGGCGCAGGGCCAGCGGCCCGCCGAGCCGGCCTACCGGTGCCTGGCCGAGGCGCTGGGCTGGACCCCGCCCACGTTCGTCCGCCTGCCCCCTCTCTCGCCTGATAGTGCATCCGCACGTCCGGCCTCGCTGCGGGCCTGCCGCGAGCAAGGCTACCTGGGGCTGGCCGTGGCCAACGACCTGGCGCGCATGGGGTGGACGCCGCGTGGCAAGCGGCAGCTCCTGTCGCTGGCGCAATTGGCAGCGCGATTCGATCCCGCTCGCCTGGCCCACAGCGCGGTGACGCCCGCGCCCGGGCAGCTCGAGTGGTTCAACCATCGCTGCCTGAACGGGCTCGACCCGGCAGAGCGGGTGCGCCTGATGGCGAGCTGGTGGGAACAGGCGTACGGGCGGGCCGACCGGGCGGAGGGGACGGGCCTGGCGCCGGAGGGGTGGCAGCGGGCGCTGGCGGAGATGATATCGAGCGAGGTGCACGCGCTGAGCGAGGTGCCGGGCAAGGTCCGTTTTGCGTTCGTCGATCCGGTCGATCTCGACGGGAAGGCCGTCGAGATCCTCTCCCGTCCCTACGCCCCGCAGGTGCTTGCAGCCTTTGCCGGGCGCGTCTCGCGCCTCGACCCCTTTACCTACGAGGCGATCGACGCTGCGATCAGTGCGCTGCGCTGGGAGTTCAAGGCGGCGCTGGGCATACGCAGCCGCGACGTGCTGCACGTGATCCGCGCCGCGCTGGCGGGACGCGTGGACGCGCCATGCGTGGTCGCCGTGTGCCAGCTACTGGGGAGGGGTCGCTGCGTGGAGCGGGCGCA
>CAZLMZ010000254.1:3784-4915 GCA_964560475.1 uncultured Anaerolineae bacterium
TTTGCCGCGCTGGCCAGCCTGGACTGCTGGTTTTTCGCCATCTTTCTGGGCATGTGGGGCCTCATCTGGGCGGCCTACCTGCTCGTCACACGGCGCGAGGTCCTGCGCTGGCGGACGGCGGGGCTGGCGGGCCTCTCCCTCGGCGTGGCGCTCCTGGTGGCCTCGCCGATGCTCGTGCCCTTGATCGCCGAGTCGTCGAGCGGTGTGGTCCACAGCGCGCTGCGCTATTTCACCGACAAGCCGACCGACCTGCTCTCCTTTTTCATCCCGGGGATCGACCATCCCCTGCTGGCCGGGATCGGGGCCGGGGTGCGCGCGCGGTTCAGCCACTGGCGCCCGGCGTTCCTGGGCTACCTGCCGCTGGCGCTGGCGCTCTATGCCGGGGTGAGGCGGCCCAGGGCGGCGGCGCTGTGGTGGATCTCGGGCGCGGCCTTTGCCGCGCTGGCGCTGGGCACGACGCTCGAGATCGGGGGGGTGGCGCACCCGCAGGTGCCGATGCCCTTTGCGCTGCTCCTGCGCTGGGTCCCGGCGCTGGCGATCCTGCGCCAGGCCAGCCGGTTCAACGTCATGGTCTCGCTTTCGCTGGCGGTGCTGGTCGGCCTGGCCTGCGCCGACCTGGTCGGGCGGCTGCGCGTGCGGCGGTGGATCGCGCCCGCGGTGCTGCCGCTGATCGGCGGGGCCGTGCTGTTCGAGTACCTGGCCCTGCCCTGCCCGCTCTCGACGGGGGAGGTCTCTCCCTTTTACCGGGAGCTGGCCCGGAACCCGGCTGACCTGGCCCTGCTGGAGCTGCCGATCGACGACTTTCATTCCCGCGAGTACCTCTACCCGCAGACGATCCACCACAAGGCGCTGGTCAACGGCTACGTGGCGCGCACGCCGCCCGAGACGCAGGGGTTCGTCGAGCACCAATCGCTGCTGCGCAAGCTGCAGATCCAGATGGAGGTCGACCCGGCGCTGGAGGACATCCCGGCCGAGATGGGGCTCCTGGCGGCCAACGGGGTGCGGTACGTGGTCGTGCACAAGCAGCGCCTGCCGCCGCAGCCGGCGGTCGATCCGCGCGTGCTCGCGGGGTGGGAGGCGCTCTTTGGCCCGGATGCGGCCTACGAGGACGCGGAGATCAGCGTGTACGAG
>CAZLMZ010000255.1:0-4904 GCA_964560475.1 uncultured Anaerolineae bacterium
GGATCGATGCCGCTGTACAGATCGCCCCACGACGTCATCTCGATCGCGTCAATGTCACCGCTGACGATCGCCGCTGCATGCTCGGCCCGGGGGTTCGGAAAGTGGGGCAGCACGACCACCCCACCCTGCTCGTGACACTGCCTGGCCCACTCGGTCAACAGGATCTCGATCGGATCACCGATCGCGGACTCGTCTGGGCCGCCAGTGGTCATCGGCGCGATGATCGATCCGCTGTAGCCCAGCAACGAGATGTGCCCCAGGATGTGCTGGCGGTTCTCCGTACCCACCCGCACCAGGTACTCGCCATCGCCACCTGCTTCCTTCGAGCCCCACGTCGTCTGCCCATCAAAGTCGCCCACGTTGGTCATGAGCTCGCCCCACTGGCTAGCCAGCAGGTTGACCACGTTGACGCCCTCGCCCGCTCCCTCCAGGAGGGCCGACATGGGCGAGAGAAAGTGGACGTGTGTGTCCGCCGTCACCCACCCTCGCTCCCGCCACGGCAGTACCTTCTGGACGGGGATCACGATCTCTTCCGTCTCTGGGGTCACCTCCACTACCTGCCGCACAGGCCGGATCTCAAAGCCCTTCGACACCTCGACGCACACCGGGCCCAGCGGCAGGTCGACCGTCGTCTCGCCACGGATGTACGTGCACTGGTGCACGCCCTGGTGGGAGAAATCGACCGAATAGTCCTCGTACCATGCCGGATCGATGATCCGGTGCCGGTCCACAGGAGCGAGATACTCGCCCCACTGGCCATGGATGTGCAGCTTGACAGCCACGGGCCTGTTCGATCCGGCTTCTACCGCGCGCAGCGTGACACGACGCCGTGCCGGCGGTACGCGGCGCAGCGTCTCTGCAGAGCGGCCACTCTCGACGTCTGCGACCGGGAACGTGCGCCCATCCTGCAGGTGAAAGCCCGCGTCTGGATGTGCCGTGTACTCGATCAGCACGTCGCGATCCAGGAACTCGGGAACCTTGTTGTTGTACGAAACATCCCAGTGCTCGTAGGGGTAGGCCGGGCGTGGACGTGCCGAGATTACCTGTCCCATGTCGAGCTGGATCTGTTCTAGCAGGCCGTCATCGTCCAGATGAGGGTCGAAAGCCACGTCCGGCGGGAGAGTGAAACAGGCCTTTTGTCGCGTGCGCCAGCGCAGCGGATACGCAGATGCATCGCCACCCGAGATCGCCGAGACGAGCACGCAGCCCGAAACGGGCTGTAGGCGGACGCCGACCAGGGCCTTCTCAAGATGGGGGTTCTCCCATGCCCAGAGCCAGTTCACCCACGGGCCGCCGTCCGCGGCGCTTGCGCGGGTTTGAGAGCTCCCCCAGGCCTGTGTGAGCTGCTCGTGGGCTGCCGGGATCGGGTGCGGCTTGTGGTGTGCCACTGCCTGGAAGCAGTTCTCGCCCCACCGCCGCTGAAAAGCACCGATCTGGTGGCGCCGAACGATCGGCACGGCCTCTTCCGTGCCATCCTGGTACAACATGACGTACTCGGCAGCGCGTTCCCCTAGCTGGCCTTGCCCTCGCATCGGCGAGTAGAACCCTCCCGGCCCGGGCTCGAGAGGCCAAAGATCGGAGGTGTGCATGAACACGAGCCAACCCAATGACACCGGAGCCCACTGCAGGGTCACCGCTTTCTCAGCGAGCAGCACCACCTGATCCACGTGAAAGGGAATGCCCCACGCCACCCCCTCTCCCCGCGGCGCGTGCTCGAGCGCCGCTGCCATCTCATCAGAAATGCCACTGCCAGGCAGCATATCGACCGCCACCGTGCCCTGGAAAGGCAGTGGAGCAAACGCGTCCGAACTGGGTCCATCCCGAAACAGAGACATGGCGTGCTCCTTCCCTATCTCTCGACTGGGAAGCTAGGGCTCGAGGACGACCTTCATCAGCCCTGGCTCTCGATGATACAGCCGCTCGAACCAACTCGCGCCCTCTGACAGCGGGGCAACGGCGCTGATCAAGGCGCGAACGTCCACCGCACCGCGCGCGATCATGTCCAGGCAGGCTGGATACTCGCCCTGGGACGAACAGGAACCATAGAGGGACAGCTCACGCGTGACCGCTGCCTGGAGGGGAAAAGCCGTCTCCGCAGCCAGGTTCCCGACCATGGTCAGCGACCCGCCTTTTCGCAGGCACGATATCGCGGTGTTGAGCGTCGGCGAGAGGCCGACGACCTCGAAGGCCGAGTCCGACCCACGTCCGTGCGTACGCGCCTGGATTTCAGCGACGACATCCGCCTTCCCGGCATGAAAGCCCTCGTCTGCGCCGAGCCGGGTCGCCATCTCTAGCCGGCCCTCATCCAGATCGACGGCAAAGATCTGCCCGCAGCCCGCGAGGCGCAGCGCCTGGATGACCAGGAGGCCGATCATCCCTGCGCCCACCACGACCACCGTCTCATCCAGCGTCACCGACCGGCGCCCCACGGCGTGAAAGGCAATCGACAGCGCTTCCACCATCGCCGCCTGCTCGAAGGCAAGCCCTTCGGGCAGGCGATAGACGATGTGTTGGGGAATGGCCACGTACTCGGCAAAGGCGCCGTGCCGCCGGTACTCGTCGCACGACACGCCGAGAACGCGCCGGTTGTCACAAAGGTTGATCTCGCCGCGCCGGCAAAAGTAGCACTTGCCGCAGTACACGGTCGAATCAAACGTCACCCGATCGCCGACCTGCCAACCCGTGACCTCTGGGCCGGTCTCCACGATCACACCCGCCGCCTCGTGTCCCATGATGATCGGCGGGATACGGCGCCCGCTGCTGCCGTCCATGCCGTGCACGTCACTGCCACAGATGCCACATGCACGCACCTCGACGAGCACTTCTTCGGGCCCGATCGCAGGTTCGGCTACGTCCGTGTATATGAGGTCGTTGTATGCCTGCAGGAGCAGAGCCTTCATTGTCTTTTCCTCTCTCACCACCTGATCGTGACAGCCAGTTTCGCAAAACGAGCGGAGGGCCGGCGCGTGGTAGTTGCCAGCAGATGGCGTAAACGCTCGATAAGCAATGGCTCGTCAGCGATTATAGCGTAAGGCAAGCAGCGGGGCAAGAGCGCCTCGCCGCGGCGCCCCCGGCTGACGGTCTGTTGCAGGTACTGACCACAAGCCCTGAGGCTGCGCTCCGCGCTACGCCCACTCCACCCGTTCTGGCTTGAGGGTCGCTGCCACGGGGCCGCCTCGCTCGTCGGTCATCCGGATCGTGGCCCGCAGCGGCGAGCCCGTCTCCAAAGCCCGTCTGACCCTGGACCATGACAGCCCACTGAGAAACAGCTTGGCCCGACGAAAGCCTACCCACGTCCCATCGATCCGCTCGCCCCAACAGAGATAGATGAACCGGTTCCCGGTCCTTCCCTGTACGTGTGGACCGGCCCAGTCGGGATTCCCGACGTCCGAGTCTCCATTGACGTGCACCGAGAGTCGAAACACAGCCGGCTCCGTGTCGGCAGGCACATCATCTACCACTAGCCGGCGGTCCTGCACGCCAAGCCTGACGGCCGTCCTATCCTCAAACACAGTCCCCGGCATATCGATACAGACTAGCTCGAGCTCGAGCTCGTGCCTATCCGTCACGGACCATCCCTCCTGAGAGTCGCCGGACCACCGTCCCCCGCCGGGCTCGACCGAATGCGCGCGCTCGACGGATCGTGTGGCAGGTGGTCTAGCTGATCTACGGCTTCGCTGTGCTTTTCAGGCCGTGTCCACTGAAGGTGGATACGATCACGTTATGCGTGTCTCGCTGCTCCAGGTATCGTCGAAGCCCTGCGATCGTCGCTGCTGCAGTCGGCTCGATGTAATAACCCCTCCGCCACATTGCGTGCAGCGATGCCTCGATCTCGGCCTCGCCGACGGCCAGGAACTCCCCTCCGCTCTGCCGCACGGCAGCGATGAGCTGTCTGCCCCGGATCGGCTCGGCGATCGCGATCCCTTCGGCGACCGTCTCGTGTTTTTGAACTGCGGCAGGCCGATCGCGCCCCTGCCGCCACGCATCAAAGAGCGGCGCGCAGCGCTCAGCCTGCACTCCGACCAGCCGCGGCATGCGTGTCGTCACCCCGACGTCGCGCAGCTCGCGGAACCCGATTGCCGCGCCGAGGAGCAGCGTCCCATTCCCAACCGGGAGCACCACGACGTCGGGTGCGCGCCAGCCGAGCTGCTCGCACACCTCGTAGGCAAAGGTCTTGGTCCCGTGAAAGAAGAACGGGTTCCACGAGTGGCTGGCATAGTAGGTCGTCTGCGCCGCCTCGAACGCCGCGCGCGCCGTGTCCTCGCGCGTCCCAGTGATGCGATGCACTTCCGCGGCGTAGCGCCCAATCTGTGCAACCTTGGCCGGTGAGGTCGCCTCCGGGACATAGATCGCGCATGCGATGCCCGCCCGCGCGCAATAGGCAGCGATCGCCGCGCCTGCGTTCCCCGACGAGTCCTCCACCACACGCCTCACCCCCAGCTCAGCCACCTTGCTGATCAGCACTGCAGCACCACGGTCCTTGTAGGACCCGCTTGGAAACAAGTGATCCTGCTTGATCCACACCGGTACCCCGCCGAACTCGACCTCTAGCAGCGGCGTATAGCCCTCCTCGAAAGAGATGACGTGCGAGCCAGCAAGCGGGATCGCCTCGCGGTACCGCCACATCGTCGGCTTTCGCCGGGCGATCTGGTCGAGATCGAACGTCGGCTGCCACGAAATGTCCAGCGGTGCCCCACACGTGCAGCGCCAGCGCGCCTCGTCTAGGCCAAAAGTCTGCCCGCAGGCCGTGCAAACCAGGCCGCTCACCTTTCCTCCTCAACCACAGCGACGGCATCGATCTCGACCAGCAAGGGGTTTCTCCTCCCTCTAATAGCGCCTTGGGCGGCTCGGATAGGGCTGGAAGGGAGTGCGCGGCTCGGTGCCAAACCAGTCACCCTCGATGT
>CAZLMZ010000256.1:0-1483 GCA_964560475.1 uncultured Anaerolineae bacterium
AGAACGTTCAGTGCGTGCGCCTCTTGTGGCATGTACCCGACGTGCTGCGCGACATAGAGCGGGTCCTCGGACACCAGCCGGCCGAAAAGGCGGATGCTTCCCGACGTGCTGCGCAGCAGGTTTGCCATCTGCCGCACCAGGGTCGTCTTGCCGGCACCGTTGTCCCCGAGCAGACCAAAGATCTCGCCCTCGTGGATCTGGAGCGTGATCCCCTTGTTTGCTGGCTCTGCCGTGCCCGGATACAGCTTGTGAAGGTCCTGGACCTCGTACACCACATCGGGCATCGTACACTCTCCCCCTTGAGCCCGCTAGCGCGCAGCGAGCGGACGGAACACCTCCTCCACCGTTCGCTGCGCGATGTGGTCCCAGGTAAAGGTCGCCGCCAGCTCGCGCGCCCCCTCGCCGATCCGGCGCCGCATAGCCTCGTCCGCTTCCATACGCAGCGCCGCCGCGCAGACTGCTTCCGGGTCCTCGGGCGGCACCAGCAGCACGTTTTCCTCGTCGCGCAGCTCGGGGATCGACACGCGCGGCACCGTACTCACGATCGAGCACCCGTGTGCCAGCGCGGCGTGCAGGCTCCCGCGCCGGAACGAGATGCCATCTCGATACGGCAGCACGGCGATATCGGCCCCGACCAGCGCTGCCGAGACCTCCTCGGTCGGCACATAGCCGGTCCATACCACGCGCCCCTCTATCCCCAGCTCGGCGATCAGCGCCTCTACCTGCCCCGCGTACCCGGCGTTCGTCGGATCGCTCGTGCCCACCCGCCCGCCGATCATCAGCAGCTTGTGGTTCCGTGGCGCGCGCGCCAGGGCCCGGACCAGCACCTCTCCCCCCTTGCTCTCGTTCAAAAAGCCAAAGTAGGCCCACACCAGGTCGGCACCGCCGTAGCCGTGTGCAGCGCGCCAACCATGCCGATCGTACCCCGCGGGTGGAGAAACGGGGATGTTCGACCCGATCGGGATGTGATGCAGCCAGGGTCGTTCGCTTCCCGGCACATTCCACCAGCCGCAGGCGACGGCCTCGTCCTCGGCGTTGGTCACGATCGCGGCGTCGGAGAGCCACCCCAAAGCACGCACAGCACGGCTGCGCAGCGGACCGGCCTTGGGAAAAAGATAGGGCGGTTTGAGGTCGTGGAAGGTCACGGCGACGGCGGCATCTGTCGCGAGGTGCAGCCGCCAGGGCAGCAGGTTGACTGCCGGCACGCGCATGTCATAGGCCGCTGCCTGATACTGAATGTTCACCACGTCCGGCGTCACCTGCTGGACGGCGCGGACGATGGTATGCCAGCAACCCCAGCGCCAGTTCGCGACGACGGGCAGCACGCGCCACGGCATGGCCTCTCGATCCTCGTACGCCGGTGCCAGCGACGCGGGCACCGCGACCCACACAGCGTGGCCCTGCGCGGTCAAGGCGCGTGCCATTTCTCGCGTGAAATCGCCGACCCCGCCCTGCATCGGCGGGTATTCGCCACTCACCAGCA
>CAZLMZ010000256.1:1583-4891 GCA_964560475.1 uncultured Anaerolineae bacterium
TCAGCGTGTATAATCACGATGCGAAAATCTGTTCGATTGTAGGGAGTAGATCTATGCCCGATTTCAAGCTCGTATCCGATTTCAGGCCCACGGGCGACCAGCCGCAGGCGATCGTCAAGCTGTGCGAAGGCCTGGAACAGGGCATGCGTCACCAGACGCTGCTGGGCGCTACTGCCACCGGCAAGACCTTTACCGTTGCCGCGGTAATCGAGCACGTACAGCGCCCCACGCTGGTCCTGGCACACAACAAGACCCTTGCCGCGCAGCTCTATTCCGAGTTCAAAGAGTTCTTCCCGGACAATGCCGTCGCCTACTTTGTGAGCTACTATGACTACTACCAGCCCGAGGCATACGTCCCACAGCGAGACCTATATATCGAAAAGGACGCGTCGATCAACGACGAGATCGACCGCCTTCGCCTGGCAGCGACGCAGGCCCTGGCGACACGCCGCGATACGATCGTCGTCGCCAGTGTGTCGTGTATCTATAACATTGGCCCGCCCCAGGACTGGACGGGGAGCCGGCTCACCCTGCGCAGTGGCGAGGTGAACCCCAGGAACCGGATCCTGCACCACCTGGTCGGCATTCACTACGAGCGTAACGATCTGGAGGTCGCCCCGGGCCGCTTTCGCGTCCGCGGCGATACGCTCGAAATCTGGCCCGCCTACGAGGAGCAGGTCTACCGAGTCGAGCTGTGGGGAGACGAGGTGGAGCGCATCACGCGGGTCAATGCACTGACGGGAGAAGTGCTCGAGACACGCGACGAGGTCGAGATCTTCCCGGCCAAGCACTTTATCACGCCCGAGGAAGGCCGCGACGAGGCGCTGCAGCGCATCGAAGAGGAGATGGAAGAGCGCCTCTCCTGGTTCGTCAAGAACGACAAGCTGCTGGAGGCCCAGCGTCTGGAGCAGCGCACGCGCTACGATCTCGAGATGCTGCGCGAGGTGGGTTATTGCCCCGGGATCGAGAACTATTCCCGCCACCTGGCACTGCGCGGTGAAGGGGAACGGCCGTGGTGCCTGCTGGATCACTTTCCAGCCGACTATTTGATGATCATCGACGAGTCTCACATGACGATCCCGCAGGTGCGCGGCATGTACCGCGGCGACCGGAGCCGCAAGGAGACGCTGGTCGACTATGGCTTCCGCCTCCCCAGCGCGCTCGACAACCGGCCGCTAAACTTTGACGAGTTCGAGACGCTGATCAACCAGGTGATCTATACCAGCGCCACGCCCGCTGCCTACGAGTACGAACACTCGGAACAGGTGGTCGAGCAGATCATCCGTCCCACCGGGCTGGTCGACCCGCAGGTCATCGTCCGTCCCACCGAAGGGCAGATCGAGGATCTGCTCGGCGAGATCAACACGCGCGTCGAGCGCGGCGAGCGGGCGTTGGTCACCACTTTGACCAAGCGCATGGCCGAAGACCTGGCGGACTATTTGATGGAACTGGGGATCCGGGTCCACTATTTGCACTCTGAAATCGACACGATCGAGCGCGTCGAGATCTTGCGCGACCTGCGTCTCGGCGTCTATGACGTCGTGGTTGGCGTGAACCTGCTGCGCGAGGGGCTCGACCTGCCCGAGGTCAGCCTCGTCGCCATCCTGGATGCCGACAAGCAGGGGTTCCTGCGCAGCGAGTCGGCGCTGATCCAGAATATCGGCCGCGCGGCGCGGCACGTGAACGGGCAAGCCATCCTCTATGCCGACGAGCATAGCCTCGCCATGAGGGCCGCGATCGAAGAGACCGATCGCCGCCGTGCCAAGCAGGTAGCATACAATGAGACGCACGGCATCGTCCCTGCCAGTATCGTCAAGGCAGTGCGTGACCTCACCGACGATCTGCGCGAGGCACACGCCGAGGAACGTCGAAAGGCCGTCGCCGAAGAGAGCGTTGCGTACGAGGTTTACGAGGCGATACCGCCCGAGGAGCTCTCCCGTATGATCTCGGAGCTGGAACAGCAGATGCACCACGCTGCCGCCGAGCTCGAGTTCGAAAAGGCTGCCCTGATCCGCGACCAGATCTATGACCTGAAGCGACAGCTGCAGGACAGGCAAGACACACCCGAGTGGAGGCAGGTCGTTCAGAGCTAGCCCCGGGGCGGTAGATGAGCATTCAGTTCGATTGGCAGGTGGGCAGCGACGAGGGGCGATGGGAGACACTTGCCAGCCGTAGAGGTGGGCCCAGGATCCATTGGCCATGGTGGGCCTGGCTGATCCTGGCGCTCGTCGTCTCTGGTATCGCGGCAGGGGGCTACTTTCTGCTGCGGCGGCGCTATGCCGCCGCAGTAAGCATGGCCGAGTTCCAGATCCAGAACGTGATCGACCTCGAGGCGCGCGCCTTTGCCCAGGGGGACGAGGAGCGCTATCTCGAGCAGCAGGACATCACGGCCCTCGACTGGTACCGTTGGCAGCGGCTCCGCATCCAGCCCGACTGCCCATCGCTGCTGACAGAAGCGCAGTCGCTCCGGGCCTACTGCTCGCCAGTTCTACCGGCAGCAATCGCCTCCCTCGACCTGCAGGGAGACGTGGCCTGGGTCCAGGTCCTGGAGGGCGAGCCTCAGGTACGCCGGGTGCGTTTCTACCGGCAGACCAACGCGGGCTGGAAGCACACCGGCCCACTGCCGGGTTTCTGGCGCGATGAAACGGCGACCCAGTACGGTCTGGTATCCATCCGGTACCACCAGCGAGATCGGCCATTGGTCGACCCCCTCCTGGAGCGCGTTTCTCGCTCGCAGCGCGACGTGTGCCAGACCATCTACTGTCCGATCGTTAGCGAGCTCGATGTCGTCCTCACGATCGATGCGCCACCCTATATCCGTCCCTACCTGGACTCGGATCCACGTCCGCAGGGGAGCGATACACTTTATCTGTCATCCCCCTGGCTGACCGGTGTGCCGGAGGACGAGCCAGCTCAGTTCGCCGAAGAGACGTACTGGGCCACGTATGCCCTCGCCTCGCGGGCGATCAAGGCCACGACCGGACGGCCGCTTAACCCGCTGCAAGAGGCGGTGGTCCTAGAGTACGCTCACTGGTACGTCGCACAGGACACGGCACTCGCCCCAATCCTGGGGCGTATCATTGTACGGAATGGTGTTGACGCGCTGCAAGAGGTCTTTCGCACCTTGCGCGAGGAGGACAGCCTGAACGCATTCGTAAGCTTCTGGCTCGACATCTCGTCAGAAGAGCAGGTCGATAGTTATTTCGGGACGCTGTTGGGTATCGAACGAGATGCGCTGGTCGCGGGCCGGCTGCAGACGTACCTGCTCCTCCAAGATAACAGGCAGCCATGGTGGTTCGAGGAACAGG
>CAZLMZ010000257.1:0-4872 GCA_964560475.1 uncultured Anaerolineae bacterium
CACCCAGACGCGGTACGCGCCCCCTGCCTCCCCCTCGGGCCCGGCGGTCGCATAGGCGTCCGTGAGGTCGATCGTCCGCCCGCCGGGACCGGTCACGCTTGCCAACCCGAATCCGGCCAGCCACTGGCTCCCACGCCGGCCCTCCACCGGATCCGCCGTCAGCACCAAGCGCGTCTGCCCGCTGATTTCGCGCAGCTGTGCCTCGACAAAGCGCAGCCGGTACGCGCCGATCTCGAGCGGGACGTCCACTGCCCACGGCTCGCTGACCTGCTCCGGCGTCTGCGCATCGGGGTGCATCGCCCGCCTTGATGGCACGTCGACCTCAAAGGCCGCCGCGCCGGGCAGCGTTACCGCCACCGCCGGCACGTGCAGCGTCGCGCGCCGGGAGAAGGGCTGCAGCGCCTCCAGGAACAGCGTCTCTGAAACCACCCCTGCCGCGGAAGGATCGCCGGCGCCCTCTTCAGGAGCCTGCCAGGTCGTTCCCCGCGTGGACTCATAGTGCCGGCCCTGTGCGTCGTACAGATAGCGCGCCCCGGTCCACCCGCCTGTCGCATCACGGACAGCCGGATCCCACTGCAGCGTCAGGTCCGGCGCACCCCACGTGGGGGCGTCCCAACCCAACGACGCACCGGGCAGGGAGGTCTCTCCCTCGATCCGCACCGCCGTCAGCCGGTCGGTGCGCACCACCTCGTCCACGGACAGGGTCACGCCAGAGCGCGTCTGAGCCACATCCTCGGGCCGCAGCGTTGCAGGGGCAGCGCCCGTCTCGCCTGCACCGGGCACCATCCAGCCCACCTGCCACGGGCCACGCGTGACCACCGTCGCGCTCTTGACGCGCACGCGGATCACGCCGCTAGGGACAGGTTCCCCGGCGCGCACGCTCAGACGAGGCTGCAGCCCCCTGCCGCCGCTCCCGCCAAAGCCGGCGTCCCACCCATCGAGATGAATGCTGTGCATCTCGCGCTTTGCCTGGCCGACCACGGGCTCGATCTCGAACTGGAGCTGCCGCTCCAGTACCGTCCCATCGCGATCGGGCACGCGCTTCTCGACCAGGCGCGCGCCGGTAACGTGCACCGGGAACCCGGCGACGGTCAGTTCCACGTCCAGGGGCCAGCGATCGCCCACCTGCGGGTTGTCGCCCAGGTCGAGGCTGAACGCCTCCTCGACCGGCACCGTAAACTCGACGTCGTCCACCCACAGCATCAACCGCGTCGCCGCGGGTGAGACAGGCGCAAACGACATCGCCACCTCGTAACTGGGCAGCGCGGGTGCCGGGGTAGGCGTGGCCTCCCGGTCCACCCCGATCTGTTCCACCACGCGTGCCGCCTCCGAGCCCACGCCAGGAGGCGGTCCCTCTTGGTAGACGTGCCCCAGGTCATCCTCTAGGCGCGGCAACTGGTAGAGGCCGAGGTGAGGAAAGTACCATTCCGGGTCGGGCCATTCCACCTGCACTTGGAGCACCGTCTCTTCGGGCGTGTGCGCAACAGCCAGCACGCGCAGTGTAATGTTCTCGTGCGTGTCGGCGGCACCGGCAGGAACATAGGGTTGAGGGAACAGCTCGGTCACCAGTTCCCCCGTCGCCGGGCGCAAGGTAAGCGGCACAGACCAGCCTTCAGGTGCCTCGCCAGGTTCGACCAGCGGCAACGTCGGCAAGTCCAGCGTGACGCGGTAGACGTCTTCGGGCAGGGAGGGAAAGCGGATCGTGCCCTTGCCCCGGAGCACATCCCACTCCTTTGGCGACAACGTGCTGCCGTCGGGCAGGCGAAGCGTGGGTTCGAACTCGGTTCCGGCTGCCGCACGCTGCGTCCGGGCTGGATCCTCTGCTGGCAGCCCATTGCTGTCGAACACTATGGCGGTCTTGGCCGGCCCGGCCAGCACCTGCTCGACGCGCAAGGTAACCCCATCGCGCGTCACCGCCACCGGGGCGACCAGCACGCGGGTCTCGTCCAGGTCGACGAACCCAACGCCGGGCACATACCCCAGCAGGTGCAGCAGATCGGCCCACACGCGCTGCGGGCCCAGGATCGCGAGTACCACGGTTACGGCGAACAGCAGGCTAGCGCCAATGGCTGCCCATCGATGCCGGGCCAAGAACTGAACCGCCCCCCACGCAGCCTTCTGTGGGTACAAGGCTGTCACGACCTGTGCCCGGCGGGCCAGCAGATCCGCCTCTAACCGGTCGGCAAACGCCTCCGGCGGATGGATCTCTGCAACTGCTACGTGCAGTTGCTCGACCAGCCCAGCTTCCATTTCATTCTGTGGACAAAAGCTATCGTTCATCGTTCAGCCTCTCTCGCAGGTCGCGCAGTCCGCGATGGATCAATGACTTGACCGCGACCCTACTGCGTTTCATCACCTGTGCCGTCTCCTTCAAGGTCAGCCCGCCGAAAAAGTAGAGGGAAACAGCTTGTGTCCGGTCGGGTGAAAGAGCGCGCACCGCGCGCACCAAACTGGCAGCCTGCGCCGTGCGCTCGACTGCGGCTTCCGGAGGCGGGTCACTGGCAGGCAGGTCAGCGACCTCGTCCAGGGGCAGGGACGAACGACTGCGCAGGTGGTCGGCCAGCCGCCGGGCGGCGATGGTGAACAGCCAGCCGGCAAACGAACCACGCTCTCGGTAGCGTGGCAGCCCCTCCAGAACGGCGACGAACGTTTGCGAAGTCAGGTCTTCGGCCAATGCCGCGTCGCCGGTGCGCGCACGAAAGTACCGGTACACCGGCGTCAGGTAGCGGCGGTACAGGGCGGCAAAGGCCGCCCGACCGTCCTGTGTCCCTGCTTGTCGTGCCAGTTCCGCGTCGGCAAGTGTGCTCAGCGTGTCAGACTGCATTTGAGTCAACGTGTCCCGGTCTGCAACTGTATCCACCCAATCGGCCGTGCCCTCTCGCCCAGAGCCAACTCTGTAGCCTGCCACGAGTCGACGTCTACCAACTGAAAGTGCCTCCGGCGCGGAGAGCCGCCATACCAGCTTAACAAAAGTGTCTTTCCACCAGGGTGCCAGCCGATGAGACTGGCGCTGGTAAGTTTGGGGGCATCGGGCCTTGGCAGCGAGAGACCTTCGCGGCCCTGCATCGTGACTGTGTCCAGTACCCACAGGCCCAGTGCCGATGTCTCCGACAGGCCCGGCTCATTTCCCTCAAAGAGTAGAAACGCCAGCCATCGGCCGTCTGGCGACCAGCGGAAGTCGCCGGGATACATGCCGGCGGGTACGGTAAAGGTGCGCGGCGCGGTCTGTAGGGCTGCCAGGTCGTAGACAACGATGCGAGCCGGGGTGAGACGAACTGCCAGGTAGGCCAGGTCGGGGCTGGCGACCAACCCTTCGACGGTCCCCGGGTCGTCGAATGCGAGGAGGGTAGTCTGTTGACCAGTGCCGGTATCAAAATCCCAGACGGCGCTGTGGCGTTCCCCACCGCCCGCAGGGGTGACGAGAATGTACCCGGTGACGCGGTCGTAACCCAGCACGGCCAGAATGGCAAAGCCCGGATGGGATGGAGTCGGCGGCTTTGAGGGCGGAGTGGGAACGGGTCCCGAGCGTGCCGTCACGATCGCTACCACATGTCGTTCGTCACCGTCGTGAGTGCCCAGTTCCACGGTACGGGATCCATCAGGCTCGTTCCAAGCCAGGGCGTAGGCCAGTGCCCGACCATCGGTGGACCAGAACAGGTCCCAGTCGGGATAGGGATGATCCTGATCCTCGTAGATTTGATGGATGACGCCGGTAGACAGATCGGCCAGGTAGGAGACACCGTCCAGCGTGTAGGCCAGGTAGCCCGTGGGCGAGAGTGCCAGGTGCCCGGCTTTGTGGGACAGATCCATCAGCCGATACCCTCGTTCGGCGCCTTGATCCCAGGCATAAAGGACCTCCTCTTGACGATAAAGAAGGGTGGGCTGCGATCCGAGCAGGTCCACCAGGTCGGGGGCCACGGACGGGAACGGGGTAGGCGATGGAGACGGCAAAGATGTCGGGACAGGTGTTGCTGTGGATGTTGGAGGCAGTGTCGGGGAAAGAGATGACCGAGACGTCGCCGTGGGACTTGGCGCAGGTGTCTCAGTGGGCGTTGGCGTCAAGGTCAACACACTGGACATGGTACCTGTCGGCAGAACGGCTGTCGAGGTCGGCATAGGCGGATCCCCTGCTCGACAAGCTACCAGCCCCAACACCATGACCATCATCAGCAGATCGTTAGCAAACGTCTTCATATACTCACCTCCGATTGCGCGTCTAGCTCGCTGCAGCAGACACTCATCGCTCATTTAGACTATACTACGGAGCCATTGGAATCACCCGGGTGCCGAACTTGGCGACGCTGCGATCCCAACATCAACCTGACACAAAGGCTTTGAAGGAAAGTGGCGTGACCGGACGAGATATTTTCGGCGGCGGATCCCTTTTCCACAGTCAGTGTACCATATTCTTCTGTGGTGCTGCATGACGCCAAGCCGTCAACTACCTGTCGAGCGGACTTGCATAGGGTGACGGCTCAGCGAACAGCCCTCTGGTTCCGGTCGACAGATTGCTCCGGGGCAGTCTGAGCCTACAGCATTACTGTCCACGCCAATCCCACGCCAGCTCCCACGGTCCCTCCACGGCAGAGAGGACGCCATCCAACTCGACGCGGTAGCGTGGCAGCCCCTCCAGGACGGCGACGAACGTCTGCGAAGTGAGGTCTTCGGCCAGTCCCGCGTCGCCGGTGCGCGCACAAAAGTACCGGTACACCGGCGTCAGGTAGCGGCGGTACAGGGCGGCAACCGCCGCCTGGCCCGACGCGCTCTTTGCCTGACGCACCAGTTCTGCGTCGGATCGCGCGTCGGCTGTGTCGGCCTGCACCTGGTCCGGTCCCTCCTTCACGATCAGCGGGGCCCCCTTTCTATCATGTA
>CAZLMZ010000258.1:0-4869 GCA_964560475.1 uncultured Anaerolineae bacterium
CGTTCAGTCACTACAGGAGCTCCTGGGGATGGCTAGGCGAGCAGTGGTCCGACGAGACCCCACACGCGTAGCGTGTCATAGAGTAGCCAGACGCTGATTGCGATGAACAGCAGCGCCGTCACCAGCTTGACCGACGCCGTGTGCCGCTGCAAAAAGACGCCGAGCTGCCGCGAGCCGGTGCCCATGTACGAGAAAGCAAAGACCACGATCAGCGGCACGACAAAGGCCAGGCAGTACACGGTCAGCGACAGCAGCGCCCGCCCCTGGTAAGCAGGATTGCTGAGGCCCAGGATGATCGGCGCATAGACCTGCCCGGTGCAGGTCAGCTCGACGAAAGAGACGAAAATGCCGGTCAGGAAGGAAGCCGCCAACATGCGGTTCAGCGAACCCGCGCCCATGCTCTTGCGGATCGTGCGGTTGATCCAGCGGCGCAGCCGGTCGGGCAGGCGCAGCGACATGTCCTTGACCCGCCCCCGGCGCGCCTTGCGATAGTCGGCAAAACTGAGCACGGCCAGCACCGCGCAGGCAAGCGCGGTCAATACGTTCAAGATCGGCTTGAGGATCGGCCCGACCAGGTCGATCACACTGGACAGCAACTGGCGCAGCAGGACCCCGAAACCGAGGTAAGAGAGAAAGATAGCCACCGTAAAGGCCGCGCCCACGAGGATGATCTCCCGTCCCTTGCGCTGGATCAGCGTCAGGTAAGAGACGAAAAACACGATGGTGGCGAACGCACAAGGGTTGATCCCGTCGACCAGCCCGGGCACGATTACCGCCCACCAGGGCGCCGGGGGAGGCACGGCGACCTCGCCCGTGCACGAATCCCATCGTGGCGCCGCCCCGCTCTGGGCGTAGGGCTCGATCACCGCGATCAGCGGATCGAGCTGGATCTGATCCCCCACCATGTACCGATCCCCGACAAAGATCGCTGGCGCGTCGTGCCGCTGCTTTTCCGGCACGCCGAGCGCCTCCGACAGGCACAGGTTGATCCCGATGTCGTCGATGATGTCGAACTCGTGCACCACCAGGTTGGGATAGCGCTTTTGCACCACGTTCAGCAGGTTGCCTACGCGGTCGCACTCCGAGCACCCCGCCTCGGCAAAGTAGGCCAGGTGGATCGGCGCCGCCTCGCTGGGCGTGGGTGTCGCAGCCGGCCCGGTCGGGGTCGGCTGTGCCGTCGGATCGGTGAGCGGCGACTCGGCCAGCTCGAACAGTTGCGGGGACCATTCCGGTACGTCGACGCCGCCGACGTCGAGGTACCAGTCGATCGCCGTGTCCAAAAAGCTCTCGATCTGTATCTGGCCCAGCAGCAGCGAGTAGAGCGAGTATTCGTCCCCGATGAAAACCACCGGTACCGCCCCGCGCGCGTCGGCAGGTAGGCTAGCCAGCTCGCCCAGTGCGGCGAGCGCCCGGTAGTTGATCTCTTCCGAGACATCGTACGCCTCCCACGAGACCTGGTCGCCGTACTTGGCCTCGACCTCGGGCAGGACGTTTTCCTCGACGTAGGCACAGTGCGGGCAGGTCGGGCTGTAGAAGAACATGAAACGCGCCGTAGGGGCCGGCGCATCCGCCGGCGCCGGGACGTCCGGATAGGCGACGCCCCCTGCGTCGATCCCCTTCTGGACCAGGCCCGGCAGCTCCGCCTGGATCTCACCACCCACCAGGTACTGGTCGCCGATAAACAGGATCGGGACCTTGGCCTCTTCCTCGGGCACGTCATAAGCTGCCAGCGCATCCTGCATCCAGCGATAGTTTGCCTCGCTGTACGTGATCTCGATCGCCTTGGCGTGGAACTGCTGGCCATATTGGCGGTACAACGCCGGGATCACCTGGCGGCGCACCGTCTGGCACGTGGGGCAGGTTTCTGAGTAGAACAGATACGCATGGACGACGGGCGCTGGCTCTTGCGCGTGAACGGGCGAGAGCACCAGCAAGCTCACAAGCGCCACGAGGCCAGCGACGGACAATGCTTTGCGCAACAAAACGGGTACTAGCCCTTTCCAGTAAACTAGAGCGCGCGCATCGTCCGTGCTTGGCGCGCGCGACCACCTTCATTATACTACACAAGGTAGCCAATGGAAAGCCAAAACGCCCCTTCCGAGTTACCCGTTCCTTCGGAAAGGAACGGGTACGTTGAGTTCACCCATGAACCAAATCCATGGTATAATCTCGCACGCACGTACAACATGGCTGGCTCTCTCAGGAGGAGACGGTATGGAGTCAAAGGGGCGCATACTGGTCGTCGACGATGAACCTGGCATCCGCATGGGCTGCCAGCGCGCGCTGGGCAGCGAAGGATACGAGGTCGACACCGCTGCCGACGGCGAGGAAGCGCTGCACAAGCTCGAGCGGCAGGCGTACGACCTGGTCTTGCTCGACGTGATGATGCCCGGCATCGGGGGCCTGGAGATGCTGGAGCAGATCGGCGAGCTGGATCCCAACATCGTTTGCATCGTGATCACCGGCTATGCCACGGTCGAGCTCGCCGTGCAGGCCATCAAGCGGGGCGCCTACGATTTCATCGCCAAGCCCTTTGATTCCGATACCCTGCTCTTGACCGTGAACCAGGGCATGGAACGCCGCACCCTATCCATGCAGTCCCAGCGCCTCGCACAGTTGGAGGCCCAGGCCCAAGCGCTGGCGCGCGAAAAGGCACAGCTCCAGCACCTGGACAAGGTCAAGTCCGCCTTTACCCTCACCGTGGCCCACGAACTGCGTGCCCCCGTCGCCGCGATCCAGAGCTACCTGCGGCTGATCCTCGACGGCTATATTGCGCCCGAGGACCAGCGCCACTACCTGGAGCGCGCCGAGCGCCGGGCAGAGGCCCAGTTGGAGCTGATCACCGACTTGCTCGACCTGGCACGCCTGCAGGATCCCGACCTGCGGGTCGAGATCGAATCGGTGTCGCTGGAGGACGTGCTGAACGAGGTGCTCGACGCCATGGCCGCGAACGCCGGCGAGAAAGAGATCGAGGTGACGCGCGAGGTCGAGGACGGTCTGCCCTCCGTCCAGATCAACCCGCGCCACGCCAAGCAGTTATGGAACAACCTGATCAGCAACGCGATCAAGTATACACCCAAGGGGGGAAAGGTGCGTGTCTCGCTGCAGCAGCTAGATGGCGAGCTGGTCGGCGCGGTCGAGGACACGGGTATCGGGATCCCCCAGGACGAGATTGGCATGATCTTCGAAGAGTTCTTTCGTGCCAAGGCGGCCAAGGCGGAGACGCAGATGGGCACCGGCCTGGGCCTGTCGATCGTCAAGCGCATCCTCGAAACCTATGGCGGCTCGATCGAGCTCGAATCGGAGCCGGGGAAGGGCTCTACCTTCCGTTTCCACCTACCGGTCGCGCCTCGCTGACCGCCACCGATGCGCGGGCATCGCCTCCGCCTGCTGGTCGTGTTGGTCCTCGCCCTGAGCGTGCGGGTGTTCTACCTGTACAGCAAGGCGCCCGACGCGCCGATCGCCAGCGTGGACGGCTGGGGCTACTATCGCCTCGCCCTCAACCTGGCACAAGGAAATGGCTTTTCCCTGGCTTCCGAGGCGCCCTACCTGCCGGCTAGTGTTCGGACCCCGCTCTACCCGCTCTTCCTGTTGGCCGTACGCCAACTGCTCGGGCCGGCGCCCCGGACCGCAGCCCTGGTCCAGGTGCTGCTGGGTGGGGTCACGACGCTCCTCACCGCGTGGATGGGCACACGGATCGCCAGCCAGCGTGCGGGCCGCATCGCCGCGCTGCTCTATGCGCTCAACCCGGCACAGATCCGCTTTACCGGTGACCTGCTGACTGAAACGCTTCTCTCTCTGCTGCTGCTCGGCGCCGTGTGTGCGCTGCTCTGCTACATGCGCCCCGCTCCTGCGCCGCTCTGGACACGCCGCTTGCCCAGGCGGGCGTGGCTGGCCCTCTCCGCCCTGCTGGTGGGGCTCGCTATCCTGTGCAAGCCGAACGTGCAGTTTCTGCCCCTGCTGTGGGTCGTGCCCCTCGGCCTGCACGCCTACGCGACGAGGCGGGGCGCACCGCGCTGGCCTCACTGGCGAGGTGTCCTGGTCGATGTTGCCGTGCTCTTGGGGGTCGTCGCGGCTGTCCTCTCGCCCTGGTACGTACGCAACGAGCGCACCTTTGGCCGGGCCATGCTGTCCACGGCCTTCGAGGGCAACGTCAGCCGGGTCAGCGTGCCGGCGACGCTGGCGGTGGTGCGCCACACCTACGTTGCGCCCTGGTCACCCGAGTGGGAAGCGCTCTTTGGCGAGGTGCTCGCCGACGCGGCACAGCGCTACGCCTGGGACAAGCCATGGGACACGCTGACCGCGCGCGAGATCGAGACCTACAATCAGCAGCTCTACCGGGTCTCGCGCCAGGTGCTGCAGCAGCACCCACTGGCCTGGCTGCTCGGGCACAGCCAGGGCATGGTGCGTTACCTGGAACCACAGACCTATCGCATCGCCTACGGCCGGCTGGTTGGGCACCCCTGGCCCCCGGACATCCTCGACGATGCCGTGCTGCACGCCCTGCGCGCGCTGTCGCGTGGGAATTGGGCCAAGGCCGGGGAAATCATCGCCTCGGAGCGATGGACGCGGCTCGATGCGGCGGGCCGGGCAATCTGGTGGGGCACCTTTCTCGGGCAAGCGATCGGCCTCACTCTGGCGCTGCGCGGCGCCTGGCGCCTGCGCCGCCAACCGGCGACGCTCGCTCTGCTCGGCCTGACGGTCGGCTACGTCCTGTGGGTCCCGGGGCCGATCGCCTACGAGCGTTTCCAGGTGCCGGTGACCAGCCTGATCGTGGCCCTGATCGGCGCCTCTGCCGTTCCCCTTGGACAGATAACCGGTAAACCGGGTACTACGAACGGGTCAGCGCTCCCCGCTTGTAGTAGCGAC
>CAZLMZ010000259.1:0-1922 GCA_964560475.1 uncultured Anaerolineae bacterium
CGCTCCCATTCGCGCTGGGGGTCATTGTCGTATAGCTGCTCGATGTGTGCGCCTGCCAGGTCGTGCGGTTCGGTCGACACCGCGCTCCTTTGCCAAGACTCTGCTTCGAACGTCGCCTACTGCTGCGGCGGCTCGTCCTCCAGGACAGCGCGGATGCGGCGCACGCCGGCCCCGACCGACTCTTGCTTGACGATCCGGAAATGGCCGAGCTCTCCTGTGTGCTCGACGTGCGGCCCGCCGCAGATCTCCTTGCTGAAGCTGTCGATCGAGTACACCTTGACCCGCTCGCCGTACCGTTCGCCAAAGAGGCCGATCGCGCCCTCGGCCAGGGCCTCATCGACGCTCATCTCTTCCCAGGTCACATCCAGGTCCCGCTCGATCTGCTCGTTGACCGTGCGCTCGACGGCTGCCAGTTCCTCGTCGCTCAGCTTTTGCGGGTGCGTGAAATCAAAGCGCAGCCGCTCGGGCGTGATGTTGCTACCACGCTGCTCGACGTGTGGGCCCAGCACGCGGCGCAGCGCCTCTTGCAGGAGATGCGTCGCTGTGTGCAGCTTGACCGTCTCTGCCGATTGCTCGGCGAGCCCACCTCTGAAGCGACTGGTGACGCTCTGGCGCGACCGTTCCTGGTGCTGGCGGAATGCCCGCCGGTAGCCCTGCATGTCCGTGGACAGGCCCTCTTGCTGCGCCAACTCCTCGGTGAGTTCGGGAGGGAAACCATAGGTATCATAGAGGTGAAAGACGACCGGGCCCGGCATCTCGGTCTCGTCCTGGGCTCGCAGTTCGTCGATCGCCTTGTGGAACTCGCGCTCCCCACGCTGGAGCGTACGCTGGAAGCGCGTCTCCTCGTCGTCGAGCGCCGCACAGATCTGGCCCTCGTTGTCCGCTATCTCGGGATAGACATCGCCCAGGGTGCCGATCACGGCCTCTGCCAACCCGCCCAAAAAGTGGCCCCGGATCCCGACCCGCCGTCCATAGCGCACGGCACGGCGGATCAAGCGTCGCGCGATATAGGGCTGATCGAGGTTGCCGGGGACGATCCCTTCGGCGAGGACAAAGGTGGCTGCACGGACGTGATCGGCGATGACGCGAACGGCAAACAATTCGGGGTCGCGGGCAAGGGAGCGGATCTGCTCGACGATCGGCGCAAAGAGCTCGGTCTGGTACAGCGATGGAACGCCTTCCAGCAGCGCCAGCGTGCGCTCCAGGCCCATGCCTGTGTCCACGTTGCGTTGGGCGAGTGGGCCGAACGTGCCGTCAGCACGCTTGTCGTACTGCATAAAGACGTCGTTCCATACCTCCCAGAACCGCTCCGGGTCGCTCACTACCGTTTCGTCATCGGGGCCGTCGGGATGGGCGTCGTAGAACATCTCGGTGTCCGGGCCGCAGGGGCCGGTTGCGCCCGCCGGGCCCCACCAGTTGTCCTTTTTGGGCAGGAATGCGATGTGGCGGTCGGGAATGCCGAGCGAGGTCCAGATGCTGGCGGCTTCCCTGTCGCGAGGCGCGTCCTCGTCGCCGGCAAAGCACGTGATCCGCAACCGATCGGGCTCGAGGCCCAGTTCCTCGGTCAGGAAGGCATGGCTCATCTCGATGGCCTGGCACTTCCAGTAGTCACCGAGCGACCAGTTGCCGAGCATCTCAAAAAAGGTGAGGTGAACGTCGTCGCCGACCTCGGCGATGTCGTCGGTGCGGAGGCACTTTTGCACGTTCGCCAGCCGCTTTCCCGCCGGATGCGGCTCGCCCGTGAGGAACGGCACCAGGGGGTGCATGCCGGCAGTCGTGAACAGCACGCTCGGATCGTGTTCCGGGATCAGCGACGCGCCGCCAATGGCGGCGTGTCCCCGCGACTGGAAAAAGCCGAGATAGCGCTGCCTGAGCTCGTGAGCATCCACTGGCTCGTACCTTTCTCGATCCTATAGCTTGGC
>CAZLMZ010000259.1:2022-4861 GCA_964560475.1 uncultured Anaerolineae bacterium
CGATGAGCCGGTCGCGGCGCTGGCGAAAGATCTGGCACACCGCCACAGCGCGGTCCTGCGGGCCAAGGATGGCCGCCAGCCCGGCGTGCTGGGTAAAGGTCGCCGTACAGCCCACCGAATGGACCAGGAGGTAGCTGAGCTTTTCTGCCAGGGCAGCGGGCATAATGCCGAAACCCAGGCGCCACCCGGTCATGGCGTAGGTCTTGCTGAAACCGTCGACGATGATCGTCCGTTCCAGCATACCCGGCAGCGCGGCGATGCTCGACACCTCTCCATCGTAGACCAACCGCGCATAGATCTCGTCCGACATCACCCAGCAGTCCCGTTCCTGCGCTATCTGCGCCACGTGCTCGATCGACGCGCGCGAGAGGATGCCGCCGGTTGGGTTGCCGGGCGAGTTGATGATCATCATGCGCGTCCGCGGGCTGAGACGGGCATCCAGTGCGTCCAGATCCAGGTCGAATCCTGCCGACTCGTCGAGTGGCACGGGCACGGGTACGGCGCCCGCCACCTGGATCGCGGCCTCGTAGGTAGGGAAGCCCGGATCAGGATAGATGACCTCGTCCCCTGGCTCGAGCAGGGCGAGCATCGGCAGAAAAAGGATCGGCTTGGCGCCGGGCGCGACGACGACCTGTTCGGGCGATAGCGAGAGGCCGCGCCGGCGGCCGGCGTCTCGGGCCAGCGCCTCGCGCAGCGGCATGATGCCGGCCGATGGGTTGTAGCCGGTCTCACCGTTGGCGATGGCCCGGATCCCGGCCAATGCGATGTGGGGATAGGTGTCGAAATCGGGCTGTCCGATCTCGAGGTGGATGATCTCGCGCCCCTGCGCCTCGAGGGCACGCGCACGCGCGAGGACAACGTACGCTCCTTCTGGCCGAAGATGGGAGATGCGCTCTGCAAAGTCCACGTGGACCTCCTTCCAATGAAAGCGAGCTCTTTCTTGGCCGGCCACGGGAAGGTCTCCCGCGGTCGGGACGTCGGGTAAGCGAGCTCACTCGTTGCGATGCGATGGCTTGCCTAGAGAGCGGGCAGGACACGGTCTCCGGTAACGGTGACGCGCCCTGTCAGCACCTGGGTGCTGCTGCCACAGAGAGCCTCGAACCCCGGCTGGCACCCGCCGACGGCAACCTGAAAATCGCCTGCCTCGATCACGCGCTCGCCCTCATCGCTGATCAGCGACAACTGCTCTGGGGCGATCGTAAAGCGCACTGTCTTGGTCTGGGCTGGAGATAGGTGGATCCGGCTGAACCCGGCAACCTCGCGGATCGGAACGGGCACAGACGCCTCCAGGTCGGTTACATAGAGCTGCACGACCTCGTCTCCGGCGCGCGAGCCCACGTTGGTGACCTTGACCTCGACCTGGATCTCTTGCTCGGGGCCTGCCTCTTGCGGACCGATCTTGAGGTCCGTGTACGCGAACTGGGTGTAGGAGAGTCCATACCCGAACGGATAGAGCGGCGCACCGCGGAAATAACGGTAGGTGTGGCCCTCCATGTCATAGTCGGTAAACGCCGGCAAGTCCTCGACGGAGCGGTAAAAGGTGACGGGCAGCCGCCCACCGGGGTTGTACTCGCCGAGCAGCACCTCAGCCAAGGCCGTACCCCCTTCCTCGCCCGGGTACCAGGCCTCGATGACAGCATTGGCGTACTCGTTCGCCCAGTTCACCGACAGGGCACTGCCGTTGATCAGGACGACGATCAGCGGCTTGCCGACGGCGTGGATGGCCTGCAGCAGCTCTTGCTGCGCGCTCGGGAGGTCGAGGTCGGAGCGGTCTCCCTGGCTGATGCCCTCGCTCATGCGTTGGCCCTCTTCGCCCTCCAGGAGCTGGGAGATGCCGACGCACGCGATCACCACGTCTGCCTCACGCGCTGCCTCGGCGGCCTCCATCGTGTCCACGACGGAGCCCTGGATCACGCCACTTCCCTTGGCATAGCGTACCTCGACCTTTGGGCCTAGCTTGGCCGCGAGACCGGCGCGCGGCGTCACTGCGGATGAGGGGGTCCCGTTATAGTTCCCCAGCACGACCTCCACGTCGTCAGCATTCGGGCCGATCATGGCGACGGAGCGCAGCGCGTGACGGTTGAGTGGCAGGAGGCCGTCGTTCTTGAGCAACACGATCGACTCGCGCGCTGCCTGCAGCGCCAGCTCCCGGTGGGTGGGGCTGTCGTTGACACTGTACGGGATCTGCGCATAGGGTACCATCTCGGGAGGATCGAACATGCCCAGCTTGAGGCGGGCGGTGAACAGCCGCTCGACCGCCCGGTCGATGTCCTCTTCTGAGAGCAGTCCCTTGTCGACCGCCTTGAGCAGTGCCCCGTAGGTACGGCCACAGTTGAGCTCACACCCCATCTTGACCGCCAGCGCCGCTGCTGCTTCTGGGGTCTCGACTGCCTTATGGTGCAGGTGGATGTCGGCGATGGCCCCACAGTCGGAAACGACATAGCCCTCAAAGCCCCATTCCTCGCGCAGGATCTGCTCCAACAGCGTCGGGCTGGCGCAGCATGGTTCGCCGTTGGTGCGGTTGTAGGCGCCCATGATCGAGTACGCCTTGGCTTCGACGATGCAGGCCTTGAACGCGGGCAGGTAGGTCTGGCGCGCGTCGCGCTCGCTGGCCCGGGCGTCGAAATGATGGCGGTCGTGCTCGGGCCCGCTGTGCACGGCATAGTGCTTGGGGGTCGCCACCAGCTTCAGGTACTTGGGGTCATCGCCCTGCAAGCCCTTGACGAACGCGACACCCATGCGAGCGGTGAGGTAGGGATCTTCGCCGTAGGTTTCCTGGCCCCTTCCCCAGCGCGGGTCGCGAAAGATGTTGATGTTGGGCGACCAGAAGGTGAGGCCC
>CAZLMZ010000260.1:0-4853 GCA_964560475.1 uncultured Anaerolineae bacterium
TATGCCTTCGGAGCCTGTTGCCGTGCGTGATTCGCATAGACTTGCCGACACCCTCAAGGTGCTGCGTGGCAATATCCTCGTGCTCACGATCACCCAGGCGCTGGGGATGTTCTGCCGCAGCATGGCCTTTCCCTACACCTCCCTCTATATCCTCGCGCTGGGAGGGACGGCCGAAAAGATCGGCCTGATCAATGCGATCAGCCCTCTGGCCGGCTTGCTCGTCTTTCCACTCGCCGGTCACCTGACGGACCGGACCGGGCGTGTGCGCCTGATTGCTCTGGCCGGGTATATCTCTGCGGCCATCACCCTGCTCTATGTATTTGCTCGGGGCTGGCAGGCCATCGCCCTAGCCCGCTTGCTTCAAGGTTTCATGGTTTTCCAGTTTCCGGCCAGCTCGGCAATCATTGCCGATTCCCTCTCGCCCGACAATCGCGGCCAGGGAATAGCAGCCATGAGCACGATCGGCAGCGCGGTTGCTATCGTTGCGCCCTATTTGGCAGGGACGCTGCTCGATGCGCGCGGGATCGAGACTGGCATGCGGATCCTTTATGGCGTGATGGTCGCCTACAGCCTGCTGAGTGCCACCATCCACGTGCGCTACCTGCAAGAGACCTCTGATCCCGACGAACACACGGGAGTGACGCAGAACCCACTTTCCCTGATCAAGCACGTCTATGCCGGTATCCCGAGCACGCTGCGGGAGCTGCCGCGCTCGCTCAAGGCCCTGGCCGGTGTCCTCGCCCTGGGATTCGTCGCAAACGGGATTGCCGGTTCCTTCTGGGTAGTCTATGCCCAGGAGCAGATTGGCCTGTCCTCTTCTCAATGGGGCCTGATCCTGTTGATCGAGACGTTACTGCGGTGCCTGATGTACATTCCTGCCGGCGTCGCGGTCGATCATTGGGGTCGCACGCGCTGTATCGTTGCGTCGCTGCTCCTCTCCCTGATCGCGATCCCGGGGTTTGTCTTTGTCGCGGGCTTTATCCCGGCTCTTCTCATCCGTGTCGGCATCGCTGCAGCTACGGCCTTTTTCGTTACCGCCTGCACTGCGCTGATGGCCGATCTCGTGCCCCGCGAGGCGCGAGGTCGTGTCATGGCTGCACTCGGGCGCGGCTCAGTGATGCTCGGTGCCGCCTCCGGCGGTACCGGTGGACCGGGCGTCGGCTTTGTGATCACCGTGCCCTTGATGTTGGCTTCGCTGTCCGGGGGATACCTCTACCAGATGCACCCGGCGGCCCCGTGGTTCGCCGTCGCTGTGACCAGCGCCCTCTCGCTGGTCCTCGTCGTCCTGTTTGTGCGCGATCCACGGGTCGCGGAGGCATGATCTATTGCCTATCCTGGCCCTTTCTGGGCTGTGTCCAAGGTCCTATGGGCGGTAGCCGCTCTTTGTACAAGAGGAAGCTGTGAACGCGCAAGCCCTTTTGCTCGGGATCATCTCTGCCGGTCTGATCTTGTTCTCCTTCGAACGCCTGCCCAGCGACGTCGTCGGGATGAGCATCGTGCTGGCACTGATCCTGACCGGCCTGCTGCCGCCCGAGCAAGCCTTTGCCGGATTTGGCAGCAATACGGTGGTCATGATCTTTGGCCTACTCGTCCTTACCTCGGCGCTGGTGCGTACCGGCGTCGTCGACATGATTGGCCGCCGTATCATGCGCTTCGCGGGCGAGAACGACCGGCGCCTGCTCGCCGTGCTGCTCGTCGTGCCCGCTGCGCTGAGCGCGCTGATGAGCAACACCGCAACTACGGCCCTTTTTGTGCCGATCACGCTCGGCCTCGCCCGGCGGCGGCAGATCAACGCTTCCCGGCTGCTCATGCCCCTGGCATTCGCGACGATCCTCGCCAGCTCGGTCACCCTGATCAGCTCGTCTACCAACATCGTCATCAGTGGACTGATGACGCCGCACGGCCTGGAGCCGTTGGGCATGTTCGAGCTGACGCTCGTCGGCCTGCCGATCGCACTCGTCGGGCTGGCCTACATGTACCTGCTCGGGCATAGGTGGGTGCCCCAGCGGGATACACCTGAAGAGCGATCAGAGCGATTCGGCATTCGTCCCTACGTGGCCGAGATCCTGATCCTGCCCGATTCCCCTCTCGTAGGCCAGACCTTGGCCCAAGCTGGCCTCGGCCAGGCGATGGACCTGACCGTGCTCAGAATATTCCGTGCCCCCAACCACTATCTTGCCCCTCGTGCCGAGCTCAAGCTGCTACAGGGAGATGAGCTCCTGGTTAAGGGGCAGCACGAGGACATCCTCGGGATCAAGGATCGGGTAGGGATCGATATCAAAGCGGATGTCGAGCTCTCCGACCCGCGCTTGCAGGCAGAGGATATGCGCCTGGTCGAGGTGATCCTGCTGCCTCGCTCGCCGCTGATCGGCCGTACGCTCAAGGGCCTCAATTTCCGGCAGCGTTACGGGCCTCTGGTGCTCGGTATCAACCGCCGCGGACAGAGTATCTACCGCAAGCTGAGCCAGGTTCGCCTGCACACGGGGGATCAGTTGCTGATCCAGGGACATCGCGCCAACATCGCCCGGCTCGACCAGGAAAACGTTTGTCACGTCCTGGGTACGGTCGAGTATGGGCGTCCAGACGTACAGCGCGCACCCGTGGCCGTGGCCATCTTTGTGAGCGTGCTGGTCCTGGCTGGACTGAACATCTTTCCCCTGCCCGTGGCCGTCCTCCTGGGCGCGCTCGCCGCCTTTGCCACGCGCTGCATCACTCCGGCTGTGGCCTATCGCGAGATCGAGTGGAAGGTGATCATCGTCATCGGCAGCATGCTCGCTGTGGGAAGTGCCATGGAGTACACTGGCACGGCGCGCTCCATCGCCACCTACATCGCGGGCCTCGCCGGACAGGTGCACCCGCTGTGGCTCCTCGCCGCTTTCTTTGCCCTTACCCTGCTCCTGACACAGCCAATGTCGAACCAGGCCTCGGCGGTCGTCGTCGTTCCCGTCGCGATCGAGACTGCCCTGCAGTTGGGCCTCAACCCTCGCACGTTCGCCATCATGATCGCTCTCGGTGCGAGCTGCTCCTTTCTCACCCCCCTCGAGCCCGCTTGCCTCATGGTCTATGGCCCCGGTCGCTACCGGTTCGTCGACTTTGTACGGGTGGGCGCCTTGCTGACGCTGCTGGTCTTTGGTATTGCGTTGGCCTTGGTGCCTGTGCTGTGGCCTTTATAGCAGCTACAACGACGCGGGCCTGCCGCGCCCCAAAGACGCCGCAGGCCCATTGCAGCCCGGTCTGCACCTTGCGGCAAGGGGGCTAGAGGGGCACCTCTATCTCGGGGGCGATCTCCTGCAGCTTTTGCACGACGATGTCCTCGATCTCGTCCAGGCGCTTCGGCGTCCGTGCTTCGAAGCGCAGCACCAGCACCGGCTGCGTGTTGGAGGCGCGGATCAGGCCCCACCCATCGCCAAACTGGATGCGTGCCCCGTCAATGGTGTTCACCTCGTAGCGTGCCTGGAAATAGGAGACCATCTGCGCCACGATCGCCGCCTTGCGCTCTTCTGGGCACTCGACGCGCGTCTCGGGCGTCGCATAGTAGCGCGGCAGCTCGTCCACCCATTCGGCCAACGACTTTTCCTGGGCCGCGAGCAAGCGCACGAATCGGGCGGCAGCATAGAGCGCGTCATCGTAGCCAAAGTACTGGTCGGCGAAAAAGAGATGCCCGCTCATCTCGCCTGCCAGTGGGGCGCCGTCTTCTCTCATTTTGTTCTTGATCAGCGAGTGTCCCGTCTTGTACATCACCGGGATCCCCCCCAGGCGCTCAATCTCTTCCACCAGGCCCTGCGAGCACTTGACGTCAAAGATGATCGGCGCGCCCGGCCGCGCGGACAGCACCTCGCGGCTGAAAAACATCATCAACTGGTCGCCCCATACGATGCGTCCCTGTGCATCGACCACGCCGATCCGGTCCGCGTCGCCGTCCCAGGCGATGCCCAACTGTACCCCGGTCTCTTGCACCTTGGCGATCAGGTCGGTCAGGTACTCGGGCACAGTCGGGTCGGGGTGGTGGTTGGGGAAATGCCCGTCCACCTCGCAGTACAGCTCGGTCACCTCGGCTCCGATTTCGCGTAGGATGTGCGGGCCGTACACGCCGCCCATGCCATTGCCAGCGTCGACCACCACGTGCAGCGGACGCCCGATCGTGCCCAGGCGCCCCACGATCGCGTCGGCATAGGCATCGCCTACGTCTTGCTCGGTAATCGTTCCCTGCCCTGTGGCAAAGGCGCCCTCGTCGATGATCTGCCGCACGGCCTGGATCTCATCTCCGTAGATCGTGGTCTTGCCTACCCCCAGCTTGAAACCGTTGAACTCGGGCGGGTTGTGGCTCCCGGTGATCATCACCCCGCCGCCCACGTCGAGGTGATAGAGCGAGAAGTAGAGCGTCGGCGTGGCCACCATTCCGATCTGGATGACGTCCACCCCGGTCGAGGCAATGCCACGGGTCAGGGCCTCGGCAAAGGCTGGAGAGCTCAGTCGCGCGTCATAGCCCACGCTGACCCGGTGCACGTCTCTCTCTGGTTGCTGGACGTAGGTGCCGTAGCCTTTGCCCAGGAGCTCGGCTACTTCAGGGGTCAGGTCGCGGTCCACCACGCCCCGGATGTCATATTCGCGGAAGATATCGGGGTTCACGTCCATCGCTCTCCTCCTCGCTGATCCTATCGTCGTTGTTCATTCTAACACGATCGGCCCGCATGGTCAACGTAGGCACGCCTGTTCTCTCTTTCGTCGTTCTATTTGCAGAAATCCTGTGTCCATGCTACAATAGGTTCTGCCCTGGGGGATAGTTTAATGGTAGAACGGATGACTCTGGATCATTTGGTCGGGGTTCGAATCCCTGTCCCCCAGCCAGAGCA
>CAZLMZ010000261.1:0-4852 GCA_964560475.1 uncultured Anaerolineae bacterium
GTTGATCGTGAACCAAACTCGCTTTGCTGAACGTCACCCCATTTGGTTTAGTTTTCTTCTGATCCTGCTCTTGTTTATCTCTGGAGCGCTGGCGGTGGTTGCATCGCAGGTGACCAAACTGCCCCCTACCACCTTCACGGTCTACAGTGAGATCTTCCTGGTGGTGGTTTTGGTTATCCTCATATCTGCGATCCGCTGGTGGCGTGGGATTGGCTATCGGGCAGCCTCATCAGCGCGTGATTTGCTGCTCTACGCTCCTGCGTTAGTGTTGGTGATCGGTAACCTGATCGCCAATATCATAGTGGGCATAACGGTCACCACCCTTCCTGCACTACTGAGCATCCTGCTGCTGGGCCTGCTGTCTGGGTTTGCCGAAGAGACTATCTTTCGCGGACTGATGCTGCGCGCATTCCTCCCGCGCGGAGCCTGGACAGCAGTGCTGGCTTCGACTGCTTTCTTTGGGTTTTCCCATGCCCTCAACGTGCTGGGTGGCATATCCAGTCCACTGTATGTGGTAGTGCAGATCGCGTATGCCCTGGCGATCGGCTTTTGTTTTGCCGCCATTGCCTTAAAGGGTGGTCTGGTCTGGCCTCTGGCTGTCTGCCATGGATTAGGAAACTTCGCCGCTTTCCTCAGTTCTGGCAAACCGGGCGGCAACGAAGTCACTTCTTTGATGATCATCGGATCTGCAATCTATATCGTGTTCTTTACGGCAGTTGGGATTGTGGTCATGAGACGAGGAGAAAAAGAGGAGGAATGAATAGGAACAAAGAGACCACTTTCTCGGCTCTCTTTCGCTGGCACCCAACCAAGGAGATACTTGTCCCCCTGATCTCCGGCCTGCTGGTGCAGTCGCAGGTGGTCTCGAAGATCCTATACCCCCAGGTTCGCGCCCCGATCCTGGCGCTCTCCATCGCTTTGACCGTGGCCCGAGTAGGGAGCGGACAAGAGGCGAATCAGGGAAAGCGTGATATGGAGGTACCAGGTGAGTAGTGAGATCTACTATTTCTCAGGGACGGGGAACTCGCTCCAGGTCGCGCGCGAGCTACAGGCAAGGCTGCCCGAGTCAAACCTCGTGCCGATCGTGCGTCCGCTGGATGATGACACGATCGAGACGCACGCGGACATGGTTGGCCTTGTCTTCCCCAACTTTTGTCTGACCATCCCCATTCCCGTACATGATTTCCTGGAGAAGGCCAATATGGCCTCCGCCCGTTACGTCTTTGCCGTCTGTACGCGTGGCGGGACGCCGTCAGAAGCATTTGACTATACCAACGAGCTGCTGGCCCGGCAGGGCAAGCGGCTGAACGCGCAGCTCAACATCACCATGCCCTGGAACCATCCCCTTGGTCAAGAGAACCTGCCCGGCACGGCGACGGAGGAATGTATCGCACACCTGGACGCCGAGATGCAGCGCAAGCTGGATGCATTCAGCGAGCGTGTTCTTGACTGGGAAGCATATCTTCCGGAGGACACAGACGCGGACTATGAGATCCCACGGTGGCAAAAGACGCTATTCTCCTGGATCCCAAAGTCCTTTAACTATGCATTGCACCGCTACATGTACCAGGATCTGATCCGTTTCTACAGCGATTCGACATGTAATGGGTGCGGCATTTGCGAACGGGTGTGCCTCAGCCAAAAGATCGCGCTCGTCGACAAGAAACCCGTGTGGCAGCAAGCGATCAAATGCTATGGCTGTTTCGCCTGCATCAACTACTGCCCGCAGCAGGCGATACAAATCCGATCGAGGTTTCCGGTCCAGTCATCCACCGAGGTCACGGCGAGGTATCATCATCCAGAAGTGATCTACAAGGACATCGCCGCGCAGCGTTGAACCGGGAGATGCAGACGATCACCGGTTTGTGCTCGTCGGCAGCGCCGTGTACGGTAGCAAGTGGCGATCCGAGGCCGTGGATTTCGTCGAGACGAACCGGGTTGCGCTGCAGCGTCTGCCTGGCCAAAGACCAAGCGACGCTGTCCAAGCACATGGTGTCTTGGACGCAGATGGAGGCATACACGATGTCAGGAAAACTGGATAGCTTGTACCGGTTGCAGAGAAAAGATACGGCCCAGGCCGGCGAAGTGTTGGCTGATGCCTTTCAGCACGACCCGGTGTGGAACGCGATTTTCGGCGATGTCAGGCCAGAGCAGAAAGCGCATGCTTTCGAGACCCCTGTCCGCTACTGCCTGAGGTATGGCGAGGTCTATGCGCCCTCTGCACACCTGGAAGGCGCTGCCGCCTGGGTGCCAGGTGCGCTTGCCGATATGACGCTTTGGCGAGTCCTACGCAGCGGGGCGATGTGGCCTGGGATAAAACTGGGCACAAGAATAGCGAGGAAAATGGTTCCGGTATTCCGACCGATCGAGGCCGATCGGAGAGAGAATATGCGGGGCAGGTCCTACATCTACCTGCAGGTCATCGGGGTAGCCCCGGCGTTTCAAGGCCAAGGGTTTGGCGGCAAGTTGCTGAGAGCACTGATCGAAAAAAGCGAGCAAGCCGGGATGCCGCTCTATTTGGAGACAGAAACCGAGGACAATGTTCGCATGTACGAGCGATTTGGGTTCCAGGTCGTCAAAGAGATCACCCTACCGACCGTCCACCTTCCGATGTGGGAAATGGTGCGAGGGAAGCAAATGGGCGATCGACGAGAACAAGCGGATCCTGTCGCGCGAAGGCCCACCGACCGGTGATGTGCTGCTCGATGATGCGATCGAACAGATCCGCGGTTCCGAACGGACACACAAAGCCAAGGGGTGGATCAACCGGCTGAGTAGAGACAAGTTGATCCAGCGCGTGGCCGACCGACTGATCGAACAGGGGGTGTTGACCCAGGAAAAGAAACGCTTCTTGTGGGTCATCCCCTACGCCACCTACCCACAGCACGATGCCTCAGGGCACCCTTCGACGGCCAAGTACGAGGTCAAGCAACGCCTGCGTGCGGCCATCCTGGGCGGCGAGACACCTGACGCACGTACCGTTGCGTTGGTAAGCATGGTACACGCGACCCGCATGCTCAACCTGATCTTTACGCCGGATGAGCGCAAAGCAGCCAACCGCCAGATCGAAGGATTGGTACAAGAGGATGTGTTTGGCCAAGTCGTCGCTGAGGTGCTGCAAGAGATCGATGCGGCGACAATGATCGCCATCACGGAGGCGACATCATCCTGAGCGGATACGCTGGCGCTCGACCTCACCGCGATAGAGCATCCCCCATCTGCAACCCGGCAATCCACCCCTCCGTGAGGCGGCCTCGTTGATCAGCGCGGTGAGCACAGGCTCGACGGACAGTAGTTGAGGCGACTGGAGCGCGACCAGCAGCGTGGTCTTGCCAAAGCTGGCTGGGGCCGAGATCAGGGTGAGCTTGTGCCCTGCGCGGATGCCGCTGTTCATGCGCTCGACCAAGCGCGGGCGCGAGACCAGTCGGTGGGCAATTGGCACAACGCAGATTGCCTCTACAAAGGCGTTGAAACTCTCCTACTCTGCATGGCTTGCGCCACTGCCCCGAGGCACCTTCGGCTTGACAAAGGGCCAGAATGCGGTACAATAATACCAAGGTACCTAGATAACAGTATTGTAGATAGCAAGGGAGGAGACGACTGTGGACGAGCACACCAGGATCAAGGTCAAGCGCGTCCAGACCGGGGTACGGATCGAACAGCGGATGCTCAAGGTGCTCAAAGCGCTGGCTGAACTTTACGACCTCTCTCTGGGCGACCTACTGGAAGGGATCGTGCTGCACGCATTCGAGGGCAAATCGCCTTTCGACGAACAGGCCCAGCAGCACATCCAGGCGCTCAAGCAGGTCTATGGCATGGATTATGACGCTCGTGCCAGCCACCACTTGACCGAAGATGAATAGACGGTTCGGTACCTTTACCCTCGTTTGGCTGGGGCAACTGGTCTCCGTCGTCGGTTCCGGCCTGACCAGCTTTGCATTGGGGGTGTGGCTGTTCGAGCGCACCGGATCGGTCACCTAGTTTGCCCTCGTCGGCCTGTTTAGCGTACTACCCAGGATCGTGCTCTCGCCGCTCGCGGGCAGCCTCGTCGACCGCTGGGATCGCCGCTGGATGATGATCGTGAGCGACAGCGGTGCCGGGTTCTCCACGCTCACCCTGGTCCTTCTGCTCGCGACGGACAAGCTGGAGGTCTGGCACATTTACGCGATCTCGGGGGTTAGCGCTGCGTTCAGCACGATGCAATGGCCGGCCTATGCGGCAGCCACGACGCTACTGGTGCCCAAAGAACACCTGGGAAGGGCGAACGGGATGATCCAGTTCGGGCGAGCGGCGGCAGAGATCCTGGCTCCCTCGCTGGCCGGGCTGCTCGTCAAGACGATCCAGTTGGAAGGTGTGATCCTGATCGATTGTGCAACCTTTTGCTTTGCCATTCTCACGCTGCTGCCGGTCCGGTTCCCGGCGCCGGTCAAACCAGCGGGACAAGCGCAGCATTCGCTCTGGCACGAGATGACGTTTGGCTGGCGAGTGATCTCGGCGCAGCCCGGCCTGCGCGGGCTGCTGGGCGCCCTTGCAGCGATCAACTTTTTGTGGGGTATGGTCGGCGCGCTGATCGTGCCCATGATCCTTGGCTTTACCTCGAGCGAAGCGCTCGGGTTCATCATCTCTATTGCCGGGGCCGGCATGCTCGCCGGCAGCCTGGTTATGAGCATCTGGGGTGGGCCCAAGCGCCGCATCGACGGCGTGTTCGGTTTCGAGTTCATCAGCGGGCTTTGTTTCATGCTGATCGGGCTGCGGCCATCGTTCTGGCCGACGGCGATCGGGGCGTTTGGCGCCCACGTCACCATTGCCATCGTCTCTGGTTCCAACCAGGCAATCTGGCAGAGCAAAATCG
>CAZLMZ010000262.1:0-4828 GCA_964560475.1 uncultured Anaerolineae bacterium
GTGCCATCATAGTGGCTCAACCCACGCTCGAACTGCTCGCGCGAAGGGATATCGAGGTGGTTGATCGGCTCGTCGAGGATCAACAGGTTGCAGCCCTGGGCCACGAGCTTGGCCAGGGCCAGACGCGCTCGCTCGCCATAGCTCAGGGCGCGGACGGGCACAAAGACGTCGTCCCCGCTGAACAGGAAATAGTGCAGAAAGCCGCGCACCTCGGTGTCGCCCATGTCGGCCGCCACGCGGCGGATCTCGGTGAAAGGGTCGGCGTCCCAGTCCAGCGTCTTTTGCTCCTGCGAGTAGTAGCCCACCACCACGCTCGGCCCGAGGCGTACCCTGCCGGACAGGGGTTCGAGTTGGCCCATCACGATCCGCAGCAGCGTCGTCTTGCCGCTGCCGTTGGGCCCGGTGAGGACGACGCGCTCCCCGTCGTGCAAGGTGAGGTTCACGTCCTCGAACAGGACGTGGTCGCCGAAAGCCATGCTCAGCCCCTCGAGGGCCAGCGCATCCTGGCTGCCGGCGGGCGTATCGGCGAAATCGAGCTTCATCTGCCAGGTCCGCTTGGGCTTTTCGATGCGCTCTTCCGACTCGAGCAGGCGCTCCAAGCGGCGCTTTTGCACGGTGGCCTTGCGCGCGATGCCCTTGGCGATCTTGCGCGGCCCAAAGTCGATCGTCCCCTGCTCGATGCTCCGGGCATAACCCTCCAAGCCGGTAATGGCGCGGTAGTACTGCTCGATCCGCTCCTGTTGCTCCCTGTAGCTGGCCATGAGCTGCTCGTACTCGCGCTCCTTGGCCGCCACGTACGAGGTATAGTTCCCCGGATAGGTGTTGAGCTCGTGGCTGATCGGGTCCAGCTCGAGAATAGTGTGCACAATACGGTCGAGAAAAGTGCGATCGTGCGAGACGATCAGGATCGCACCATCGTACGCGGCAAGAAAGGCCTCCAGCCACTCTAGCGCCGCAATATCGAGGTGATTGGTTGGCTCGTCGAGCAGGAGCAGTTGCGGACGGTCGAGCAGCAGGCGCGCGAGTGCCAGCCGCGTCTTTTGGCCGCCGCTCAAGATCTCGACCGGCGTCTCCTGGTCGAGGCTGTTCAGACCGAGCCCGGCGAGGACCGCGTCCACCTGGGCCTCGGCGCGATACCCTCCCCCTGCCTCAAAGCGTTCCAGCGCCTCGGCATAAGCCGCCATCAACTGCTCCAGCTCGGCACCGGAAGCGTACGCCATACGCTCGGCCAGCTCGCGTACGGCGCGCTCGGCCTGTGCCTGCTCGCCGCGCATGGCTGCGCCGACGGTCGCGTCCTCGGGATAAACCAGCGCCTGCTCGAGGTAACCGATGCGCAGGTCAGGCGGCTGCCAGGAGACACTGCCCTGATCGGACCGTTCCTCTCCCATGATGATCCGCAGCAGCGTGGTCTTGCCGCAGCCGTTCGGACCGACCAGGCCGGCCCGGTCGCCGTGGTTCAGGGTAAAGGTGGCGCCGCTGAGGATGACGTCGTCGCCGTATGCCTTGTGGATATTGTTCACCTGGAGCACGTCGATCAAACCTCTCGTACTATGCTGCTGGAAGCTGGATCAGCCCACTCCTTGGCGGCGCGCCCGCCGCCGCTCGAGCAACTGGCGGATGCGTGCGTGGCGCTCGCGGGTCAGCGGGTAGGTCAGGGCCAGGGCGATGCTGCCGCTCATCAGCACGCAGGGCGCCAGGCCGACGAGCAGGCGGATCGCGGTCAGGGCTGAGGCCGGCTGGGCCAGGCCGAGCGACTCGTCGAAACCGCTCAATGCCAGGACGAGCGCAGCCCAGGGCACGGCCACCGAGCTGGCCACCTTGTTCATGAGCGAGACCATGCTGTAGAACATGCCCTCGTTGCGCCGGCCCGTGCGCAGCTCCTCCCATTCGATCGTGTCGGGGACGATCGAGACCGGGATGATGTGCGCAGTGCTGACGCCGGTCCCAGCCAGGATGGCCAGAACAACGACCAGCACAAAGGGCGCCCGAGCGGGCAGCGCGGCCAATGCCACGAGGACCAGGATCAGGCTCCCCATCCCTGCCGCATACGCCGCTTGCTTGCTGTACCGTCTCGAGAACCACTCCCAGAAAGGCAGCCACAAGAGCGCGCTGACAAACATGATCGCCATGATCTCGGTCATGCGGCTTTCCATGTCCAGCCAGTAGGTGATGAAAAACGGCAAGATCGACTGGATCACGGCGATGGTCGTCCAAGTGACGAGAAAGATACCGATGCTGAACAAAAAGGGCCGGTTGCGGCGAAAGGTGCGGTAGACGACCAGGGCCATGGGCAGCAGGAACCCGGCATAGAAGACGAAATCGTGCCAACTCGTGCCGCCCGTCGCCAGTGTGCCGCGGACTCGCGGCAGCACGTAAAAGAGCACGACCCAGCCGACCAGGTAGACCAGCAGGCCGGCAGCGGCGAGCCAGCGCCCACGGAACCAATGCACGGCGTCGGACATGAGGCTGCCTTCGTTGGAAGAAATACCCTGAGTGGCATAGGCCGGCCGCTCTTTTGCCACCGCGAACACGCCCCACAGCGGCACCGCGCTGATGACGGCAAAGAGAGCCGCCATCGCGACGTATCCTGTCTTCAGGTCGGGAAAGAGGCCCAGGTTGGCCAGCTCGGGTGCGGCGAAAGCCAGGATGCCGGCCAGGATACTGAAGCCCATACGGTACATGTTGAGCGAGGTCCGCTCGTCATAGTCCGGCGTCAGCTCGGGTGTGAGGGCTAGGTAGGGCACGCTGACCAGGGTGGCCAGGGCATCAAAAACCAGGTAAGCTGCGCCATAGTAGGCGGCGAGCCAGGCCTGGCTCTCGATCGGCGGCACCCACCACATCAATATGAAGGCCAGGCCAAAGGGCACCGGGCCCCACAACAGGTAAGGACGCCTGCGCCCCCAGCGGCTGCGCGTGTGGTCGGTGAGATAGCCGACCAGCGGGTCGTTGATCCAGTCCCACGTCCGTCCGAAAAAGATCGCCGCTGCAGCATAGACAGGCTGCAGCTTGACCACGGTGACGAGAAAGTAGAGCAGGTAGACGTCCAGCACGGTGTATACCAGGCTGAAGCCGGTATCGCCTGCACCGTACAGCAGCTTGGTCCAAAACGGCAGCCGTTCTCGCGCCGCCCTACCCTCGCTCATCCGCTCCCTCTCCCTGTCCGTCGACCTCGAGCCGGTAGACACGATAGCGCTTGTACAATGTGGCGCCCAGGCGTGTCGCGAGCGTGGGCGTATGCGGGTTGTCGTCGGACGTGAGAGATAGGTCCACCCACTGGTAGCCCTTGGCCCGGGCGCGACGAGCCATCTCGTCAAAGAGCAGCACGGCCACGCCAGTGTCCCAGTACTCGGGCAGCACCAGCACGCTCTTGACGGTCAGGCACGCCGGCTGGCGGCGCATGTGCCACCACAACCGCAGGTAGTCCCACGGGTAGCGCAGCCCATTCGCGTGCTGCAATGCCTCGTTCGCGTTGGCGATCCCGGGAAAGAAACCCACCGTCTCTCCATCCACCTCGGCAAACAGCACCAGCTCTGGATCGGCGAGCCGCACAAAGGGGGCAAGCAGGTCGCGCACTTCACTGCGACGCCAGGGGACAAAGTCGGGCAAATGCGAGAGCGCGCGCAGAAGGAGGTCGTGCACCCGATCGACCTCGTCCTCCCAATGCGCGAGATCAGCCTCGCGGATCGCGATCTGGCCCCGTGCCCGCAGCCGGTCGGCCAGCCGCGACAGGCGCCTCAGAGCCGGCGTCTCGCCCAGGTCGAGGGCATAGGCCAGGTTGTCGGCACGTGCCGGAACAAAGCCAAAGCGTTCCAGGAAGTGCTGGTAATAGGGCGGCGTATGGCCGCACAGCAGTGCTGGCGGGCGGTCGCGTCCTTCGACGAGCACGCCGTACCCGTTCTCACGGTCGAGGTGAAAAGGGCCGACTATGCTGTCGAGGTGGCGCATCTCAGCCCAGGCCACGACCTGCTGCAGCAGCGCCTCTGCCACAGCATAGTCCTCGACGCACTCGAAAAAGCCAAAGGTGCACTCGCGCACGCCCAGCCACTCGTTGAGCTCGACGTCGTCTGCGGCACAGATCGTCCCCACCGGCCGCCCATCCTGCCAGGCCATGTAAAAGGCCGCCGTGCCACGCTCGTAGATCGGCCCGCGCGCCGGGTCGATGAGCTGCATCCGCTCGGGCAGCAGCGGCGGCACCCACAGCGGATCGTCGCGGTAGATGCGCCACGGGAAGGTGAGAAAGCGCCGCCGCTCTCGACGCGTTTCGACAGGATGGATCTCGATCGGGCTCACGGGCCTTCCTCCGGTCGTTCCGCGCGCCAAACCGCGAGGGCGCTACGGGTCTGGGCATGCCGTGTCCTGGAGCATTCAGGCACGGGTCTAGTAGTCGCGTCGTACCGGCAGCCTCGAAGGCAATCGAACCTATCGGCAGCAGGCAAAGAACCTCAACTGGACGGCAGCACCTGGCAACCCGCCTCGGTGGGATGATCCTGCACCGATTGTCCGGCTTGGAGATCGCGAAGCAACCACAAGATCAGGGCGTCACCTGCTGCTGAGGAGAACATAAGCGCGCCGTAGCCCATCAAGAGCCCGCTGCCGGTGAACCAAGAGATGACTCCCGGCATTAAGCCCAGCACCAGCCCAGGCAGCGCCGCGCTGAGACGATAGGCATCCGCCTGCATGGGGGCGCTCGTGTGCGCATAGGGGGTGGCAGTCTTGATGCCAAACCGGATCTCTGACCACGGTACGCGACCAAAGATCAGCCAGCCCAGCGCGTGCAACCCCTCGTGGAGGATGACGCTCGCGACAAAGATGACGACAAAGCCCAGAA
>CAZLMZ010000263.1:0-4792 GCA_964560475.1 uncultured Anaerolineae bacterium
GTCAGAGGCGAGCGACCACGTCATCCACGCAGCCAAGAACAACCAGGTCCACTCGGCCTGAACCTGGAACCCGAGCAGCTTGAAGAGCTTGATTCGCCTTGCCGATAACACGCTATGCTACTCCCGGATATGCCGCCGAGCGAGGGCTAGACACGCTTGGTCAGTTGGCGCGCTGCGGTAGCGACCGGATCCCAGACGGGCGAATAGGGCGGCGCGTAGCCCAGATCCAGATCGATCACCTGGTCCACGTTCATGCCAGCGTGCAGGGCGACGGCGATGATGTCGATGCGCTTGGCCGACCCCTGTGCGCCCACGATCTGCCCGCCGAGCAAGCGCCCGCTCCCACGCTCAGCCAACAGCTTGACCGCGATCCTGCCCGCCCCCGGCAAGATCCGCGAGCGCGTGTGGTCCTCGATCGTCGCTGACTCGCACTCCCACCCCAGGGCTGCGATCTCGCGCTCCTGCAGCCCCGTTCGTGCGATCTCGAGGTCGTAGAACTTGGTCATGGCCGTGCCCATCACGCCGGGAAAGGTGGCATACCCGCCGCCGATGTTGACTCCGGCGACCCGACCCTGCCTGTTGGCCACCGTGGCGAGGGCGACGTAAAAGGGACGGCGGCTGACCAGGTGGAAGGACTGGGCGCAGTCGCCTGCGGCCCACACACCCTCTACCGGCGTCTGCATACGCTCGTTGACCACGATCGATCCCCGGTCGCCCAGCGGCAGGCCTGCCTCCGCAGCTAGGTTCGCGTTGGGCCGGACACCCGTGCCCAGGATCGCGATGTCCGCAGGCAGTGTGCGCTGGCTCGTCACCACGGCGCGCAGGCGGCCCTCCGCCGTCTCGAAACGCACCAGCGGCTCCTCCAGGTATAGCTCGATGTCCGCCGCGCGCAGTGCGTCGGCCACGCGCGATGCCATATCGGCGTCGAGGGTGTTCATCACCTGGGGCATCATCTCGACCAACGCCACCTCGATGCCGCGCTCGCACAGCGCTTCGGCCATCTCCAGCCCGATGTAGCCACCGCCAACGACCACCGCGTTCTCGGGCCGCCGCTCATCCACAGCCTGCCGCACCCGGATCCCGCTCTGGAGCGTGCTCACGCCAAAGATGCCGTCCGCGTCCGCACCGGGCACGTCGGGCACCACCGGCAGCGCGCCAGTAGCGATGAGCAGATGGTCGAACGGCTCCCACCACGCGCCCCCCTCACCCATCCTTTGCACACGCACGCGCCGCTGTTCCAGGTCGATCCCGGTCACCTCGTGTAGAACGCGGGCGTCGATCTGGTAGCGCTCACGGAACGTCTCGGGACTACGCACGACCAGGCGATTGGCCTGGTCGACGATGCCGCCGACATAGTACGGGATCGAGCACGCCGAGTAGGAGGTATGAGGGCCCCGCTCGAAAGCGACGATCTCTAGCTCTGGTCGGCGCCGCCGGGCCTGTGATGCGGCGCTCATCCCTGCTGCATCGCCACCGACGACGATGAGACGTTCCACGCTCACGCTTGTCTCCTCTCTGGCGCACACGATCGGTTGCGCAGACACGACCCCGGCAAGCCCGCGCTGCATAGCGCACACCAGGCACACTACTCGCCCGTGTATTCCTCGATCCGAATCAACCCAACGCCATTGTCGACCCACAGGTCGATGCTGTCCTGCGCCGACGCATAGCCCGACGAGGTGTACACATCGCCACTATGCTGGTAGCCAGTCGGGACAGAGATCGTGCCCAGACCGGGGCTCGGATGGACGCGCACCGCCAGGGCAGGCGGGACGCGGACGACAAGCTCGCCGACCCCGCTGCTCAGGTGTGCCTCCAAGGCGCCCTGCTCAGGCAAAGTCACCGTGGTGCGCCCTACACCCATCTTGCTCGTCAAGTCGGTCAGGGCCAACCGGCGCAGGTCAAGCGATGCATCGCCAACTCCGGTATTGACCACGAGCTGCAGCGGGACGTCGGGGCTGAGGGCAAGCTCCCAACCCGGTTGGCCTGCCGGCACAACCAGCGGGGTCACCCACTGTCCCTGGCTCTGCAGCCGGGCGCTCAGCGTGCCATTGACCACCTGCGCACTCTGCTCGAGCCGCTCGCCACGATGCAGCTGGACGGTGCCCTCGAGCAACTGGTTTGGCGCCGCGCCTGAGCCGATGCGCAACTGCCCTGCGGCAAAGTCGATCTCCAGGCTAGCGCGCGATGCCCCCTGCAGGGATTGGGTCACTTGCTCGCGGGCCGGCTCGGCAATGGGTCCCGAAGAGGAGATCATCCACAACCCGCCAGCGAACAGACCCAGGATCACAAACAGCGCCAAAACTGCCCCCCAGGCCGATCGCCGCCCGATGAGGAGATCCAGCCCGATCGCGATCAGCAGGACCGGCCACAGCCTCAGGAGGTCCCACACCGAGATCGACGCCCATCCCAGATTGTTCAGCAAGAGCACAGCACCTATCAGGATCAGGATTGCCGGCCATACAAGGCCGCCACGTCGCCGCTCTCTCTCCATCCCATCCTCCTCAAAGGCCTTGCATCAGCGCTGCGACGCCCGCAGCGCCCGCAGCACCAAGTAGGCGCCGAACAGGATCAGGACTGCCGGCCACAGGTACTGGAGCACGGACGAGGTGGCGAGCAGGACGATCAAACCTACCACGAGAAGCACGGCAGCCGGGATCAGCGCCCACGTCATCTGGCCCTGTGGGGTGGGTAGCAAGTACACGGCACCGAACGTTAGCGCCAAGCCGACAAAGAACAGCCCGCCTGTCTCGGCCGAAGGCACGACTTGCTCGAGGCCTGCAACCGCCGCGAGCGTCAACAGCACGCCGCCGGGTATCACGGCCCACCAGTTCTCACGGCGGCGCAAATAGACGAGCCAGAAGGACAAGCTCAAGGCACCCAGAAAGACCGCGCCGCCGATGATCTCGCCCAGGCCAATGATCGAGAGCCCGATCAGTGCCCCAATCCCGAGCAGCGCCATGCCGGGGATGACTGCCCACCAGTCCTCTTCCCTTCCCAGAAAGACCACGAGGAAAGCCGCTCCACCTGCCAGGAAGAGGATCGACCACACGAATTCCCACACAAACCGAAAGATGCCGAACGTCTGGAGCAGCAGCAGCGCACCGACAGCAACCAGCAAGATACCGACCAAGACCCGCCACTCGACCCGTCTCATCCGACTCGCTCCTTTCGCAGCTATCGAGGCAAAGAAGGCGAGGGCATGCGTTGCCCTCCATATGGAATACGTCTGGGCCGGCAGTTGGTTGCATCCAATGCCAGCGAGGATGGCCTCCCTCCTAGATTCCCCAGAAAGCGTCGATCGGCCGCTGGTAGGCATCGATCGTGCCCTGCAACACCTCGGCATACTTGACCGGCTTGCCCGCCGTCGCGGACTCGTAGCAGGCTTCACACAGCGCCTTGGCGCGCAGGCCCGCCTCGCCGTCCATCTCGGGCTCAGTTCCGGTGGCGACGGCGCGGACGAAATCCCGCACCTCAATCGCAAAGCCGTCGGTCGACCCATAGGGGAACAGCCGCTCCCGCTCCGCCTCGTCCAGGCTGTCCAGATAAGCCTGCTCGATCTGTTGGCTCGTCAGCTCTGTACCATCCGCCAGCAGGGCTTGCCCTCCTCCCTGGAAGCAATGGAAGACGAACCCCTGGTCGTACATCGTGCCCTTGCTTCCATAGTAGTTGCCCAGGCGGACATCTGGCCCATAGAGCGAGCGGGAATAGGTCCACGTGACGTACGTGCCATTGACAAAGCGGATCACAGCGTGCCACGTGTCCTCGACATCCGCGCGCGCATCCCCTACTACGGGGGCATCTTTGATCAGCCGGTCATCGTAGCTGGCCATCGTGCAAGAGACCTCGTCCACCTCGCCGAACAGCACCTGCACCATATCGGCAAAGTGGGCGCCGCTGTCCATGATCATCCCGCCACCGGTCAGGCGCTTGATGCCTCGCCACTTGGTCGCCGCATGGCTATAATCGAACGGCCGATGCATGATCATCTGTACGTCGACCAGGCGCACGTCACCGATCAGGTCCCACTCGTTGATCGCCCACGCGCAGGCACGCGAAGTGAGGTAGCGACGCACGTTTTCGCCGGTCGCGAGAACGCATCCCTGCTTCTGCGCCGCTTCGATAATGCGCTTGCTGGCCTTGACGGTGATCCCCAGCGGTTTTTCCAGCATCACGTGCACGCCGCTCTCGAGCAGCGGGATAGCTACCGAATGGTGAAAGCAGTGCGGGAGACACAGGTCCGCCGCTTCTGCGATGCCGGCCTCTGCCATCTGTTCCACATCGACAAAGACCTGCGGCACGCTGCCCTGGAACGCGGCGATCTCGCTGGCCCGCGTCTCGGCACTGGCCCGGTTCACGTCACAGCAGGCCGTGACCTCAAACTCACGACAGCCGCGCTCGTACAGATCGGCATACCCCCGCACGTGTGCCTGAGAGATGCCACCGCAGCCAACCAACGCCAACCTGACTGGATCCGACATCAAGCTTCCTCCTTAAATGAACCGTCTTCTTCGCAGGCACCTGTGACCTGCGCCAATAGGCCAAAGAACCCCCGCTTTCGCGCAGAGCTGATGCGCCAATCGACCGGCACACTCTGGTATCCTTCAGAGAATTCCTCGCCTTCCATCCGATAGTCAAAGTAACCCCAACCTGCACGCTCGGACACTGCAGCCAGCATGTTGTTGTCCGCTCGCTGAAAGTCGAAATGGTCATCCTCGTTGAACAGGATCGGCTGGCGACGATACGCTGCGCGCGCCCGGCAGCGCCGCACCATGTCTCGGATCCGGGCCGG
>CAZLMZ010000264.1:0-4767 GCA_964560475.1 uncultured Anaerolineae bacterium
TGCCCTCGGTGTGCCGCTGCACGCTCTCGCTCTCCCGCGCCAGACGCTCGGCCTCAGCGTCGTCGATCCCCGCCGGCGCATCGATCCGGTCGCGCACCCGTCCATTGACCTGCACGATCAGCGTGATCGTTTCCTCGGCCGCGACCTCCTCGTCCCACCGCGGCCACGGCTGCAAGTGGATGCTCTCCTCGCGGCCGATGCGGTACCACAGCTCTTCGGCAATGTGCGGTGTGAACGGCGCCAGCAGGAGTAGCAGCATCTCCACCGCCTCCGCCCACGCCTCAGTGTGAGACACCGGCGTCTCTTTAGCTGCCTTCATCTCGTTGCGCAGCGTCATCAGCGCCGCGATCGCGGTGTTGAAACTGAACGCCTCAATGTCCTCGCTGACCTTCTTGATCGTCTGGTGCACGAGGCGCCGCAGCGCCCGCACCTCGTCCGGATCGGCCTCGCCCCTTACTGCAGGGACCGGCTCCGCGATCAGGCTCCATACATCCTCTACAAAGCGCTCCGACCCGCGGATGCCCTGGCTGTCCCACGGCCCACCCAGGTCCCACCGGGCAAAGAACATCAGGTAGGTACGCACCACGTCGGCCCCATAGCGCTGCACCAGCTCGTCGGGCGCGATCACGTTGCCCCGGCTCTTGCTCATCTTTTCGCCGTCTTCGCCCAGCACCATGCCCTGGTTGTACAGCCGCAGCATCGGTTCGTCGAACGCGACGATCCCCATGTCGCGCATAGCCTTGGTAAAGAACCGCGTGTAGATCAGGTGCATGGTCGCGTGCTCGATACCGCCGGTATACTGGTCGACCGGCAGCCAGTACGCCCCTTCCTCCGGGTCAAAGGGCATCGAGTCGGCGTGTGCGGGCTCGCCCTCCTTGTAGTATGGGCTCACGTAGGCGTATTGGTACCACGAGGAGCACATAAAGGTGTCCATCGTATCCGTCTCGCGCGTGGCCGGGCCGCCGCACTTGGGGCAGGTCGTGTGCAAGAAGCCTTCGTGGTGCTTGAGCGCGTTCTCGCCCGACTTGGGTATTTCTGCACCCTCGGGCAGCACGACGGGCAGATCCTCGTACGGCACCGGGACCACGCCGCACGTGTCACAGTACACCATCGGGATCGGCGTGCCCCAGTAGCGCTGGCGCGAGATCAGCCAGTCGTGCAGGCGATAGTTCACCGCGTACGCGCCGATCTCTTGCTTTTCCAGCCACTCGGTCACTCGCTTCTTGGCCACGTCTCCCTTGGTTCCCGAAAAGCGGCCCGAGTTGATCATCGTCCCGTACTCGGTGTGCAGCAGCACGTCGCGGTAGAACGGCTTGTTATACAGCAGTTCCATCGTCGTGCGGAACGGCGCCGCCCAATCCTTCAGCGACTGGCACCGCGCCAGGATCGCCCGGTCTGCCTCTATCGAGTCGAGACTGGTGATCCCGTCGTCGAATACGAACGCCCAGCGGGCGCCGGCCACGTCGATCCAGTTCCCCGGCACCACCACTTCCCACGCCGTCTCCAGGTAGCGCTGCGTCTGCCGCTTGCCTTGCAGGATAACGAACAACCCCTCACCTGCATCGTCGACCTCGCGTCGCTCGAAAGATACGCCGGCCTTGGTCAGGCGCCTGGCCAGCTCGTCGATGTCGCGCACCGTGCCTGGGTAGACCACGCTCTTGGAGATGCCTGCCGGGTGCTCGATCACCGGGATGATCGGCAAGCCGAACTTGAGGGCGAACTCGAAATCGCGCTCGTCGTGCGCCGGCACGGCCATGATCGCGCCCGTGCCATAGGTCATCATCACGTAATCGGCAATCCAGATCGGGATCCGGGCCTCGTTCACCGGGTTGATGGCATAGGCGCCGGTGAACACGCCCGTCTTTTCCTTGTCCGTCGCTGCGCGCTCGATCTCGCTCTGCCGCGCCGCCTGGTACTTGTAGGCCTCGACCGTCTCGCGGTAGGCATCCGTCGTCAGCCGGTCGACGAGCGGGTGCTCGGGCGCCAGGACCATGAACGTGGCACCCCACAGCGTGTCGGGGCGCGTGGTAAAGATCTCGAACGGCTCCCCACCCTCTGCTCGAAAGGTCACCTGGGCGCCTTCGCTGCGCCCGATCCAGTTCTCCTGCATCGTCTTGACTCGTTCGGGCCAGTCGATCCCGGAAAAGTCGAGCAGCTCGTCGGCATAGGCGGTGATCCTGTAAAACCATTGGTTCAGTTCTTTGCGGATCACGGGCGTGCCGCAGCGCTCGCAGTGCCGGTCCTCGCCCCACACCTGTTCGCGTGCCAGGGTGGTGTTGCAGTGCGGGCAAAAGTCGACTGGCGCGAAGGAACGGTAGGCCAGGCCCATATCGTACAGCTTGCGGAAGAACCACTGTGACCACCGGTAGTAGCCTGGCAGGCAGGTCACCGCCTCGCGCCGCCAATCGAACATCGCGCCCATCGATCGCAGTTGCTCGCGCATGTGCTCGATGTTGCTCATCGTCCACTCGCGGGGGTGAATGCCACGCTGGATCGCCGCATTCTCCGCTGGCAGCCCAAAGGCGTCGAATCCCATCGGAAAGACGACGTTGTAGCCCTGCATGCGCAGGTAGCGCGCCCGTGCGTCCGAAGGCGCCATCGCGTACCAGTGACCGATGTGCAAGTCGCCGCTCGGGTAGGGAAGCATGGTCAACGCGTAGTACTTGATCCTGGTCGGATCAACGTCCGAGTGGTACAGGCCCTGCTCCTCCCACGCGCGCTGCCATTTGGGCTCGATTGCAGCGGGATCGTATTGCTCTGTCATGTGCTCCTCCATCTATCTCGACCTCGTGCGTCCGCTCGCCTCGCTACTCAGCCGCCCGATTCCATTGCGCTCCAGAAGAGGGCGACCACGATCGTGATCAAGACGACGATGACCATCAGCACCAATTCCCTCGCGCTCACCAACACCGCCCGCCAGCTCGGCCTGCTGGAAGCGTACTCGCTCGCAGCAGCACGCGCCTGCAAGAGCCGGTACAGGGTGCGCGGGTCATCCACGGGCATCAGCCACCTGCTTTGGTAACAGCCGGTCTGCGGGCGACCCCACCGATCCCGCTCAAAGTAGTCGATCCGGATGCGCGGCGATACGCCCTTGCCGCGCCCTGCCCGCCAGTGTACGTCGCAGATCTGATCGTAACGCAAGACACGCTCGCCAAACACGCCGAACGATGAATACTCGATCAGTGCATCGCGCCCCAGAACCACGCGGCCCTGGAAGGTGGGCATTACCGCCATCGCGCACAGCGCCGCGCCCAGCAGCCCCGCCGCCATGGCCACGACCCCAAAGAGCGAACCGCGGGTCACGGCGAGATAGGCACCATACACACCCGTTGCCGTGAGCAGCAATGCCACGACGACCAACCTGGCTTGTCGCTCCGCGTGGGGCGCAAAGACGAGCCTCGTCGACCGCCCCTGTGCCGTGGTCTGCGTCTCCTCCGCCGGCGCACGTGGGCGGTTCGCTCTCCCATCCTGGCACTGCAGGTCGTAGACCGTGCGCCGGGCCGGATCGAGCAGCACGTCGTAGGCCTCGTTGAGCGCAGCCATACGCCGCGAGGCCGCTGCGCTGTCTTTCCACCGCGGGTTCGTGTCCGGGTGCACGCGGCGGGCCAGTCGGCGGTACGCCCGCCGGATCTCGTCGCGCGTCGCGCTAGGCTGGACACCCAGTACCTGGTAATAGTCCACGTCTACCATATGTGAATGGTCTTCTACCATGAACATGGGCAGGGAGGCGACTCACGCCGCCCTGCAGGAAGGCCGTCCAGGGCGCACAACCCGCCGACACAAAAACGCCCCCTCGTCTCAGGGACGAAGGGGACGCTCCGTGGTACCACCCTGCTTGAACCGGGCTTCGCAGCCCGCTTCCGCTCCACGCCGGTAACGGTGACGACCGGCGTCGTCTAGGCCGTAAAGGCGTGAACGACGCAGCTCCCAGGCGAGTTCAGCCTCCTGGCGCTCCTCGAATGCGCCCTGCCGCGCTTCCACCGGTCGCGGCTCGCTGCGAGGATGGCCTACTGCTCCTGTTCATCGCTTTTGTGCGCGGGCTCCTGGACCCTCACAGGGCCCTGTACCCACGTTTGCTTGAAAGAGGAATCGCCTATGAATCGTACGAGCACATAGGCGACCCCGGTCGTGTGGAGCTGAGGGGACTCGAACCCCTGACCCTCTCAATGCCATTGAGATGCGCTCCCAGCTGCGCTACAGCCCCATCTAGTTGTGCAAAAGATGACTCTCTATCGGAGCCATACCTCAGTGGAGCTGAGGGGATTCGAACCCCTGACCTCATCAGTGCGATTGATGCGCGCTCCCAGCTGCGCTACAGCCCCATGCAACCAAAAACAGTATACTCGAAAGGGTGCAGGTTGTCAAATAGGTGGAACTCCGAGGTCTCCGAACCGCAGGTTCGCCAGACCTCGGAGTTCTGGCCGGCATCCCGATGCGCATGACCTCAGCGTTCTATACTACGTTGCGCCACATAGCGATAGGTGCTACAATGTGCCCATGGCTCAGCGACCACGTCCTACCTACCGGCACGATCTGGACCTTCTGCGAGCGGCTGGCTTCCTGTACATCATCGGCTTCTGGCATCTGCTCGACTATTCGCTTGCGCCAACCTGGCACCACCGGCCGCCCGTCCAACTGCTGACCTGGTGCGTGCTCGGCGTGTTCTCGTACATATCCGGATGGCTGCTCTCGCGGCGATATGTGCTGGATACCCCGGCCCGGATCGTGCGTTTTTACGCGCGCCGCTTTGTGAGGATCTATCCCCTC
>CAZLMZ010000265.1:0-4758 GCA_964560475.1 uncultured Anaerolineae bacterium
AGATCGCCCATCTTCAGGCCACCAGAGCTGCTGACCCGCACCGTAAAGAGCTTGGACTCGAGATCGGGTGCCTCTGCATTGCCACTGGAAGAAAGGGCGATGCTGTCCAGATCGACCACCGTCAGGGTATAATCCACCGGCCGGGTGGGGCGCAAGCTGGTGCCCCTCTGCACATCGATCACCAGCGTCTCACCGCGCACGGTGGTCTGGAAGTGGGGCAACAGGTTGTCCTCTGCTTGGATACGAAGCGACTCGCGCTCTCCCACCTCAATGTGCAGTGTGCCGATCGTCGCTAGCTCTACCCCGCGGAAATCGCCTACTGCACGCTCCTCCTGTACGACCTGGCCCGAACCGCGGATAGTGTTACCAAAGCCGGCTCCTGGGCGAGGGACGAGTTGGCAGGCCAAGAGCAAGACAGCCGCTATCCCCACGAACACGACAAGCCCTCTGCGTCCTTTCACACCACACCTCCTCGCGCTGTGCCACCTATTGCCCGGCCGTAGGGCGTTGCTCATACCAGTCGATGTGACGCACATCTCCTTTACGCAGGCTGCAGCCAGTCGGGATCACAAGCCAACTCGCTAGGCGCCTTGATTTCCCGCTCTGAGCATTTCGGATGCGTTCCGCCATGCGATGCGCTCGACGACATTGGGTGGGACATCGAGCACCTCGAGCTTGAGCAGCGCCGGCTCGGGTACCTTGAATGGCATGCCGGTACCGAACGCGAGGTGCCCCGGACCGGCCGTCTCGATCAGGGCCTGGATAGTACGCTGCAGCACCGCCGTCATGCGCGAGATCTCGACGAGAAACTGCGCTTCTGCCGGCAGCCGCGTGCCGTCCAGGCCGAGGCTGTTGAGCCACATCCAGCGCGTCTCCGGGCACTGCGCCAGCGCCGTATAGATGTCCTCTGGTGCGAGGTCTTCCGCCAGATCCCACTTGTGGCGCTGACGCCGGTCGACGACCCTCATCGGCACCTGGATCGCCCAGCCCAGCTCCGTCGCCGCATGAATGAGGTCCAGCGCCTCCGGGTCGCCGAGACGGTAGCCGTGATAATGCGGGTAGAGCCGCAACCCGGACAACCCCAGTTCCTCCGCGCAGCGCCGCAGATCCTCCTGCCAGCCGGGATAGGTAGGGTTCAAGGTAGCAAACGGGATCAGCCGGTCCCGGAATGGCTGGACCTGCGTGGACAGCGACTCGTTGGCAGGATGGACGTTCTTGTAGAGGATGCCGTCGATCGACGCGACGACTGCCAGGCCGATGCCTCGATCGTCCATGCGACGGACCAGCGCCTCGGCAGTGTTGTGCCTCAACTGCCGGAAAGGCCAGTGGCCAATATAGGTGTTGACGTCGATCAGCATCTCGTTGCCTCCTCAGCTAGCGCGACGGCGGTCGAGGATCGCCTGCATGTTCTGCCAAAAGACACGCTCCTTGTCGGATGCCGGCAGCTCGGCGCCCAGGATCTTGCCGACGCCGCCCTCCATCGTCATGTCGGTCCCGAACAAGAGGCGCTCCACGCCCAGTTCGCGTGCAGCCATCTCGATCATGCCCTCGTCGATCACGCTGCCGCTCGTGTCGAGGTATACGCTGGGCGCATCGCGCAACTGCTTGATTGTCCATTCCCAGTCGCCGCCACCGCCGACATGTGCTTCGATCAGCATGGCCTCTGGGTAGAGGCGCGCCGCCTGTACGAAATCGCCCGCGTGAGACATCTTGGGCTGCCTGGCCCACTGCTCTTTTGTCGTCAGGTAGCCAGCGTGCATCAAGACCGGTACCTGTTCCGCGATCGCTTTTTCCAGGATGACGTGCACGGCAGGATCCCAGATCTTGTACTGGTGATAGAGCTTGATCCCGATCATGCCCTGATCGAGGCAGCGGCTGACCTCATCGATCGCTGCCTGGTAGCCTGGACAGATGTAACAATAGCCCAGGATCCGCCCTGGGTAGCGCCGCATGGCTGACAGAACATCGTCGTTGCACTCGCGCACCTCGTCCATCGTCGGCATGCGGTAGGCGATCGGGATCGACGCGCACAGCACGTCAATGCCCAACCTGTCCGCCGCCTCGATGATACGATCGTCGTCATCCCACGACCATTTCTGGTGATGCCCTTTCACGTGCATATGACAGTCGATCTTGGTCATCGGCCCTCCCTGCATCTGGCTCTCCAGAGCACGCATCGATGGATCCAAGCATACCCTATTTCCGTGGCCTGAGCAACTCGTATCCGCCGAACGGTCAAGAGCGCGAGCTGCCTGTTCGGTTGATCGTCACTGCTATCCATGCTATGATGGGCGCGCAGTGGGTACGATTACGGGCGCAGCACCTGCGCTCTCTATCAGAGGAACGAGAATGGATCACTTTCAACGCTCTTTGCGCAACACGTTTGTGATCGATCCGATCGACCGTGCAGCCGACCGGCGGCGCGACCCGGCATGGCTCGCCGCACAGGAATGCGACGAGCAAAGCCTGTTCATCCCCATCTGGCGGTCGCAGAGCCTCTTCCTCGGACAAGATAGTCCGAGGCCTGTATTGTTGTCGCCTCACCAGGTACGTACACGCATCTCAGAGAGCCTGTCATCCACTTTGCTCGGCATTCGTGGGGGCAGAGCCTACTTTGCGGTCGAGCTGCTGCCAGACGACTCGGCCCCAGCTCGACTCACTGAGCTGGGCGAGTTCCAGGACCTGCGCCAGTCGGCTGCACTGCTGGACAGGGAGACAGGTGCGCTGTTGGCGTATGCGCGGGCGATGACGTACTGGCACGCGCGGCACCGTTTCTGTGGCGTGTGTGGCAGTCCAACCTTCAGCACGGAGGGTGGCCACGCCCGCGTGTGCAGCAATGACCGCTGTGGTGCGCACCATTTTCCTCGAACGGATCCGGCGATCATCGTCCTGGTCTGCTGCGGGGAGCGGGCACTGCTGGGGCGCAAATCGATCTGGCGTGAAGGGCAGTACTCGACCATTGCCGGCTTTGTGGAGCCCGGCGAGAGCATCGAGGCCGCCGTCGCCCGGGAGGTATGGGAGGAGACAGGAGTCCAGATCACGGGGATGGACTACCAATCCTCTCAGCCCTGGCCTTTCCCCAGCTCGCTGATGCTCGCCTTCCGTGCGCGGGCGGCGCGGCAGACGATCCGGGTAGATCAAGACGAGCTGGAGCATGCGCGCTGGTTCACACGAGAGCAAGTATGCGATGGCCTGGCGGCAGGCACGCTGCGCCTACCACCACCGGTTTCGGTCTCTTTTCGGCTGATCGAGGACTGGTTTGACGAGGGATCGCTGGGCGGATTGCGCGGCATGATTGAGGCGTGACCACGGTCCTGCCTTGTAGGAGCGTAGGGAAAACGTATGGAAAGCGTCGAGCAGAGAGGGTGCATTTGTAGTATTCTATGTGCACACTAATCTTCTCCTCCTTTTGACAAGGGCCAGAGCTTGGGCAACTCTGGCTCTTGGCGATCATGGGGGCGATATTCTTCACATTAGTGTCCCTCGCGCTCCGCCCGAGCACACGGAGGCGCCCTTTGTGTGCACATTTCCGTTTTGACAAGGCTGTTCATAAATGGTATAATATATCTCGCTGATATACATCGTGTGGCAGAATGGCTACTACCGCTCAACGCTTCCGCTTCTTCATACTGGGTCTGCTCGGACAACGGCCTATGTCTGGGTACGATATCCGGCAGACGATGAAACGCCTCGGCTGGTTGATTGGCAGTCCGAGTTTTGGTGCGATCTATCCCGCTCTACATGCCTTGCTCGAGAATGAGCGAGTGACGGTAGAAGTTGTTTCACGACCGGACAGGCCTCCGCGCAAGCTGTATAGCATCACGGAGACAGGCAGGCAGGCACTTGGCGAATGGATCGCCACCTCGGATTCCTCACATGAAAGCCTGCGGTTGTTCATCCAACGCCTTATCCTCGTCGGTGATTACGACAGTACCAGTGGCTTGCTCGCCCATCTGCGGCAGCGTCGTGAGGCTGTAGCAGCACATCGCTCGGCGCTCGAGCAAGCGGCAGCCAGACCGGATACAGAGACCGGAATGGGGCACCGCCTGGCGATAGACTATGGGCTGGCAACGGCAGACGCAGAGCTAGACTGGTTGGACAGTGCGATCATGCGCTTTTCGTTGGATGCAGGGGAGGCTCGCCGGAAGCAAGTATCTGAGTAGATCCCCCTGAACAACGCGCAGCGTGCGATGATCACTGCGTTCCGCGTCTCGGCTCCGCTTTCCACTGTGTTTGCCTGTACTTGGTGTTTGCCTCAGGGACTTGATCTCGCCGAAAGGCAAAGGGATGATTGGGCGGCTACAGGTCTCTTTCGGTTCCTCGACAAAGGGTTTGGGCTTCCATGAGTCAAGATGCCAGATCCATACAAGGTGAGCTGGAGCATATCCGCGAGCACATCGACAAGCTAGAGAAGGCACTCGCAAATCGGCCCGATTACAGCCTTGGTGAGGGGGACCCCGAGATCGTCCGCTGGGAAATGGACAAGGCGCTGCTCGAGCAGAGCCGGGAACGAGAAGCGAATCTCGTACGGGCCTTGGCGCGGATGACGCAGGGCACGTATGGCACCTGCGAGCGGTGTGGTGGGCCCATCCATCCCGATCGGCTGGCTATTTTGCCAGGTGCCCAGGTCTGCATCCGCTGCGCCCGCGGCGGAGAGCTGACATAGAGCGAGATGAATCTGTAGGAAAGGAGGTGACACAAGTTGACCAAAGTCGTGCTCCGACCGGGGGAATCGCCCGAGAGCTTGCTCCGGCGATT
>CAZLMZ010000266.1:0-4753 GCA_964560475.1 uncultured Anaerolineae bacterium
GTTCTAGTTCCGCTCTAGTCAAAATATCCATTTTCTTTCTCCTGGAAAACGCGCCATGTATCCCGATACTCGCCTTCGATCAAGTCCTCACCCCGCATCATCTCCTTGAGTGTGCTCATCTGCGCTTCGCGCTTGGCTCGATCCGGCGCAGACACCTTCTCATATAGAGCGGCTCTTTCCTCTTTATGAAGGAAGAGCCGACAATTGACCACGCGAGGGATCAACCCACAGCTTCAACGACTTTGTCTTTACCGGTGGTTGCCGCTTGGGTGATGTTATCTACACCATGGCTGATAGCCTCGACTGCATTGTGCTTGCCTTTTTCAAGTGCCTCTTGCCAGGTGGCGATCTGCGTTTGAGCGCGCTGGCTGGTTTCTGTGAAGCCCTCGACCGCCCCGTCTCTTAGCTCAATGCCTTTATCTCTTATTTGGTCGCGTGTTTCCTTACCCGATTGGGGAGCCAGGAATAAAGCCAGACTTGCTCCTATCACCCCGCCCGTTACAAGACCGGCAAAAAACAGCAGACCGCCGTTATGATTTGACATCGTTTGTTTTCTCCTTTGCTTATGCATATTTGTTGATATTACGCGAGCGACTCGCGGTTGCCATCGCACCACGCGTTCCACCACAGTCAGCACACGCAGCTCCGAACTTTCCCACCTTTGGGTCGCTTTGTTCTACGTCGAGGCACCTTGTTCAGCTAGCTCCTCGTACAATATGTGTAGCGAGTTTGTGAAAAAAGGGTATCCCAGCAACAATAGTCCCAGTTCGGCCGGAGCCTGCCCTGAGGTCCCGTCTGAGCGTGACGAATGGGCCGCGCCGGACCCATTTGCGAACAGGTCCCAATCCACCACCATGTCCGGGCGGGTGGCCGGGGCCTGGGCCAATGCGGTGGGCCAGTCGGCGGCTTCGCCAACGACCTGCAAGTTGAGATGCAACAGCATGAGGCGGAGCGCCGAGCGTTCATCATATCTTCCTACGCGAGTGTCTTGTGTTTTTCGGCCACCTCTGCAGCCAGACGATCCAGCGCTGCAAAATCGGCTTTCCTGGGATACCCCTTGCACATCACCGGTTCCAGCAGCTCCACCTTTAGGCTGGGAATCAGCCCGGCGATCTGCTCGACAGCCTTGCTGCTCCAGCCGTAGGAGCCGACGATCGAAGCGAACCTGGCCTTAGGTCGCAGGGCATTGGCCAGGCAGGCAGCATAGAACACGTTGGGGTGCGGGCCCACGTGCACCGTTGGCGTGCCGATGATGATCGTCGCCGCGTCCACCAGCGCGATCGCCAGTTTCCCGATGTCGGTCACCGCGAGGTCAAACTGATGCACGGTCACCCCACGTTCGGCCAGGGCGCTGACCATGTGTTCGACCATCCTCTGCGTGCTGCCGTGCATCGAGATGTAGGGCAGCACGACGACGTTCTTGGGCGTATCCGAGATCCAATCCCGGTACGCATCGACGATAAACGCCGGGTCGTCGTACATCGGTCCGTGGCTGGGCGCGATCAAGCCAACATCGTACCCCGCGATCTTGGTCAGATTGCGCTGGATGATCCTGCGGAAGGGCATCATGATCTCGGCATAGTAGCGCTTGGCTGCCTCGTATACGCGCGCCTCGTCGGTGACATATAGGTCGGTGGTCGCCAGGTGCGAGCCAAAGAAATCGCACGTGAACAGGATGCGGTCTTGCTGCAGCCAGGTCACCATAGTCTCGGGCCAATGCACCCAGGGAGTGTAGACGAACTCGAGGGTCTTGTCTCCCAGCGACAGGGTTTGTCCGTCTTTAACCGTGAGAAAGCGATCTGCCGGGATCGACAAGAGGTCGATCAGCATCCCCTTGGCCTTGGGCGTTGCGACCACCTTGGCGTTTCCATACCGCGCCAGAACCTGGGGGATGGACCCCGAGTGGTCCTGTTCGGCGTGGTGGGCGACGACATAGTCGACTTGTGCAACGTCCTGGAGTTGGGACAGCAGCACATCCACCTTGTTCGGATCGACGGTGTCCAGCAGGGCCGTTTTCTCGCTTCCCTCGACCAGGTAGGCGTTGTAGCTCGTGCCGTCCGGAAGCGGGATCAGCGAGTCGAACAGCCGCCTGTCCCAATCCACGGCCCCCATCCAATAAACCTTCTCTCGGATCTGTCTCGGCTTCATATGCCTCCTGTAGATGATCATCGCGGTGTGAATGAGTAGAACAACCCGAATCTTCCAACCCTGTCAACCTTGTAGCTCGCATACGCTACGAATCACGAGCGGGAGACTCACGGCAGCGGGTTGGGCAAGGGGTACCAAGCCTCAGCAATCCCTGCAACTCGCTATCTTGAGAACAGGGACTTGATCTTGCCGAATATCCCCTTGGACTCCTTTTTCTTGACCGTTTCACCTTTACGGTGCCACTGGTCCAGATCGAAGACGTACTCGTGTTGCACGGCCGTCCATCCCTGCTGGTCGGCTAACCCTGGTTGATTGAGACCCCTATGGGCATCCTTGTCAAATTCTTCCCATGCCTGATTGTAGGCCTTGCGGTAAATCTCTTTGGCTTTGTCAGGTAGCACGTTCCGAATGGTTGCGGGAAGCTGTTTTACGGTTTCGTATCGCATTCTACTCTCTCCTGTCCACCAGGTTTCGGCAACACTCTTTGCTCACAAGCCCCCAAAGCCGTCCACTACCCACAGCGTAATCTCTGGGTCCGGGCAGGCGTTGTGCGCACGTCGTTGATAAGCGGATACTTGCATCGTGTTCGTGGTCCATCCTTGACCAAACCCCATGTCAATGCAAGGAGACTGCGCCGTACTGGACTCTTTTGACCAACCCGACCTCGGTATCGGCTGTAAAGAGCCGGCCTGAGCATCTGATTCGGCAGCGGTGAACAGGCACCCGTCCTGGATCCCAGAGTTCCGCAGCGTCTCGGATCATCCACGCGTCTAGTCGAGGTTCACAGCACCCCAAGCAGCTTCAGCACAACAAGAATGACTGCGATGACGATCAGCACGTGCACAAAGTTGCCAACCTTGGGGAAACTGGAACTCAGCCTCGGACCGAAGGCGCCGAGCAGCCATAGCACGATCAAGATTACGACAATGGTCCACAACATGAGATACCTCCTGGTATTGATGTGTGTGTAAGCTGTGCCCGCCGCCGGTTGGTTGACCGGGTGGCAGTGGACCTAGCGGTCCAACAAGCTAAAGTCGGGTCGCGCTCAGGCTTGGGAGGTATTGAAACGTCCTCCAAGACTCTCTTCATTCATGTCTAGTTCCCTTTTGCAGCGACTGACTCTGTTCCGAGGAGTTCCTCGAACAGAGACCGGTAATGAATCATTGCCTGCCTCAATTCTTCAGTATCTGCCTCACGCTGCTCGTTTTTGACCGCGATCTCCCGCGCAGCGCGGTAATTGCTCACCAAAGCAGGGTAACTGACAGAGATATCGGCCGCCCGCTGCTCGAAATCGGATACTGGATAGGCACGCGTCCGCATGACTTGCGAGATCAGATGGTCGGCATCTACGATCGCCTGTCCCGGTTCGTCGACGAACTTGGCTTGGACAGCAGCCCAATCCGCCACATAGCGCCCGCGCTCGCTTGCAGAAAGTGGACGAATCTCCAAAGCCTCAACATGCTTTCGCCGTTCCTCCAGCTCTGTTTGTGCTTTCTTCTCGCTACCCGTGTCCTGCACAGTGCGATCATACTCAGGTCCCAACCGATCATGGAGCCCCTCCGAACGTCTACGGCGAGCAAAAACCAGACCTAATATGGCGCCTATTATCACCAACACCACGACAACGGTGATAGTCAAAAATGTGTTATTCACAAGACACCTCCTTCATGACCCATGAAACAGCTATTGGAAAAACTGCTCACATATCTAGTGAAAGGCCGTCAGCGCCCCCGGAAGAGGAGCTTGAAGATCGCCCGCAGGATAACGGCACTCAGTAACGACATGAACTTACCTCATCAAGGTCCTTAGCCCGTGTCTCGGGGGCGTCGTTGCAGGAAACTATTCTTTTGCGGACCCTAAGGCTACCATCCAGGCGTCTCGCAGGTGGCCAGATCCCCCGTCTGCAGACCGTCCTTCAGCGCCAGCTGCCGCTGCTCGGACGATCCATGGGTCCACGACTCGGGCGAGACGTAGCCCTGCGTCTGGCGCTGGATGCGGTCGTCGCCCACGGCAGCCGCGGCGTCCAGGCTCTGGGCGATCTCCTCATCCGTCAACTGCGTCAGGTAGCCGGTTTCGGTGGCGTGGTACGCCCAGACGCCGGCCAAGCAGTCAGCCTGGAGTTCAGTCTGAACTGACGCGCTCTGCGGCCCTGTGGCACCCGAGCGACCCGTCTCGTCCAGCGCACCGAGGAGGTTCTGCACGTGATGACCATATTCGTGAGCCAGCACGTATGCCTCGACGAACGGGCCGCTCCGAGCGCCAAAGCGCGTCTGCAGTTCGTCGAAGAAGTCGAGGTCCAGATAGACCATCTGGTCGCCCGGACAGTAGAACGGCCCTACCGCAGCGGTAGCGTATCCACATGCGGCCTGCGTTGACCCCGTGAAAAGTACTGTCTTGGCTGGGGTGTACTGACCCCCCTGGCGAGCAAATTCGTCGGTCCAGAAAGCCTGGATGCTGTTGACGAAGCCCACGATGCGGCAATCCTGACGGGTATTCGCGTCCGCTCCCGTCCGGCACTCCTCCTCCAGGATGTTGATTTCGCTGGCGCTCTCAGTCGATGCCGATGGCGCTTGCCCAGTCAGGTTCGCCAGGTCGCCAGGGTTCA
>CAZLMZ010000267.1:0-4717 GCA_964560475.1 uncultured Anaerolineae bacterium
TCCTCCTCCCAGCGCAGCCGGCAGATGCGGGTTCCGCCCAGCAGATCGTGGTTCGAGGTGATATACTCGGATTCGCCCTCGACGATGATCTCGGGCGCGGCAACGGCGATGTCGCACACGTAATGCTCGCTCGCGTCACCGATGCCAAAGTCGAACGGATCTGGGCTGCGAAAGACGTGCGTGATCGCGCGGGGGTAGTCCTCGGTGCGGAAGAGGTAGTAGTAGCCGCCGCGGTAGACGACGTGTGGGCACTCGGTGTCCCACGGGCCCGGCCCGAACGCCCGGTCGAGGTGCACCAGCCGCCAATCGGACCAGTCGATCAGGTTTTCCGACGTCCGTACATAGAACCCGGCCTGGGTTGGGTCGTGGTCGTGATAGCCGGCATAGTAGAGGTGCCAGCGCGGGCCGACACGGAGCACGCACGCGTCGCGCGTCTCGCCCGGACCGAGGTAGAGGCGGCTGTAGCCGTGCGCGTCGTGGTGGCGCGTCCACGTTCGCCCGTCCGGTGAGGTCATCAGGCACATCTGGCAGTCCATGCGCCGGTCCTCTTTGGGCACGGGCTCGCCCTCCGCGGTGATGCCAGTGCCGTGCCCGCCGTAGAACATGTAGAAGGTGCCGCCGTGGCGCACTACGTAGGGGGACTGGATCCACTCTTCGTGGCGCCAATCATGTAGGCTCTCGCCAGCCTCGTGGTCGGCGCGGATCAGCTCGCCGGTCTGCCGCCACGGGCCCTCGGTGAGGCGTTCTCCCTCCCAGTGGTAGAGGATGCGACCAACGGAGGTCTTGCGGATGCAGCCCCACAGGTGCCACGCGCCATCCAGGCTGCGGTAGAGGTGATGGTCGACGCATTCGTGCGCAGGTGGGCCATCCCTGGGATCGGGTGGCAGGAGCCCCGAGAGATCGGGGCGCGGGCCGATCAGCCAGAAACCGCCGTCGAGCACAGGGCGGAGCTTGATTCCGGTGGTCATCTTGCCCTCTCTTCTGATGTGCAAATCGATATCCAGGCCAATGGCGTTCTTCGGAGAGGCCTCCGCCTAGCGGACGTTGGCCACCAGTTCGACGGTGCTGATCGCGACCAGTGCGGCGTCGAGCACCCCCAGAAAGACCCAGCCGCGGAGGGGCAAGTCGAGCTCGCCAAAGATCAGCCAGGCACCGAGGACGATGCCTCCGCAGAGATTGATCGCGATCGCGCCACCCAGGCCGAGGCCGGACGCCGCGCGCTGGCTGGCGCTCCGCATCTCGAGCAGCAGGGCAATGCCGATGCCAAACAGCACGGCGCCCAGGATACTGGCATAGAACGGCGGTTCGGCCGGCGGCACGCCGAACGCACGTGTGAGCGCCCCTTCATAGGGCCATGCCAGCACGAGCAGGGCGCCGAGCGCGAGGTTGATCGCCGCGTCCACCGCAAGCAGGAGTCTACGTGTCATCGGTAGGCGCCTCCAGGCCAAAGAGCCCGTATGGGTCAATGCGGCGCATCCCTTCATGGATCCGAACCAGCGCCCCGGCCCTAAAGAGGGTACAATCGGCCTGCCCGATCCGCCCGTGCCGGATCAGGCCCTGGCACTCCGCCTCCTGCCATACTGCTCCCCACGCGTCACCCGGCGTGCTGCCATAGCCAATGCCCCATTCCTCCTCCGGATAGTCACGTGCGAGCTCGTCCGGCAGCTCGAAACGCCCCGTGATGTCCTGGGGGATGGGCACGTGCTCGGCGAGGTGCATGCTCGAGCAGCGATCGATGCCCACGCCAATCAACAGCGCCCAGCCACCGATCGCTACCAGGTGCGCGTAGCCTCGTGCGGCGTGGGTGGCGGCACCCCGTCCCCAGGCACAGACGCGATAGGGACCCGCACCGCAGGCCACGTCGGGCCGCCAGCGAAACGTGTCGGCGACCATACCCATGCCCGTTCGCTCCCTGGTATCGGGTAGGAGCCAGCGCACCTTCCAGGCGACGCCGCGCGCCCGGTCCTCGTCCGTGAGTGGCAGCGGGGGGCTGACTGGGTAACAGGACATCACGACGGCACCCTCTGGCCCGACGACGGCGATCAGGGCCTCGATTAAGGCCTCCGCGCCGCCCTCCACCCAACCCATGCTGCTCAGCGAGCTGTGTACCTCGACTGCGTCCCCTCGCTGCAGGCCAAGGGCGCGCAGTGCGCGTTCGATCTCTGACTGGGTCAGCATCGCTCCTTCTCCTCTGCACAGAGCTGCCTGCAGCTAGGGTCCTCATCCTCTCCCTTGCCAGGGGACCGGAGGCAACTCGAGGGCAGAGACCCCGCATCCCGCGCGGTGCGCGAGAGATATCGGGTTTCAGGGCCTGTCGCTATGGCGCCACGGTCTCGGGCAGTGGCCCCTGGTGCGACGGGTCGAACCAGCGCAGCAGGTCTTCTTCTGCTGCCCACAGCTCTTCGAACATCTCCCTGATCTGTGGTAGCGGGACTACGCTCGCCGTCAGCGGGTCGAGGGCGCAGGCGTAGAACGCGGCCTCGCGGTCGCGCTCGCGCACGGCGCGAACCGCCAGCTCGTGCACAGCAATGTTGGAGCGGTTGATCGACGCCAGCTGCGGTGGCAGGTCGCCGACGTAGCAGGGATGTACGCCGCGCGCATCGGCCATACAGGGCACCTCGACGCAGCACTCGTCGGGCAAGTTCGAGATCACGCCGTGGTTCACGACGTTGCCGTTGAAACGGAACGGCTCGTTGGTCAGCATGGCCTCCATGATCCCGGTGGTAAACTCGCGGGAACGGCGCAGCTCACCCACCGGTCCCTCGCCGCCCTCGATCCCGGTGTCGGCCATCCACTCGCGCACGCGGCGCGGTTCGTCGGGCACGTCGCGCGCTTCGAGGCCATAGTGGGCCATCAGCTCGGGCGTGCGCCGAAAATAAGGCAGGTATTCCGAGTTGTGGCGCGTGCTTTCGGTCGGAAAGTAGCCAAAGTGCTTCATGATCTCAAAGCGGACCGGGTCACCGGCGAACACGTCCGCGTCCTCGGCGGCCTGGTGCAGGAGTGGGTAGAGGTCACGATCGCCGTGGCGGAACTCGAGGACCCACGACTGGTGGTTGATGCCCGCCACCCAGTACGAGACCTCCTCGTAGGGCACGTCGAGAATGCGCGCCAGCTTTTCCGTGGTGCCCTGCACGCTGTGGCACAGGCCGACGTTGCGCATGGACGAGTCGACGGTGTGCAGCCAGGTCAGCATAGCCATCGGGTTGGTGTGGTTGAGCACGAACGCGTCGGGGCACAGCGCTTCCATGTCGCGGAAAAAGGCGTGCTGGACCGGCCCGGTGCGCAGAAAGCGAAAGACGGCGCCCACGCTCGTCGTGTCGGCCACCGACTGCTCGACGCCATACTTGCGCGGGATCTCGACCTCGGCCTTGTAGGGGTGGCCGTGGTAGGCGCCGCCGCCGACTGAAACGGAAGTGATGACGAAATCGGCACCGGGCAGCAGCTCGCGCCGGTCGGTGGAGGCGACGACGCGCGTGGGCAGGTCGTAGCGCTCGACGGTGCGCTGCACATAGCCGTGCACCTTCTTGAGCCGGTCGGCGTGCAGGTCGACCAGGCCGATCGTCGCGTCCTGCAGTGGCTCGCGCGACATGATGTCGACCGACAGCCGCCCACCAAAGCCGCTGCCGGCGCCGATGATCACGATCTTGGTCACTGTGAGATTCCTCCTTGTCTGGTTAGCCGCGTAGAGAGGTTCGACGCGGTACGATAGGTCGCTACGATGTGAAAAAGCGGTAATAGGCACAGCCGGACAGCGTGGCGCGCAGGGCATGCCCACCCACGATCTGGTCGAAACGCACGCGCTCGGGCGAATACGGCTCTGCACCGAGGCGAAATGTGCCGTCCTCCAGCGGAAGCAGGGGATCCTCGTCGCCCCACGGCCAGACGAACCACAGTGCGCCTTGGCGTGTGACGACGCGAAAGTTGCTCAGCCACGGGTTGTGCGCGCGATAGTGCCCGGCGTAAGCATCCCACTCGGGCGGATGCGGGAACGTGCGTGGGCCGTCATAGCGTTCGTGCGCATACCAATCGGGCCCATGCGAGAGCTCGACCACCGGGCCAGGCACCGCCACAGTCCCCTCGGTACGCCCGAACTGGAGGAAGAAGCGATCCAGCGCAGGGTGGTTCGCGTAGAAACGATCTTCCCCGCGCTGCTCGAGGGCAACCCGTTCTTCGCCCAGGTGGAGGTAAAGGCGATCCCCCTCGGCAGCGAACTGCAGCGGCTGGGCCTGCCCGCGATAGGTGCCGGCATAGTCTGCCGCATTCACCACTCGCCCGGGATCCGGCGGCACGACCAGGAGCGGCGGTTCCTGGCCGGCGCCGGCCGCACGCCAGTACGCATAGACCTGGCCCCACGTACCGGCGGGATAGGGCTGCGCGGCGAGGACGACGACACCGAGCCCGCGGTCCATGTCCATCGCCACGTAGGCCTCGTAGCCCGGCATGTCGCCGCCGTGTGCGAGGCGGCGGTGTCCCTCCTCGGCCTGGACATAGATGCCATAGCCGTATCCTGATCCGGGGACCACCTCGCTCGTCATCCGGCGGTAGCTCTCCTCAGAGAGGAGGCGCCCGTGCGGACCATGCCCGCGTCGGAGGAGCATGTGCACGAACTGGCCCATATCGATGGCCGTGGAGGCGATCGCCCCGTCGGCCGAGTTGAGCTCCACCCAGGGGGCAGGGACCAGCGGGTGGCTGGGGTGCGGCGGGCGGTCATCGTACA
>CAZLMZ010000268.1:0-4717 GCA_964560475.1 uncultured Anaerolineae bacterium
CTGCCACGAATCGGCCAGTTGCTGCGTGTGCCCAGTTGGGTGACGAGGCCGCTGCGCCCCATGGCCCGCGTCCGACCGGCGCTACGTGCAGACAGATGTATTGGCTGTGGTGCCTGTGCAGAAGTTTGCCCGACGGGAGCGATGGCCGCTGGCAAGCTGCCCCAGTTCAATGCTAGTCGCTGTATTGGCTGTCTATGCTGCGTAGAGGTCTGTCCCCAGGGGGCACTGGAGCCGAGGCGCAGTCTGTTGGCACGCCTGATCGGTATCGGCTACTGAAAGCCTCAATGGGAGTGCGGCTGAATATGCTTTGGACGGATCCCTGGCGGATCGACATGCTTCGTGCTACTGGAACGGATCGGGACACGCCTACTCTGAACTTCGTTTACGTGGCTGGGCTCTGGTGAGTATGTATCGCTGGGTATCTCTCAGAGCATCCGCTGCACGCTGGCTGTGGCGGGCGGATCAGCTCTCGGTGCAGGACCGCAACATTCGTTACCTCGTCATCGACACGGCGTGGCAAGGCTTGATGATGGGGGGTGCCTATACGTTCATATCGATCTTTGTGGTCCGGCTTGGTGCCTCCAGCCTGATGGTCAGCCTGCTCACATCGCTGCCGGCCATCTTGATGGTGCTCTTTTCCATTCCAGCCGCGCAGGTCGTTCAGCGACAGCGAGACCTGGTTCGTTTCACCAATTTCGTGCGCATCTTTCACCGGGGCGCGATCCTGCTCATTGCTCTCTTGCCTTTCCTGGTGCGCGGGCACCTGATGGAGGCAGCGATCGCAATATGGGTGCTGAACACGATCGCCCTCGCCTTCCTGGATTCGGCATGGACGACAGTGGTGGCGGACATTATCCCTGCCCGGCGGCGTGCCAGCGTCAACGGTGGACGTTGGGCGCTTCTGAGCCTGGTCACAGCGATGGCGGTGGCCGTCTACGGGGTTGTCCTGGACCGCTCTCCGTTCCCGCTCGGCTACCAGATCGTGTTCTTCATCTCGTTCCTGGGCGGGGTAATTGGGATGTACTACTATGGCCGGATCGAGGTTCCCTCCTCGACACCCAAGCCGGCCTTCATTGTAGGCGGAGGGACGTTTCGGCAGCGGGTCAGCCGCTACGTTGGCACATTTCGGGAGGCACCATCCTTTGTTCGTTATGTGCTGACCACGTTTGTACTGCGCTTTGGGCTGAGCCTCCCGGCTGCGCTGTACAGCATCTACTGGATCCGCCAACTGGACGCATCTGACTTGTGGATCGGCTGGCAGGCTACAGCGGGAAAACTGGCTTTGATCGTGGGCTATTATCTTTGGGGCAGGGCAGCCACACGGCGTGGGCACCACCTGGTACTTGTTGCATGTACGATCGGAGTCGGGCTGTATCCGGTGGTGACCGGGCTCGTCCCCAACCAGTTCTGGCTGCCTCTGGCGGCAGTCGTACAGGGGTTTTTCATCACCGGCATCGACCTGTCGTTCTTTGACACGCTGCTGCACGTGTGTCCAGCAGATCGGCGGCCCAGCTTTGTCGCAGTGAACAGTGTATTCGCAAACCTGGCAATGACAGCAGCTCCCCTGGTCGGGAGCGCCCTTGCCGGGTGGATCGGGATCCGGGCTGTGTTCTGGATCGGCGGTGCTGTCCACGTGGTAGCAGCGGTCCTGTTCCGGATCTCTCAGGTGGCAATGGAAGAGGAGGTAGCTTGACAACTCGGACAGAGGAATGGGAAAGCAGTGCGAGCTTGGCGCGTGGCAGTCTGCCATCGTCGGTGGAGGACGTGCAGGCGCTCGAGACCTTGCTGTCACAGCCCAGGCCCGAGATAGTGGAGGCGCTGCGCAGGCTGGATGGCGATCTGATGATCCTCGGAGCTGGAGGAAAGATGGGTCCCACCCTCTGTCTTCTAGCCCGACGCGCGATCGAAGAAGGGGGTCTGAAGAAACGCGTCTTGGCCGTGTCCAGATTTTCTGATTCGAAGGTCGAGAAAACGTTGGCCGATGCCGGCGTAGAGACGATAGCGTGCGACCTGATGGACCGAGATGCGCTGTGGGCGCTGCCTGCGATACGCAATATCATCTACATGGTCGGTCACAAATTCGGGACGACCGGCCAGGAGTCCAAGACGTGGGCGATCAATGCTTTCCTGTCCGGACTCGTCGCACAGCGATTTGGCGATGCGCGCATCCTGGCGTTCTCGAGCGGCAACGTATACCCTTTTACGTCGGTCGTGCAAGGTCACTGTACAGAACAGACCTCACCCGACCCGGTTGGCGAGTACGCACAGAGTGTCCTGGCGCGTGAGCGGATCATGGCCTACTTTGCCCAGCAGACGGGCGCCGCGGTGCTGTTCCTGCGGCTCAATTATGCCGTCGAACTGCGCTATGGGGTGCTGCTGGACATCGCACAGAAGGTCTGGACAGGCGCGCCAATCGACCTACGTATGGGGCACGCGAACGTGATCTGGCAGGGCGATGCGAATGCATTCGCGCTCCGTGCGCTTCACCTGGCCAGCAGCCCGCCCAGCGTGCTGAACGTGACAGGGCCCGAGACCCTCTCCGTCCGTGCCCTGGCCGTCACGTTCGGTAAACTCTTGGGCCGGACGCCACGGCTGGAGGGCATAGAAGAGCCTGAGGCCTTGCTGAGCAGCGCAGAGCGTGCATTCACGCTGCTGGGGTATCCTTACGTTCCAGTTGGGAAGGTGATCGAGTGGACGGCGGATTGGGTGTCGAGAGGGAAGGACGTGTATGACAAGCCGACCAAGTTCCAGGTGCGGGATGGTCATTTCTAGGGATGGACAGGCTGTGTAGCTGCCCCGGAGGATAGATGGGTGAGCCTATGTCAGTAGAGGGGGCTGGGCAGGATGGAGGACCGGCGCCTGACCGCCCTATGCTCAAGCTGCCGCTGCGTGGTCGAACAGGGTGTGGTTGGGGTCCACTCGTGGTCGTGGGCCTGGTCGTGATCGCCGCCACGGTTGGATCAGGGTACTGGTTCGGCTGGATCAAGTCGCCGGCCGTGCCGGCCCTGACGCCGGGTTCGACCCCGCCGGCGACGGAGCGCGCTGTGGCCGCTGTGACGCTGACTGCGACCTTCGAGGCGACGTCGCCTCCACTGCCCACTGCCTCGCGCACGCCAACGTTGATACCGCTATCTACCCCGACGGTCACGGCGATGCCGACGCGCACGCAGGAGCCCCTGCCAACCGCCACACCAACGGTTGAGGCGACCGCGACATCTATCGCCACGCCTACAGCCACATCGCTGCCAACGCTTACACCAACGTCTCCAGCCTCGTCTTCGGGAACAGCGACACCCGAGGCAGTTGCCTGCGATGCGTCGCTGCTGGCAGCAGTCGAGCGCGCCGCTGAGGCACAGGCGGGGTACATGGAAGGGAACGTCGACGCGGCAGGGCTGGCAGAAGCCTGGGGCGGTGCCGCGACCGATGCGCAAGACCAGGCAGAGCGCATGATGGCCTATCGCGCCGGTGACATCACGGGCGTGGAGGTGACAGAGGTCGCGTGGGTGGTGAACAGCTGCACCGCGCGCGCCTACCGCGGGTGGACACAGGTCGCCGTCAGCGAGGAGTGGCGCTACACTGCACAGTTGGCCTGTGCATCGGGCGATACAGAGACCTCAACCTGGGTCGAGGCATTTTCCTCAGAGCTCTATGCGCTCGAGCCGAGCGCAGGCGGATGGTGGATCGTATCGTGGCTGAGTGGTCGCCCCGATGCAGAGGTGCGATGGCGCTGCTCAGAGACGCAGTGATGGCGCCGTGGGCGCAGTTCCGAACAGAGTATGCGGGAGAAGCTCAGGTTTGGTGATAACGGAGGTGTCTAGGTGAGCGATGTTCGAGAGATGCTGCGGTCAGGACTCGCGATTCCGGCCTGCCCGCTGGCGTTGACGGCAGAACGCCGGTTCGATCCGCGCCACCAACGGGCGTTGATCCGCTACTATGTCGCTGCCGGAGCAGGCGGGATCGCGCTGGGCGTACATACGACCCAGTTTGCGATCCACGACGCTGCGGTGGGGCTCTACCGCCCGGTGCTAGAGTTGGCCGCAGACACGGTGCGATCGGAGGGAGAGCGGCAGGTCGTACTGGTGGCTGGCCTGGTTGGCGACACGGCACAGGCGACTCGAGAGGCGGCCCTGGCCCGCTCGCTTGGATACGATTGTGCCCTGCTGAGCCTGTCTGCATTTGCGGGGGCAAGCCTCGATGCGATCCTGGCACACTGCCGTGCTGTGGCGCAAGTGCTTCCGCTGTTTGGTTTCTACCTGCAGCCTGCAGTGGGAGGGCGTGTACTGCCATATGCGTTCTGGCGGCGGTTTGTGGAGATCGAGGAGGTCGTGGCGATCAAGATCGCCCCGTTCGATCGCTACAAGACGCTGGACGTAGTACGTGCGATCGTGGACGCCGGGCGCGAGGAGGACGTGGCGCTGTATACCGGCAACGACGACCACATTGTGGGCGACCTGCTGACCGAGTACCGTTTGCAGCGTGGCGATGGTGAGGTCCGCGTTCACATCGCAGGCGGGTTGCTGGGACACTGGGCCGTGTGGACCGCCAGGGCCGTCGAGCTGCTGGCGGCGTGCCAGGCTGCGCAAGGACAAGAGATGCTGCCAGCCGATCTGCTCGCTACGGGCATCCAGATCACGGACTGCAACGCTGCCTTTTTCGACGCGGCACACGACTTTGCGGGATGCATTCCAGGGATACACGAGGTGCTGCGGCGGCAGGG
>CAZLMZ010000269.1:0-4684 GCA_964560475.1 uncultured Anaerolineae bacterium
GTCTCGGCGGGCGCCAGCGTCGGCATGTTGGTCGGCGACCTGCCCGGCGGCATGCTGGTGCGACAGCTCGGCCAGAAAAGGGCCATGCTCCTCGGCCTGGTTTGCACCGTGCTGCCCACGGTCGCCCTCTTTTGGGCTCGGTCGATCCCCGAGGCAATCACCTACCGCGTGCTCTCCGGGTTCGGCCAGGCTGTGTACAATGTGGCACGCCACGCCTATGTCACCGACGCGGTACACGTGAATGCACGAGGCCGGGCCATCTCGCTGCTAGGCGGCCTCTTCCGCGTTGGGCGCTTTGCCGGCCCGCTCGCCGGCGGGCTCATCGCCCAGCACTATGGCCTGCGTGCCCCCTTCCTGGTCGTCGCAGTGACGGGCGCGGCCGCGGCGGCTGCCGTGGTCGCCTTTGTGGAGCCAAGTCCCAGGTCGCCGTCCGCGCCGGAGCCAGCTCGCCTTGGCCGCTTTGGACATCTCTCCTCTGCCCTGCACAGCCGCGCCCAGGAGCTGACCTTTGCCGGAGCGGGACAGGTCTTTGCACAGATGATCCGCAGCGGGCGCACGATCATCCTCCCGCTCTACGCATCGGATGCGCTGGGCCTGGACGTGCAGGGGATCGGCCTGATCCTGAGCCTCTCTTCTGCCGTGGATATGCTGCTCTTTTACCCGGCCGGCCTGATCATGGACCGCGTGGGCCGCAAGTGGGCGATCGTGCCCAGCTTCCTGGTCCAGGCGCTTGGTATGGGCCTCGTGCCTCTGACGGGCAGCTTTGTCGGGCTCATGCTGACATCGATGTTGATCGGTCTCGGCAACGGCCTCGGTTCCGGCTCGATGATGACCCTCGGTGCCGACCTGGCACCGCGCCAGTCGCGCGGCGAGTTTCTCGGCATCTGGCGCCTGATCGGGGATGCCGGTTCGAGCGGCGGCCCCCTGCTGGTCGGCGGCATCGCCGATTGGGTTGCGCTGCCCACTGCGGCGCTGCTCTTGGCCGGCGCGGGGCTGGCCGCCGGCACGGTATTTGCGCTGCTGGTGCCCGAGACCCTGCAGCGCTCCCAGCCGTCGGCCAGCCCATCGCCAAGCAGCGACTGAAGCCCCTAGCAGCCGCCTGCCTCACATTCCAGGATGGAGGGACGAACTCGTGAGCTTTGCTTGGAAGCCCAACTGGCCCGATGCGCGCGAGCATATGCTCGCCTGGTGGCGTAGAGAGGGCCTGATCCTCGGATCGGGCGCTGCCCCACCAGCGCCGCAGCCGCACGAGCGTGTGCCCGACCCTGGCCCGGCGCCCTCGATCGAGGCCCATTATGCCCAGGCCGAGGCGCGTGCTCGACGCAACCACTACCAGCTCTCCCGGCAGGCTTTCCCTGCCGACGTGCTTCCCGTGTCCGGTACGGACATCGGCCCGGGCTCCCTGGCGCTGGCCCTGGGCTCCGAGCCCGGCTTTTCGCCAGAGACGGTGTGGTTCAACCCCTGCATGGCGGACGATCCCCGCCCGGAAGAGCGCCCGCCGCTGCGCTTTGACCCCCACAGCCGCTGGTGGCAGGTGCACGAGGATACACTCCGCGCCTGCGCCCGCCTGGCTGGGAGCAAGTACGCGGTCGGCTGCCCGGACCTGATCGAGAACCTCGACGCCCTCGCCTCGCTGCGCGGCACGCAAAACGTGCTGGTCGACATGATCGAGCGCCCCGATTGGGTCACAGCCAAGATCGACGAGATCAACGCTGCCTGGTTCGAGGCATACGACCGGGTCTACCAGATCATCCGCCTACCCGACGGCAGCTCGGTCTTTGGCGCGTTTCGCCTATGGGGCCCGGGCAAGACGGCCAAGGTGCAGTGCGACGCCTCGGCCATGATCTCGCCCGCTATGTTCGAGCGCTTTGTCGTGCCGGCGCTGGCAGTACAGTGCGAGTGGCTCGACCATTCCATGTTCCATCTCGACGGCGCGCACTGCCTGCGCCATCTCGACGCCCTGCTCGCGATCGACGCTCTCGACGCGATCGAGTGGACGCCAAACCCCAAGGTGCCTTCCGGCGGTGACCCGGCGTGGTACGACCTCTACCACCGCATCCTCGCCGGGAAAAAGTCGGTCCAGGCGGTCGGCGTGCACCCAGACGAGGTGCTTCCTTTGCTCGATGCGGTCGGTGGCAAGGGCATGTACATCATGACCTCCTTCGACAGCATCGCCCAGGCCGAAGAGCTGGCCCAGCAGGTCGAACCCTACCGCTAGCCGCCTTGTCCTGGTACACGGGCTCAGCCATAGCCCTGATCGTCGCCTGAGAAGGCAAAAGGAGGCAGTACAAGTGCACCAGCGACTGCACAGCCCCGAAGCAGTTCGATCGCAGTACCGAGAGTCCGGCAACCTCGACGCGCGCGTCGCCCTCCACCAGCAGTTCAGCACGAACGCCTACGGCTGGTTCCGCTGGGTCTTTGACCAGCTTTCCCTTCCACCCGGCGGCGCCGTCCTCGAGCTGGGCTGTGGCCCAGCCTACCTCTGGCAAGGGAACGCCGATCGCACGCCTGCAGGTTGGACGATCGTGCTCTCTGACGCGTCGACCGGCATGGTGCGCGCCGCCCGGCAGAGCCTTGGCACGGCACACGGCCACTTCCGCTGTGCCGTCGTCGACGCGCAGGCCATCCCTTTCCCCGGTGCATGCTTTGATGCGGTCATTGCCAACCACATGCTGTACCACGTCCCCGACAAGGGACGCGCGCTTGCCGAGATCCGCCGCGTGCTTGTGCCCGGTGGTTGCCTCTATGCCTCTACCGTGGGCCAGGGCCACATGCGCGAGCTGGACGAGATGCTGAACGCCGCACAGCCGGGGCTGCGGCCCCCATCCACAGGTGCGGCAGCGTCTTTTCTGCTCGAAAACGGCGAGGCACAACTGGCGCCGTGGTTCCCCTCTGTTCAACTCGTTCGTTACGAGGACGACCTGCTGGTCGACGCGCCCGAAGCACTGGTTGCCTATGCGCGCTCCATGCCTGGCGTCCCTGCGCACCCTGAAGCGCTGGACCGTTTCTCACGGCTCGTAACGCGCGAGATTGCCACGCACGGAGCGATCCGCATCACCAAGGACAGCGGGCTCTTTATCTGCACCGCTTCCGGTACACGCAAGGCATAGCTCCCTGCGAGCCCTTCCCAAGCGACACACATGCACGGTCTGCCCACATTGGCGAGGCCGCGGGCCGTGGTTGACTTTTGGCTCGCGACGCATACAATGTGGGAGGGACCCGAACCTACTGGATGGCAAGAGTGGACGCTGCACACTCAATTGAGGCCACAAACGACAGGGCAAGCTGGCGGCGCGGCCTATCTCAGGTCGCGCCGATCGTCCTTGGCTACGTGCCGATCGGCTTTGCCTATGGCGTGCTGGCAGAAAAAGCAGGGCTTTCCCCGCGCAGTGCGGTGCTAATGTCCGCGCTGGTCTATGCCGGCGCTGCGCAGTTTATCGCCACCGGGCTGTTGGCCGCAGGCGCCCTGCCCTTTTCCATCGTGGTCACGACCTTTGTCGTCAACTTGCGCCATGCCTTGATGTCCGCCTCGTTGACCCCGCATCTACGGACGTGGCGCCCTCGTGCCCTGGCAGCCTTTGCCTACCAGCTCACGGACGAGACCTTTGCCGTCCACGCGACGCGCTTTGGGCAGGGCACGCCGAGCAAGGTGGAGGCCTTTTGCGTCAACGCCTGTGCCCAACTGGCGTGGATAACGGGTTCCTGGCTGGGCGTGCTCGGCGGGCAGTTCGTCCCCGACCCCAGGCCCTGGGGACTGGACTATGCCCTGCCCGCGCTTTTTTTGGCCCTGCTGGTGTCGCAGGTGCGGGGCCGCATCGACCTGGGCGTGGCCCTTGCTGCGGGCACGGTCGCCGTTGGACTGACCTGGGCTGGGCTGGACTACTGGTCTGTCGTGCTCGCCACCTGTGTGGGCGCGACCGTGGGAGTGATGTGGGAAATATGGACGAAAAGACAGTCATCCTGACGATCGCTGGCATGGGGCTCGTCACCTATCTGCCCCGTGCGCTGCCGCTGCTCTTTCTGCGGCGGGCCGGCACGGCTGGCTGGGCCATGCCCTCGATCTTGGATGCGTGGCTGCGTTACGTACCCCCGGCCGTGCTGGCGGCGATGGTCCTCCCTTCCTTGCTCCTCCCAGGCGGAGAGGCAGCTTCTGCCATCGGCAACCTGTACCTCTGGGCAGCGCTGCCTACCCTCTGGGTAGCCTGGAAAACGCGCAGCCTGCTCGGCGCCGTCGCGGCCGGCGTAGCCGTGGTCGCCTTGGGCCGCCTGTTCCTGCCATGAGTGAGACGCCAGCCGTGACACCTTGCACCGAGGCCGTGATCTTTGACTTTGACTATACGCTGGCCGATTCGTCGCGTGGCGCGATCGCGTGCATTGGCTACGCCTTGGCACAGATGGATCTGCCCCCGGTCTCTGACGACGACGCATGCCGCACGATCGGGCTCTCCCTGCCAGAGACCCTTCGCGTGCTGACAGGAGAGACCGACCCACAGCAGGGCGCCACCTTTGAGGCGCTGTTCATCGCGCACGCTGCCGAGGTAATGACCGCGCGCACTGTGCTACTGCCCGCGACGCGCGAGACGGTGGCCCGGCTGCGACATGCTGGCTACCGTCTCGCCATCGTTTCGACCAAGTACCGGCGCCGGATCCGCGAGGTCCTGGCGCGCGAAGGGCTGACCGAAGC
>CAZLMZ010000270.1:0-4650 GCA_964560475.1 uncultured Anaerolineae bacterium
CAGCACGGCGGTGGCAGACGGCGATCGACACGTTTTTGTGCCGCATCGGGGAAGGGTGGTCACGTTATACGTGCCACCTCCTTGTTATCGCAGTCGTCATCGCTGTTTTCATGCTGCAGCCGGTCCATCTACAATTCGAATACGATCTGCCCCTTCCGACGCAACCCACAGCAGCGCCAGCACTGGGCTATCGCTCGACAGAGCGTTCGCTCAGCGGGCGTGGTGGCGGGCCCCGCGAGTACGTGGACACCGAAGAGTTGTCCTCTCTTCGGCCCGTTGCCACACAATCCGCTACGCCTTTCCAGGCGCTTATGACAGCGGACCTGCAACAGGCACCGGTGTTTCATACCACGATCCCCAAGCGCCTGCGGCGTGAGGTGATCACCTATATCGTCGAGCCAGGCGATAATCTGGGCAAGATCGCGGTCGAGTTCGACATCGAGCCAGAAACGATCATGTGGGCGAACGGCAACCTGGAGCAGAACCCCGACCTGCTGCGTCCCGGCCAAGAGCTGGTGATCCTGCCCATTGACGGCGTCTACCATACCATCGTCAAGGGCGATACCCTGAGCAGCATTGCCAAAAAGTACAAGAGCGAGGTAGAGCACATTATCGCATGCTCTTACAACAACCTCGATCCCGACAATCCGGTCATCACGCCTGGGGACAAGCTGATCGTGCCGGGCGGCGTCAAGCCTTATCTTGCGCGGCAGGTGACAGCGTACAGTGGGCCAGTACCAAAGGACGCCAAGCAGGGCACCGGCGTCTTTGTCTGGCCTGTCACCGGGCGGATCACCGATCGCTTTGGCTTCCGCACCATAAGCGGACGATGGCACAATGGGCTCGACATTGCGGGCCCATCCGGCTCGGCGGTTCGCGCCGCCGACTCGGGTTTCGTCGTCTTTGCTGGCTGGCAGGGCAGTGGCTATGGCAACCTGGTGATCATCGATCACCGCAATGGGTTTGTGACCTATTATGCCCACCTGAGCACCTACTATGTGAATGCAGGCCAGTCGGTAGGCAAAGGCGCAGTAATCGCAGCCAGAGGCTCCACAGGCAACTCGACCGGCCCGCACCTGCACTTTGAGATCCGCTACAACGGCGCGCGGAAGAACCCCGAGATGTACCTCCCCTAGAACACATAGGCGAGCGATAGTGCAAGCGGCGGCCCCGATAGGGCCGCCGCTCGTGATCTGGGCTACCTCAGTCCTTACTCTGTCGTAGCGCGTTGGCGCCGAATACCCCGCCAAAGGGCACGGATAAGCAGGACGAGGGCCACGATGGGGATGGCAACCACGACCACTGTCGGCACGATGTAGAGGAAGAACACGATCGCGGCATCGGCAAAGAACTGCATCGTGCGCAGCAACATGCGGACCGCGTCACGTGCTGTGCCCTGCGGGCGCCATCCGGCAACGTCGATCGGCTGCAGCAGTGCGTCTGGCGTAACCGTGATGCGCACCGTTGCCATCGCAGACAGGTTCTCCAGGTAGCGCATCCGGCCGCTGATCTGCTCGATCTGGGCACGCACGTTGCTCAACTCGCGGTGCACCTCGAGGATGTCCTCTGTCTTGCCGGTCTCGCTGCGCGAGGCCAGCAGTTCGAGCAGTTCTGTTTCTGTGCGCTGCTCGTTCCTCAGCCGCGCCCCTAGATCGACATACTCCTCCGTCACGTCCTGGCTGTCGACGGTCTCGCTTTCGACGTCGAGCGCCAGCGCACGAAACTGCGCCAGGGCGTCTTCCAATTGGCCCGCAGGCACGCGGACCGTGATCGTCCCGCGGCGGAAGGTGTCTTCGCGCCACACGTTTGACTCAGAGACAAAACCTCCCATCTCTGAGGCCAGGCGCTCTATCTCGCCAAAGGCCTGGTCTGTGTCCTTGACGATCAAGTGTATGTCCACGTTGTAGATGATCTTGCGGTCCAGCTCTGTGCTGGTGGGCATCCCAGCCGATGCTGTGTCCATTGCTCCCCGTTCGCCCTCGGAGGCGACCTGCTTGTTGGCGGCACCGGCCGTGTCCATGCTCGGCGCGGACTCGACGAGCGAAGGGCCGCGTCCCTGTGCTGCGCAGCCTAGTGCCAGGAGAGCGACTGCAATCATCAAGAGCCAGTGAGTGAGGTGTATTCTCTTCATCGCTCCATTCCCTTCTGTGTGGTGAGTGTCTGTCCTATCTATCTCTAGGACGAAAATGCCCCCGGTTTGGTTCCACACGAGAGTCACCGGGGGCAAATCACAATCCGCTGGATCTACCACCCATAGGAGAGACGTGTCACGTTCCGCTGCGGCAGGCCAAACCGCTCCATTCGCTCCTGAACCGTGGCAACATCGTACGTCACGCGGTGACACTCTAGGGTGGCCTCCTCAAGATCGAGGATAGCGTAGCTCGCACGTGGGTCGCCATCACGCGGCTGCCCGACGCTGCCCGGATTACAGATCAAGCGCCCTCTCCCTAGTGACAGTGGCGTTCCCTCGACCAGATGCTCGGTCTCAACTGCCTGGCCATCCTCGACGAGGCGGAACGCGACCGGAACGTGCGTGTGCCCGACCAGGCAATGATCTGTACTCAAGTGTTCGAAATTGGCACGTGCAGTCGGTGGATAGAGGATATACTCCCATATTGGTTCGCGAGGGCTGCCATGCACGAGGGTAAAAGCGCCCTCAATCAGGCGCAGCGGGAGATGCTCCAGATACTCCAGGCTAGCAGGCGTGAGCTGGCGCTGCGTCCAGAGCACAGACCGCTGCGCATCGAGATTAAAGTCACGCACATCCAGCTTGCCCATAGCCGCCCAGTCGTGGTTGCCGACCACGCAAGCTGCCTCCAGGCCACACACGCGCTGGATGCACTCGTTCGGGTATGGTCCATAGCCCACGATATCGCCGAGACACCAAACGGGCAACCCGGATGGCGCATCCTCTAGGACGGCCTCCAATGCGAGCAGGTTACTGTGGATGTCAGAGAGGATGAGATAGCGCATTGATCGTCCTCGTCAACGGGTTGCACTCTTTTATCATACCACGAGCAGGCCGTCTTGGCGAACGGGCGCGCACGCAGCCGCATCTCCGCGCACCGATTTTGCCTACGCCCGCAGAATCGGCGGACTCATAGTACAAGCGATGGCTGGCTGGGACACCATACCCCATACACTTCGTCGAGCTCCCATCCCGGCAAGTGCATGGGCGCCCTCTCCCACCCTCCATCGATCCGGGCCAAGGTCTCTTCCCACGGGCGTACACCACTCAATGCGTCCGCGGCTTCCACGTTGCATGCACCTACTGCAGCCGCGATCGCGAGCGCCCGCTCGGGCGAGGCGCCACGCAGCATCGCCGCCAAAAAGCCAGCAATCGTCGCATCTCCCGCGCCTGTGGTGCCGACCAGATTGTCGGGGATGAAGCAGGGCGCCCAGAGCTCGCGACCACGCCACGCATCGAGATTGGCCGGCGCTCCCCGTCCCAGATCGCCCAACGTCCCCCTAGTTCGTAGGTAGACACCTCGCTCTCCAAGCTTGAGAACGACGATCTGTGCCCCCAGGTCGAGGGCGGCCTGACCCAGCTCGCGTATCTCATCGACCGCCAGCGCACCCAGCATGCCCCCTGGGCCGGCCTGTTCCGCAAGTCGGTCAAAGCGCGGCCGATCGATCATGAACAACCACTCCTCCGCGCTCGGCAGAAACAGGTCAACGGCGGGCATACAGCGTCGCATGACTGCTTCCCAGTCCACCTGGCCGCTCGGTCCCGCCGGGTCGGGCATCGTCATATCGAGCGAAGTCGTGACGCCGGTCTCTTTGGCACGGTGAAAGACGTCGGCCAGCTCTTTTCCTCCATCGGCATACAGGCGGCCGAGCAGGGGCGGATAGCCCAGGTGGAAAAGCCGGGCGCGCTCAAGTACTGGATAAAGCACATCGCTTGCCCCAAAGGTATGGTTGGCGCCCGCACAGTGCAGGAATATGCGGTCGATGTGCGGCGGGTTGATCACTACGGTGTAGGAACTGGTCTCCCCCGGTACCACGATCATGCCCTCGGCCAGCTCGCGACCATATCCGTGCACTATGTCCAGGATCGCCTGCCCAAAGAGATCATCGCCCATTTTGCCCATGAGACGCGTGTCCACGCCAAGCAGGTGCAGGCTCAAACCGGTATTCGACACTGCGCCGCCCGTCGACAGCGCAGCCGGTCCGACCTCAGACAATCGTCCCGGCGACAGATAGGCCTCTAGCTCTGGCCCGGCATCGACGGTAAAGCGAGGGATGATGTCCAAGCAGATGTGTCCGGCGACGATCACTTCGATCATGGAATTTACTCCAGGGATGCGCGGTTCCCCCCGCCCTGGCAGCTTACGCAGGCGAGGCGCTCAGGTCAAAAGTCAGGCCATCGTAGGCGACCGTGACCCCATAGGGCTGGAAGCGGGTCACGAGCTCGTCGTGCGTCAGCCCACCGTTGTGTGAGAAGTGATGGGCCACCAGCACGGCATCTGCTCCCATCACACCACTTTCAAGCAAGCGTGAGCGCGTGATCAGGAACTTTTCCAGGCCATGGTGGCCACTTCCTCCGGTTCCGAGCCCTGAGGTCTCATCGAGCAAGACGAGGTCCACCGGCCCAAGCGGGGACAGGATCTCCCAGGCGGCATCGCTCAGCAACGACGTATCTGTTGCATA
>CAZLMZ010000271.1:0-4626 GCA_964560475.1 uncultured Anaerolineae bacterium
CCCTTTGGCCCCTCGTAACGGATCACGATCACGTCGCCCTCGCTAAAGCGGCGCTTCAGGATCGCCTCTGTGGCTGCGTCCTCCGAATCAAAGACGCGCGCTGGCCCGCTGTACACGCGCTTGTTCTCTGGCACGGCAGCAGTCTTGATCACGGCTCCGTCCGGTGCCAGATTGCCAAACAGGATGGCCAACCCTCCGTGCTCTGAATACGGGTTCTCGTGGGACCGGATCACATCGCGATCTGTGACCACAGCACTTCTCACGTTGTCGCCGAGACTCTGCCCGGTCACGGTCAGCGTGCCGGGATCGAGGAGGCCGTGATCGACCAGATCGTGCATCAGGGCCTGAATCCCGCCGGCACGGTCCAGATCCTGGATGTGATGCCCACCTGCTACGGGGCTCATGCGGCACAGGTGCGGCGTGTTCTCGCTGATCTCGTTCAGTTCGGAAAGCGGCACATCGATACCCGCCTCGTGTGCGATCGCGATCATGTGCAGCACAGTATTGGTCGAACCGCCAAGCGCCATGTCCACTACAAAGGCGTTCCGCACTGCTGCGGGGGTCAGGATATCGGAAGGCCGGATGTTCTGCTCTAGCAGCGACATGATCTGGCGCCCAGCGTCCTTTGCCAGCCGGGTACGCCGTGCCTCCACCGCAGGGATCGTGCCGTGTCCCGGCAAGCCCAAGCCGAGTGCCTCGGTCAGGCAGTTCATGGTATTGGCGGTAAACATGCCCGAGCAAGAGCCACACCCCGGGCAAGCGACCTCCTCCAGCCCCAGGAGATCCTCCTCAGTCATCGTACCCGCGATCACGCTGCCGACACCCATGAACACCGAATTCAGATCGGCCACCTCGCCGTGCCAGTGCCCAGCGAGCATGGGACCGCCGCTGATCACGATGGTGGGAATGTTGATGCGCGCTGCGGCCATCAGCATGCCAGGTACGATCTTGTCGCAGTTCGGAATGAGCACCACGGCATCAAAAGCGTGGGCTTCTACAACCGTCTCTACCGAGTCGGCGACGAGTTCGCGGCTGGCGAGTGAGTACTTCATTCCCGCGTGGTTCATCGCGATACCGTCGCAGACACCGATCGTCCCGACCTCGAACGGCGTGCCACCCCCAGCGTGGATGCCCGCCTTGACCGCATCGGCGATGCGGCGTAGATGCGCATGCCCCGGGATCACTTCACTGTACGAGTTGACGACGCCGACAAACGGCTGCTCCAGTTCCCACTGTGTGTAGCCCAGTGCACGTAGCAGCGAGCGGTGCGGCGCGCGCTCTACACCCTTCTTGACTGCATCACTCCTCACGGCCTTCTCCTTGTCTAGTAGTTGCTTTGACTCTGTGTCTCCTAAACAAATGGCGCCCTCGCCCGGCGGGCGTAGCCGGAATCAGGGCGCCATTGCACTGCTCCATAGAGGCAAGGCTGGCGGATCGGGATCCGCGGCCCTGCCTGAGCGAATTGAGGTCAGCGACAGGAGTCAATGAGCCAAAAAAAGGGCCTCCCCGTTGGGAGGCCCTTTGCGATGTCCGTTCTTACCTTGACGCTACCTCGATGCTCTCCCAAGCGCTAAATCCTCCTTAATCAGGAGGCTAAGCAGAACCAGAACAACTAGGGAGAGCACAATCTCGGCGTTCATGTGGCCCATTTCTCCAGCAGTTTCGCTCAGTGTACCACGTTCCCCAACCCTTGTCAAATCGACTAACCAACTTGCGTGTCCCGTAGAAGGGTCCGACGGATCACACGACTTTACAGTCGGAGATCCGTCCCTACGGGAGACAATCGGCGCACCCGGACACCTATCCCTACGCAGCCCTAGGTCGCTGCCTGAAGAACGCGAACCTCGGCCGATAGGGCGTCGACGAACATCAGTCGCCCCCGCAGCAACTCGCCAGCACCTGTCAGCAACTTGATCGTCTCCTGCACCTGTAAGGCGGCGATGAGCATAGGCGAAGGCGCTGGTGTGCCCAGCTCTGCCTCCGCGCCGTGCTCGGGAAGCTCCCCATCGCCATACAGCGCACGGAGGCCCCCGTCCCCGGGCAGGATCGTCATCACCTGTCCCATTGCCCCCGCTATAGCGCCGTGCACCATCGGCACACCGGCTTCTGCAGCCGCATCCTGCAGCATCAATCGTGTGGGCAAGCGGTCGAGCGCATCGATCACGACATCGACTCCTTGGAGGATGCGCTGCAGGCTCTCGTCGGTGGCATACTCGGCGTAGGACTGCACCTCGACGGCGCCGTTGACCTGCCGGACGCGTTCTGCCGCCACGTGCGCCTTGGATTGACCCAGGTTGTCTTCGCAGCTCAACACCTGCCGGTTCAGGTTGTGATCGACAAAGACGTCTCCGTCTACCAGGACGAGCCGCCCGATACCCAACCGGGCCAAGCCCTCCACCGCGTAGCCGCCCAGCCCTCCCAGGCCGATGACCGCGACGCAGGCACAAAGCAGCTTGAGCTGTCCTTCGAGTCCCAGGAGACCATAATTCCGCGCGTACCGTCGAGGAAGGATACCCGCTTCGAGCAGCGCGAGCTCGGCCTCTTTTCGCGACAACCTCAGCTCTTTTGCCAGGCGCTCTACGTTCGCCAGACTGATGACGTTCGCGCCGTCGGCTTCCTCAACGTAGCGAGCCACACTCCCTGCAGTGAGGGTCATCGCTTCCTCTTGCGCTCGTCCCCCGGCGGAGCGGGCCGGATGCCATCGTACACGCGTCCAGTCCCCAGAACGCGCAAGATCACACTTGGCTGCCGGTTCAGCGCAGCACCCAACTCTACCGGCGTCAACGGTTCGTTCCCATTGGCCAGGAAGGTACGGAACACTGCGTCCGTGAGCGGCGTCGCATCCGTGATATAGTCGGGCCGGGTGCTGCAGTGCGTACGGAGGGCATGCCACAACCCATCTACGGCCTTGACCTCGGCTGTCTCTGGGTCGATCCAGTCGACCGTCTCCGAACCCAGATGCGACGTGTAGACGTCGCGGCACTCGGGACAGAGATGCTGGTACAAGTGTACCCGCAGATCGCGATTATCCTGCTCCCACCAATCGAAATCGATATGGAATTCCGTATTCAGAGTCGGTCTTGTCCAACGTGCCATTCATACTCCCCTTGTCGTCTCTTGCGTTCGGGCGATGTGCCACAACCGGGTCACAGCCTCAAGCTCCCCCTTGCAGAACCCAGTATCCGTCGCCCGTGGTGATGAACTGCCGCACACCGAACAACGTCGCAAAAACGAGCCCTGGTGGGCAGCGGCGCAGGACATTGACTGCCGTATACAACGTCTTACCATGCACGGTGACGCTCGGGTTGAGCTTGGCCAGTTCGAGATATACGAGCCGTACCAGTTCCCGGAGCGGCCTATCGAGCGCTCGCTCTTGCGCCCTCAGTGCGTCACCGATCTCGCGATCAGGTTCATCGATCAGGCACAATTCGTCGTACTCGCACGCGACGGGGCGCTTTTGCATGGAGAAGCCCAGTCCTCCCTCAGCGTCCATGGTCACCATCCGCGTCCATTCCCGCTGCATGCGCCGTGGAATCAGGTCGACTGCCACGGTATGTGGATCATCTACACGCTCCAGCTTGATGTACGCGCCGGCTGGAATCTCATTCGCCTCATACCACGCTTCCAGGCCATAGACGTAGTGATGCTCGTGGACCACCCAACCCTTGAACTCGCTGCCCCCGGCACGATCCAGAAACGCGATCTGCGTGCGCTGCCCGGGCAATCCGGCAGGAAAGAAAACGCGTGTGCGCTGAGTCAAGGGAAGCGTGCCATAGCGCCAGTGCGGGTAGGTCAGGATAAGAGTGAGTTCTTGCGCTGCTGCTGCCGTGGGAGGTGCGACCAGGCGCGAGGCTTCATCGTCGATTTCTCGCTCAATCTGAAGATGCGTAACGTCCAGCACGGTTCGATCGTACGACACAGGCTCGTAGCGCAGGTGCTCGGGCGACGTGACGGCGTTCTGTGGAAGCCACCGCCGCAGCGCCCACAGGATCTGTTTCTCGTCACCGACATCAACGAACCGATCATCCTGGGCGATTTTGGCATCGAGTACGAAAACCTTGACTTCGGTTGGAATTTCCTTGGGCAGGTCGAGCTCGCGAAGGAGCTGCTCCGGGGCAAGTGGCTTCTCTTCCATCACCAGCATTGCTTCCGCAATGTTCAGCAGTCCAATGTGCACATCGGGTGCCATCCCCTTTGGCAGCCAGTAGTCACGAAACTCGGTAAAGTCGGGATCACCGGCTAGGTAGCTCGCAAGCCTTTCCTGAACGACGTCTCCATAACTCTCGAACAGATCGGCTGCGGAGACGGTGAGCAAGTTGGCTGCATCCACCTCATCGGGAAGGGAAAGCTTGTGCGGCGCTTTCAGATCAGCAGCAAACTCGCGCACCTCTTTCGGAGCGCCAGACTCTCGTAGCCTACCGCCGTCAGGGGGCAGCCCCGCCTCTTCCCCATCCGCGAACTCGACGGCAATCACCCGAAAGCCCTCGTACTCTGGGTTGTTGCCCTCTCGTTCGCCCACCACCGTGCCTAGGGCGAAATCCAACTGCGGGAACACCAGATGTTCTCCAACCGCGAATGATGCATTGGGCCGGTAGATCCTCCCGCGCATCAGTTGCCGGCGTATGA
>CAZLMZ010000272.1:0-1168 GCA_964560475.1 uncultured Anaerolineae bacterium
GACGCGCTCTGGATCCTCACCGACGCCGACCTGGCCCGGGTAGCCGAGTCGATGGGATGCTTTGGCATCCAGGTCAACCGCCCGAGCGAGCTGCCGAGCGCTCTGGATCAGGCGTTCGCCTCGGATAAGCCCGCCGTGGTCGACGTCAAAACGCACATCGACGGGATCGCGCCGCCGCCGTGGACGCCCGAGTGAGCGGCCGGCGCTGCCCGGTACCCTGTGACATTGTGTAGTTCGTGCATCGCTTGATCCGGAAGGAGATGCGCAGATATGATCGACATGGACAGGCTTGAGGCGCTCAAGCACGAGATCTTTTACGCGACCCCCGAGCTGTGCAGCGAGCGGGCGCGGCTGGTGACCGAGTCCTACAAAGAGACGCGGGGTGCGCCTGCCGTTCTCAGGAGGGCACGCGCCCTGGCGCACATCCTGGACGAGAGAACCCTCTTTGTCCGGCCGGGCGAGCTCCTGGTCGGCGCTATCTCGCGCGTGTCGCGCGGCTGCGAGTGGTACCCCGAGTATACCCTCGACATCGATGCCGAGCTGGACGAGGTGCCCAACCGGGCCATCGATCCGTTCATCGTCACCGACCGGACCAAGCGAGAGCTGAGGGAGGTGTTCGCGTACTGGCGTGAGCACGAGCTGGTCCAGGGCAACTGCTGCCTGTCTCTTCTCCAGGCTGCGATGCCGCCGGAGGTATTCTCCAAGGGCATCCTGCCCGAGCGAAGCTCGGGTGAGGGCGAGGGCCACCTGGTGCCCAACTTTGGCAGGCTCATGCGGACGAGCCTGGTCGCCGTGATCGAGGAGGCGCAGGCCAGGCAGCAGGCGCTGGCAGGCACCTTTGGGACCGATCCCGAGAGTGTCGACAAGTACCTCTTTATGGTGGCAGTGGTCATCGTCTGCGAGGCAGCGATCCGCTATGCCAAGCGCTATGCCCGGCTCCTGTCAGAGCTCGCCGCGGAAGAGGTCGATCCACGCCGGAGGGCCGAGCTCGTAGAAATGGCCCGCATCTGCGACCGGCTCTACGTCGAGCCGGTCGAAACTTTCTGGGAAGCCCTGCAGTTCGTTTCCCTGACCGTGGCCATCATGAGCATCGAGTCCAACGGCGTATCCATCGCCCCTGGGCGGGTGGACCAGTACCTCTATCCGTACTACAGGCGCGACGTGGACC
>CAZLMZ010000272.1:1268-2368 GCA_964560475.1 uncultured Anaerolineae bacterium
CGGGATTACGCCATGTATGGGTGCGCCGAGTCGGTCGTCTCGGGCAAGGCGACGGGCATCGGCATCGGCGTCTGGCCGAACTACGGCCTCGCCAACTGGTTCGAGCTGGCGCTGAACGATGGCAAGGATCCAGAGACGGGCATACAGGTCGGCCCGCGCTGCGGCGACCTGACCACGTTCGAGAGCATCGACGACGTCAAGGCAGCGTTCGAGAAGCAGGTCGCGTATTTCGCCGCGATCGTGGTCGCAGCCAGCAACGCGTGGGTACCGGTACGGGCCAAGTTGAACCCCTGTCCCTTTCTCTCTGTGTTCATCGACCACCGCCTGGAGGTCTGCAAGGACGTGACGGCGGGCGGCCCGCCGAACTATAACCACTCGCAGGTCATGCAGGGGCACGGGATCATCGACATTGCCGATTCCCTGGCTGCCCTGGACAAGCTGGTCTTCCGTGAGAAGCGCATCTCCACGCAAGAGCTCAAGGAGGCGCTAGAGAGCGACTTTGCAGGGCGGCGCGGCGAGCAGATCAGGCAACTGCTGATCCACAAGGCGCCCAAGTACGGCAACGACGACGACCTGGCGGACGGCTATGCCGCGTGGGCCTGGGCGACGTTTTTCGACGCCTTCCAGGGGTACACCAATGCCAAGGGCGGCCAGTTCCACCCCACGTGCCAGACCATGTCGGCCAACGTGCCGAGCGGCGAAAAGGTCGGGGCCCTGCCGAACGGGAGAAGGGCCCACGAGCCGCTGGTCGACAACACCTCGCCGGGCCCGGGCCTGGACGTCAGCGGCGTGACCGCCGTGCTCAAGTCGGTGGCCAAGTGCCACTCGGCCCGCAACTCAAGCACCGGGGCCGGCCTGGTCAACTTGAAGTTCCATCCGCATACGCTGGCCGGTCGGGAACAAATGGAAAAGTTCGCGGACCTGGCCTTGACCTTCAACGAGCTCGGGGGCTGGCAGATGCAGTTCAACGTCGTATCCTCCGAGACGCTGAGGGAAGCGCAACTGCGCCCCAAAGAGTACAGGAGCCTGGTGGTCAAGGTCGCCGGCTATAACGCGCAGTTCATCATGCTGGACAGGCGGCTGCAAGACCAGATCATCGC
>CAZLMZ010000272.1:2468-4623 GCA_964560475.1 uncultured Anaerolineae bacterium
ACCGCCCGATCTTTGGTGGCTAGCACCCAATCTTGTGGTACCGACAGTGCATCGGAATGGGCGCGCGATAGGAGCGGATCGAGTATGTCTATTGGGCTGGCAGTGGAAGGCGAAACGTGGATCTCGACGGACCTGGCCCCAGGTGGACGGGTCGATCGCCTGAGAGAGATGTACTGGCGCGGGACCTACCGCGACGCCGTGGTGCGAAAAGAGATCGCCGGTTCGGGTGAGACGGACCTGGTCGGACACGCCAGCGATTTCGCCGCCGTGCTGGGAGCAAGCGATCCTTTCATCCAGCCAGGGGAGCTGATCGTCGGCACGCGCCTCGCCCTCCCCCGCGATCGAGAGCAGCTCGACCTGGGCTACTATAACTCGCATTACCCGCCCGGCTACCCGACGCTGATGCGCCTCGGCCTGAGCGGCGTCCGCGACACAGCCAGAACCAGGATCGAGAGCGAGGCCGACCCGGTCAAGCGCGCATTTCTGCGCGCCGTCGAGATTGCCTACGATGCGGCGTGCGCCTACGTATCGCGTTACGCCGAGCATGCCCGAGCGCTCGCGGCCAGCGAGGGGGACTCCAACGCGCGAGCAGATCTCGATCGCATCGCCGCCGTGTGCGACGAGCTGGCGACCGGCGCACCGGCCTCCTTCCACGCGGCGCTGCAGCTCGTCCAGTTTACGCGCGTCCTGGGCGGAAGCGGCTGCGTGGGCCGGTTCGATCAGTGGATCTATCCCTTTTACAGGCGCGACGTCGAGAGCGGGCGGATCACGCAGGACGAAGCGCAGGAGCTGCTCGAGTGCCTGTTCGTCAAGATGAACGAGTTCGGTGGCCAAAACGAGCCCGATCACGTCCGCATAGCGCCCAACGACGACCTGAGAAACATTGCCCTGGCCGGGCAGACGCCGGAGGGGGCCGACGCCTGCAACGAGCTCACCTACATGTGCCTGCGGGCCTCGGCCAAGCTGCTGCTTCCCGAGCCCAAGCTGAACGTGCGCTTTTACCCGGGCTCCCCACGGGGGCTGCTGGTGGCGTGCTGCCGCGTCCTGGCCAAGGGCGCAAACGTGCTGGCCCTCTTTAACGACGAGGTGGTTCTCCCCGCGCTTTCCAGGCTGGGCATCCCCATCGAGGATGCGCGTGACTATTGCAACGACGGCTGCTCAGAGCTGATCATTGGCGGCAAGGGGACGATCTGGTTCCGGGTACACGATGCCCTGACCGCACTGCGAAGCACCGTGCTCCAGGCAGCAGAACGACCCTACGAGACGTTCGATCAGGTCATGCAGGCGTTCAAGGCGCAGCTCGTCGCCTTTATGCCCGATGGCTCTGCCACCGACCACGCGGTGACCTCGCCCTTTTTCGCAGCCACCATCGCCGACTGCCTGGACGAGGCGTCGCCCACGGGCGTCCGGTACAGCATCCACGGCGCTATCCTTGCCGAGGTCGGGAATGCCGCGGATGGCCTGGCGGCGATCCAGAAGCTGATCTACGAGGATCGAACGCTGACCTGGGACGAGCTGATCGCGGCCCTGGAGGCGGACTATGCCGGGTACGAGCCGTTACGGCAGCGGCTGCTGCACCGTATGCCCAAGTATGGGACGGACGACGATGCCGCCGATCGGATCGCGAGAGAGATCGCCGAGTATTACTGCGATGCGGTGCACGAACGGGGTGACAACAGGCCGGGACGCGGCCCCAAGTGGGCAGCCGGGCTGATGTGCTTTGGCATTCACCAAAAGAGCCAGCTTCCCGCCTCGCCGGACGGACGCCGGCAGGGCGATCCCTGCGCCAACAGCTTTTCGCCCGCCGTCGGTATGGATCGTCTCGGCCCGACGGCGGTGCTGCGATCGGCATCCAAGGTGGACCTGACCAAGGCCTCGCACGGCTCAGTGCTCGACATCGCCCTCCACTCCAGCGCGACGCGGGGAGAGGACGGCCTGGAGAAGCTTGTCGCGCTGGTAGACGCTTTTCTCGGCCTGCCGTGTACGGCGACCCTGCAACTGAACGTCATCGATCGAGAAACCCTGCTGCGGGCGCGCGAGCAACCGGATGCGCCCGAGTTCCGCACGCTGATCGTGCGCGTCTGGGGGTTTTCTGCCGTGTTCGTCGAGCTGCCAACGCCGCTCCAGGACCACGTGCTGGCGCGGACCGAGCATG
>CAZLMZ010000273.1:0-1856 GCA_964560475.1 uncultured Anaerolineae bacterium
CGGCGTTCGAGGGACCACACGGCCAGGCCCAGGGCGACGAGGGCATAGAGCGCGGCATAGCCGATCATGAGCGCGCTGGGGACCGAGGAGCCGGAGGTAAAGGGGGAAAAGCCGGTCGTTTCGACCACCAGGGAACGCATCTCGTAGGCGGCGCGCTTCCACAGCGCCTCGCTGGGCATCAGCAGGCTGGTGAGGATGCCGATGGTGACGGCGGCCTGGCTGTCGAGGAAGGATCCGATCTGCTCGACCCAGCCGCCGACAAAGGCGATGCCGAACCCGGCCAGGACGAGGACGCCGTTAGTCAGCGCCGAGAGCTGCGTGCCGCCATACATGGTCACGTTCAGCATGAGAATGCCGTTCAGCCAGATCAGCCCCAGGCCGCGCAGCAGGTTGGGGAGGCGGTAGCCGGTCACCAGGCGGGCCACGCCGGCCACGCCGCCGCCCATGAGCAGCAGGTAGAGGGTGAGCATGATCACGAACCCGATCCACTTGCCGATCAGGATCTCCCAGCGGCGCAGCGGCTTGGAGGCCAGGGTGTGGATCCGCCCCGAGGCCATCTCCCCGGCGATGGTGTCGACCGAGGTGAGGACGGCCATCATGACGAACAAAAAGTTCACGACATAGAGCCCGCTCAGCGAGAGAAAGTTGTAGAGCTGGTTCGCGATCAAGGCCGTTGGCGCCTGGATTCCCCGCGTCATGTCCTGCCGGATGAAGTGCAGGCCGGCGCCATAGACGGCGAGAAACACGATCCCCAGCAGGACGGCGCCGAGCGCGATCTTGCGCTGGAGCGCTTCCCTCAAGGTCAGCCGCGCGATCACCCAGGTTGCCATGCTGCTATCCTTCGCTCTCGGTCCCAACCAGTTGCACGAACAGGTCTTCCAAGGACATGCGCTGGGGCGAGAGGGCATAGACGTCCACGTCCTGCTCGATCAGGTAGCGCGCGATCGATGGCAGGTCGGCCTCGCCCTCTACGGTCAGCGAGATCTGCTCCTGCTCGGCGCGCACGTCCCTTCCCCACTGCGCCAGGCCGGCGACGATGGCCTCCCACTGCCCGTTGGGGCAGGAGAGCCAGCCGCCGCGCGGGCGGGCGCGGATCTGGAGGGTGAGATCGCCCTCGATCAGCGGCGCCCCGGCGCCTCCTTGGAGCGTGCTGGTGTGGACGATTTCTCCTTGCTTGATAAAGGCCACGCGGTCGCAGGTGATCTCGACCTCGCTGAGCAGGTGCGAGTTGAGAAAGACGGTTTTATCTCTTTCGCGCAGGTCGCGGATGATGTCGCGCACCAGGCGCCGCCCGACGGGGTCGAGCCCCGAGGTGGGCTCGTCGAGAAAGACCAGGTCGGGGTCGTTCAGCAGGGCCTGGGCCAGGCCGATGCGCTGCAGCATGCCCTTGGAGTAGGCGCTCAGCCGCTTGCGGGCGTGTGCCTGCAGCCCGACCAGGTCGAGCAGCTCGGGGATGCGCCGCCGCGCCACGTCGCGCGGCATGTGGTACAGGTCGGCGTGGAGCTGCAGGAACTCGGAGCCGCGCAGCCACTCGTGAAAGCGAAAGTGCTCGGGGAGAAAGCCGACGCGCGTGCGCCCGCGCGGGTCGCCGAGCGGCGCGCCGTTCAGCGTGCCCTCCCCGTAGGTGGGGACGATCAGGCCGAGCAGCATCTTGACCGCCGTGGTCTTGCCGGCGCCGTTGGGCCCCAGGAAGCCAAAGACCTCACCGCGCTCGACGGTGAGGCTCAGGTCGGCGACGGCGACTTTGTCATCAAAGACCTTGCGCAGGTGGCGGACCTGGATCGGATGGGGTGTGGTCATCCACGCCTACCTCTCGTACGCGCGCCTGCCCTTTCCCGCGCCAGGGCGGGAAAGGG
>CAZLMZ010000273.1:1956-4606 GCA_964560475.1 uncultured Anaerolineae bacterium
TCCAGCGAGCTGGCGATGGACAGGGCCTCTTCGGTCGAGCCGGTCCCGTGCAGGGCATAGACGACGTCGCCCTTGACCCAGGTCAGGAGGTACTCCTTGGCATAGCGGCTGCTGGGCGACGGGCGGAGAAGCGTGCCCTCGACACCGTCGACCTGGACGTCCTGGTAGTCCAGGTTCGCAAACTGGGGTAAGGGCACGACCAGGGTCGTGGTCCAATCCACGCGCTCGCTAAACTGGCGCGCCTCGTCTGCGGTCAAGCCCAGGAACTGTAGATAGGCCTCTCCCAGGGGAGCCAGGTCCAGCTCGGGCGGCGCAGAGACGTCCGGCGCGGGCACCTGGGCGAACTCGACACAGCCCTGCGCCCACGTTCCGTCGTGGGCCGACGAGCACGGCCCATAGGTCGCAGAGAGCAGGGCCTCGAACTGGATGCCGACCGTCGCCCCGTCCAGGCTATCCGGCAGGTCGATATCGCGGTAGCCCATCTCGTTCAGCAGGGCACGGACCTGCGGCAGGTTGATCGTCATCTCGGCCTTGATCCCGGGCCGGAGCACAATCTCGGGCTGCGCGTCGAGCGCAGCCGGGAAGCGGACCGGAAAGCCGGCCTCTGCCCGCGCGGTGGCGGGGTCGACGGTGCGCGGCTCACCGTTCACCTCCAGCGTCATCTGGTCCTGCATGATCCCTTCGAGCTTATTTGCCGCATCCTCCAGCGCCTCCTGGCTGGCCAACTGGCTCGCGTCGATCTCGACGAACTGGATGCGTTGAACGCGAAAAAGCTGCAGCAGGCCATTAGCCCAGGCCCGCACGGGGGCAAAGGAGAAACTGACGGCAAGGGCGACGATCAGCCCGGCGGCGATCCATGCCGAGCGGTATCGGCGCGAGAACACATTCTGTCGCATAGCGGCCTCCCTTTTTTCCTGATGAACACGGTAGCGGACCCACGCGGCCTCTGTAGCCAGGGGTGCGTGGTCGGGGGCTGTGCTCTCGAGCAGATCGTGCACGTGCGTGCCGCGTGCCTGGACCCGGCGTGCTACTGCCGCGCAGCGCGCACACGTCGACAGGTGTGCCTGGACGCGCGCACGTTCACCGGGAGCCAGGGCTCCGTCTTGGTAGGCGTGCAGTTGGCCTTCCCTAAGGTGTCTCATGGCCGTCCTCCAGGGCGCGGTAGCGCCGCTCAAAGTCGCGTTCTGCTCGGGCGAGCAAGGTGCCCACGGACCCAGGGGCGACGTCCAGGGAGGCGGCGATCTCGCCGTAAGAGAGCCCGCTGTGCCGTAAGACCAGGATCTGTGCGCGGCGCGGGCGCATCCCCGCCAGGACGTGGCGCACGCGCGCGCGGCGCTCGCTGCGCTCCGCCTGATCTGCGGGGTCCACGGGGTCGGTGCGCTGCAGATGCAGGATCCCCGCACGCTCCTCATAAGCTTGGCGCCGGCGCCGGGCCCGCAGTGCGTTCAGGCCGGTGCGCGTCGCCACGCGGTAGAGCCAGCTTCCGATCCGTTCCCAGTGCCGGGGCGGGCGGTCGTGCAGGCGCCAAAAGACTTCCAGGGCCAGGTCCTCCGCCTCATCCCAGTTGCCGAGCAGCCGGTACAGGGTCGCGCAGACACGGTCCCAGTACGTTTCGAACGCGCGCTCTAGATCGCGCGCCCCGGCTGCCGGTTCGCTGGAAGTTGTCTCGGATGTCGTGATCGCCATCATGGGGTCGCCTCTCATGATATAGACACCGCCCGGCGACAAAATGTGACAAAAAGGGCGCAGCCCGCCTAGGTGAGCGGCTGCGCCCTCGAACGTTCGGTACTGTTCCTTACTCGTGCCGGAGCTTGGCCTGGGCCGCTGCCAGGCGGGCCACCGGAACGCGATAGGGCGAACAACTGACATAGTCGAGGCCGATGCGATGGCAGAAATCGATCGAATCGGGGTCGCCGCCATGCTCGCCACAGATCCCCAGCTCGATGTCGGGGTTCGCAGCGCGCCCGTCCTCGACGCAGATCTCCATCAGGCGGCCGACGCCGACCTGGTCGAGCGTCTGGAACGGGTTGTTGGGCAGGATGCCACGCTCCACGTACTGGAGCAGGAACTTGCCCTCTGCGTCGTCCCGGCTGTAGCCGTAGGTCATCTGGGTCAGGTCGTTGGTCCCGAAGGAGAAGAACTGGGCGTGCCCGGCGATCTCACCGGCGGTGAGCGCGGCACGCGGCACCTCGATCATGGTGCCAAAGATGGCCGGCACCTCGATCCCTTCCTCCTCGATGACCTGCTGGGCGACCTCTTCCAGCTTGCTGCGCTCGAGTATGAGCTCGTTGACGTGGCCGACGAGGGGGATCATCACCTCGGGATGTACGTCGATGCCGCGCTTGGCGCAGCGGCAGGCGGCCTGGAAGTAGGCGCGCGTCTGCATCTCGGTCAGGCCCTTGTACATGATCCCGGCGCGGCAACCGCGCAGGCCCATCATGGGGTTGACCTCCCACAGGTTGTTGACCTCGCGCAGCATCTTTTCCTTCTCGGCCAGATCTTCCGAGTCGGGGTCGGTGCAGCGCAGGCGGGTGACCTCTTCGATCAGCTCTTCGCGCGGGGGGAGGAACTCGTGCATGGGCGGGTCGATCAGGCGCATGATCACGGGCTTGCCGTCCATGGCCTCAAAGATGCCCTCAAAGTCCTGCTC
>CAZLMZ010000274.1:0-4578 GCA_964560475.1 uncultured Anaerolineae bacterium
TGGAGGTCGGCGACGATCCGCCCCAACTCGTACACGCGTACATCGAGATCACGCCATTCGACCTGGTCAAATACGAGATCGACAAGGTGACCGGCTACCTGCGCGTGGACCGTCCGCAGCGGACCTCTTCGCAGCCGCCTGCGCTCTATGGCTTTATCCCACGCACGTACTGCGGCGATCGCGTCGGCGCGCTCTGCAAGGGCAGCCACCAGGGCGATGGCGATCCACTCGACATCTGCGTGGTCAGCGAACGCCCAGTGACCAAGTCCGAAGTCATCCTCAACGCACGCGTCGTCGGCGGGATCAAGATGATCGACAGAGGCGAAGCCGACGACAAGATCGTGGCCGTCCTCGCCAACGACAGCTTCTGGGGGCAGGTGACCGACATCTCTGAGCTGCCCGACATCCTGATCGAGCGCCTGCGCCACTACTTTGGCACGTACAAGATGGTCCCCGGCCAAGCGTCACAGTTCTCGATCGAAAGTACCTACGACTGCAAACCTGCGTTCGAGGTCGTCAAAGCCGCGATCGCGGACTATGACGAAGCGTACGGAGATCACGACGCGTTGGCCCTGCCTTGACGCGCGGGACGACCGTGCCCGCGCTCACCGGCGGCCGTCCCACCCGAGCAAAAGATCGCCACGCTGCGCCAATACCCGCTCCCCACACACCGTCCGATGCAGCGACAGCTCCGTGCAGGAGCACCGATTCTGGTTCGTGGTAACGACCTTCAGTCGTTACCGGGCAGCCGGAAAAGCGCTAAAGCGCTCACTATGAACCGTGGCAGCCGCCCTGGCAAGGCCCGTGGCCGAAAATCGGCGCTCCCGCAGCCCCGTGCCCAGACTTGACAGGTGGAACGAAAGGTGGTATTTTAGTTCGAAAGCGAAAGTTTCGCTTCCTGAATTTCCGCAACCGAACGTCTGGAGCAATGAGATGGACGAGACGAGGCAAGCGCTAGCACTGGAGGCAACGGGCAAGTTCCTCACACTGTACCGCTACCTACGCCAATACGGCCGGCAGATGCACGCGGAGGGCGTCAGCGGGCGCAAGATCGCCACGCTGCGCTACCTCTCTGAGGCGGGAGCCCGTACGGTCGGGCAACTGAGCACCTACCTGTGCATCGGCGACAGCAGTACCTCGGCGCTGATCGACCGCCTCGAGGAACGTGGGTACGCGACGAGAACACGTTCCCGCGCAGATCACCGCGTCGTGCTGGTGGACGTGACGCCAGAAGGACGAGAGCTGGCCGAACGGACGCCGTTGGGCGGGATTCCTCGCCTGCGCGAAGCACTGCGGGCGCTGCCCGAGGAACCGTTGGTGGTCATCTCTGAAGCGATGACCATCCTAGTAGAAATCCTGGAGATGGAAGATGAGTGCTGAAGCCGTTGCACCGATCCGGCTGCGCCAGCCGGGCACGAAAGACGTCCTGACACGCGCGCTGGCATACCTGCGACCGTACTGGCAATACACTGTCTTTGGCTACCTGCTGCTGTTGATCAACAACGGGATCACACTGGTCATGCCGCAGATCATCCGGAGAATGGTCGACCAGGGCATCCGTGGGGGCCAGATCACGGTCATCCGGTGGGGTGCGCTGGGACTATTCGGTCTGGTGTCGATACGCGGCCTCTTTACATTCTTCTCAGGGCGATGGACCGAGATCGCATCGCAGAATGTGGCCTATGACTTGCGCAACGAGATCCACGGCAAGCTGCAGTCGCTCTCTTTTAGCTACCACGACCGTGCGGAAACAGGACAGCTCCTGGCCCGAGCAGTAGGCGATGTAGATCGCGTCCGCTTTCTCGCCGGCCGCGCGCTGATCCGCCTGATCGACACGGTCGTCCTCATCGTGGGCGTGTCGGTCTCGATGCTGACCATGAACGTGCGCTTGGCCTTGGCGATCCTCGTGCTCGTTCCCTTCCTTGCCTACGGCGCCCTCAACTTTGGCCGGCGCTACCGCCCTCTGTTCAGGACGATCCGGCACACGATGGATACGCTGACCAACCGGCTGGAGCAGAACCTACGTGGGGCGCGGATCGTGAGCGCCTTTGCCCAGGAAAAGAACGAGATCGGGCGCTTTGACCGGGACAATGAGCAGGTTTTGGCCTACAACATGCTGGGCGCGCGGCTGCGCGCGACGAACCTGCCCCTCCTGCAACTGATCGCCAGCGCAGGAACGATCCTGATCCTGCTGTACGGGGGCCAACTGGTGATCAGCGGGCGGCTCACGCTGGGCGAGCTGGTGGCGTTCACGACCTACGTCGCACAGTTGGTAGGGCCGGTGCGAGGCCTGGGATGGGTCATCGCTTCCATTTCGCAGGCGGTGGCTTCCGGCGAGCGGGTGTTCGAGATCCTCGACGCCCAGTCGGAGGTCGAGGACGCGCCCGATGCGGTGCCATTGAGGACAGCACAGGGCCGGGTGCAGTTCGAGCACGTCTCTTTTGCCTACTTTGGCCGGCACCAGGTGCTGAGCGACATCGACTTTGAAGCGCGGCCGGGCCAGGTCGTCGCCCTGCTGGGCGCGACGGGTTCCGGCAAGAGCTCGGTGATCAACCTTATCCCACGTTTCTACGACCCGACCGAGGGCCGGATCCTGGTCGATGGGCAGGACATCCGCAAGGTAACGGTGAACTCGTTGCGGGAGCAGATCGGGATCGTACTGCAAGACACGACGCTCTTTGCGACGAGCATGCGCGAGAACATCGCCTTTGGGCGTCCAGACGCCAGCGAAGGCGAGATCGTGGCCGCAGCCAAGGCAGCCCACGCGCACGAGTTCATTGCCGAGCTCAGCGAGGGGTACGAGACCTACGTCGGCGAGCGAGGCGCGACCCTCTCCGGCGGGCAAAAGCAGCGCGTCGCCATCGCGCGCGCGATTCTAAAAGACCCCCGGATCCTGATCCTCGACGACGCCACGTCGAGTGTGGACACCGAGACAGAGGCGCTGATCCAGGCCGCATTGGCCCGGCTGATGCAGGGCCGCACCTCGTTCGTGATCGCGCAGCGCTTGAGCACGGTCCGGCAAGCCGACCAGGTGCTGGTCCTCGAAAAGGGACGGATCGTGGCGCAGGGGGTGCGTACGGCAGCGCACACGGCACACGAGCAGTTGCTGCAGTCGAGCGGGCTGTACGCCCAGATCTATCACCAGCAGCTACGCCCGCAGGAGGATCGGGAAACGTTCGGATTCGCGCCCGCACCGGCAGCGGCTGGGGAAAGGTAGGCAAGCATGGGGATCAGCATCGGCTCAACTGGCATGCACGGCCCGGGTCATATGCTGCACCACTTTGGCAGCCAGGAGACCAAAGGCCGCATCAGCGGGCGCGTCCTGGTGCAACTGCTGCGCTTTGTCGCGCCCTATTGGCTGCCCATGGTCGCGGCTACGGCGTTGATGTTCCTCTCCTCAGGAGCCAGCCTTTATGCGCCCTACCTGACCAAGGTGGCGATCGACGAGAACATTGCCAACGCAGATGTGCCGGGCCTGGTCCGGACGAGCGCGCTGCTGGCAGGAGCGCTGGCCGTGACCTATCTTGCCTCGGCCGTGCAGACCTACATCCTCTCCTGGGTGGGGCAAAAGGTCCTGACCAACCTGCGCGGGCAGCTTTTCAACCACCTACAGGCCCTGTCCGTGCCTTATCACGACAAGCACCTGGTGGGTGTGACCATCTCGCGGGTGATCAACGACGTGGCAGTGATCAACGACCTGCTATCGCAAGGCCTGGTGGGCCTGATGGGCGATACCATCCTCCTGGTGGGCATCATCGGGACGATGGTGGTCATGGAAGCGCGGCTGGCGCTGCTCACTTTCAGCGTGCTGCCCCTGATGGTCGTGGCGACGATCATCTTTAGCCGGCACGCTCGCGTCGCCTACCGCGAGACCCGTGAAAAGATCGGCGCCGTCGTGGGCGACCTGGCAGAGAACATCAGTGGCATGCGCGTGATCCAGGCCTTTGCCCAGGAGGACGCGACGCAAGAGCAGTTCCGCGAGGTGAACGCCGCGAACCGCGACGCCAACGTCCGCGCGCGATCGCTCTCCTTTGTCTTTATGCCCACCGTCGACATCCTGAGCGTGCTGGCGACCTGCATCGTGCTTTGGGCGGGCGGGGTGATGGCCGCCGGGGGCCTGGTGACGATCGGCATAGTGGTCGCGTTTCTGAGCTACGTGAGCCGCTTCTTTAACCCGATCCGCGAGCTGAGCCAGATCTATACCACGCTGCAAGCGGCGACGGCAGGTGGGGAACGCGTGATGGAGCTGCTCGACACAGACCTAGAGGTAAGCGACCGGCCCGATGCGATCGAGCTGCCCCCGGTCGAGGGCAAGGTCGAGCTGCATGACGTCTCTTTCCACTACAACCCGGAGGCCCAGGTACTGCACCAGGTCGACCTGACGGTGACCCCTGGAGAGACCGTGGCCTTGGTCGGGCCGACGGGAGCAGGTAAGACCTCGATCGCCAACCTGGTCGGGCGCTTTTACGACGTGACCGAGGGCGCGGTCAGGGTAGACGGGTACGACGTGCGCGAGGTGACGCGCGAGAGCCTGCACCGGCAGATGGGGCTCGTGCCCCAGGACCCGTTCCTCTTTTC
>CAZLMZ010000275.1:0-4555 GCA_964560475.1 uncultured Anaerolineae bacterium
GACCCGCGCGAGGAGCGCTACCGCGCAAACTTTGCCCACGGGCCGGCCGCGATCGCCGACGTGAACGGCGACGGCGTGGTCGAGGTCGTGGCCGTCGGAAACGTCTACGACTGCATCCCCGGCTATCCCTCACGCTACAACGGCGTTTATCTCTTTAACCGGGATCGCAGCCGCTTCGACGATGGCGTCTACGACTGGGCAGATCCGCCGCGCGACACGGGGGTGCCGCTCAGCGAGGACTATGGCGTGATCGAGAACGCCCAGCCCAACCCCGCGATCGCCGACCTGGACGGCGACGGTCAGCAAGAGATCCTGTATGCCTCTTATGATGGGCGCGTCCACGCCTTCTGGCTCGACAAGACCGAGCACGGCAACTGGCCCTATGCCGTCTATACCAGCGGGCCCTACCGCTTTGCCTCCGAACCGGTCGTCGCCGACCTGGACGACGACGGGCACGCAGAGGTGATTTTTGCTTCGTGGGTGCAAAAGGGCTCGGGCGCGACCGGCAAGCTGCACGTGCTCGACTATCTCGGCAACCCGCTGTACGAGGTCGACCTGCCGGCAGCGTATGGGAGCCCGGATTGGAACGGTGCGCTTGCCGCACCGACGCTGGACGACATCGACGGCGACCCCGACCTGGAGGTCGTGCTCAATACCGCGCACAGCGGCTTTGTGGCCTATGATCTGCCGGGCACGGTGAACGCCCGCGTGCTGTGGGGCACCGGGCGGGGGAACTATCAGCGTACGGGTTCTATCCTGCGCGGGTCCCTCTATTCCTCGACCAAGCGTGCTGCGCCTACGGCGCTGCAAGCTGGCGAGACGCTCACCTATACCGTCACCTTGCATAACCCGGGCCTGGACTTGACTAACGTGCACGTCACCGATACGCTGCCGGCAGAGATCGCCTCCGTCGCGAGCCTGTGGGCCTCGTCAGGCAGCTATGGAGAAAGCGGGGGCGTGATCACCTGGACGGGCGGGGTGTCTACCGGCAGTCCGGTCACCATCCGCTACAGCGTGACCCTCGACCCGGCCATTGTCGAGCCGCGCGCGGTCGTCAATCAAGCCTGGATCGACGATGGCGCCGGAGAAGCGATCCATCGCCAGGCTACAGTGATCGTCAACGGGTACAGTTCCTACCTGCCCGTCGTTTTCCTGGGCAGGTAGTTGGGTCGGCTCGGGATGGCCAGAGATGGCAAACCATATCCTATCCCAAGCCAACCGAGGTCACCCGATACCACCAGATCCTTGCGCTATACTATAGTAGACGAATTGGACGGATCGCGCTGAGGGGGAGAAAGGGAGGTGCCATGGCCCGTCTCAGTGACTATGTGGAGGTACAGACCCGGGAGCGGGGTCCAATCCAGGTGGGCGACCGCACGATCACGCTCCAGTCCAAGGCCGTGTCCGTACGCTGGCCGGGAGGCGGCTGGGTGTGGAATCGCCCCGTCGCAGCCGTGGTCGAGCGGGACGGGGTGGTAGAGCGGATCCCGATCGTGGATGTCACGCGCCTCGCCATCCTGGCACTGGTCGGGGGAACCGCGCTGCTATGGCTGTTGGCGTTGAGCCTATCGAAGGCAAAGAATATGGAAAGGAAGGACGACGATGGCAGAACAGACTAGTGGCCGGTTCACGGTGCCGATCCAGGGCCCCGAGGACGCGGCAGCATTGGTAGCCCGGTTGAGCGATGCTGCGCAGCCGAGCGCAGTGTTTGGCGAGCCGGTGACGAGCGGGGACCGCACGGTCATTACGGCCTGCGAGGTCACGATGGGGCTTGGCTTTGGCTATGGGATGGGCAGTGCAGGCGGTAAGCCGTCCGGTGAAGAGGGCGGCGAAGGCGAGAAAGGCCCGCCCATGCCAGCCGTGAGCGGCGGTGGCGGTGGTGGTGGCAATGCCACCGCGCGGCCGGTAGCCGTGATCCACGTCGGGCCCGAGGGCGTCGACGTCGAGCCGGTGGTGGACGTGACCAAGATCAGCCTGGCCTTCTTTACCATGCTGGGCAGCATTTTCCTGATGGCACGCAAGATGCGCAAAGCGATGAAATAGCGCTGGCGTGCCTGCTCACATCTCGTGCACCGGGGATCGCGTTCGTCGATGCGATTCCCGGTGCCGCGTCCTTTGGCGTACACGCCCGATCCCTTTGCCCGATCGCAGCGAGTGGTGTATACTGCGCTCCAGGATTTTCCGCGCACGAACGAGCGGCTACAGGCCGAACGCCCACCTATACCTGTAGCCGCGAACTGAGCCCATCGAGTCTATCGAGGCATCACGCGTCCAGATCTGTGTCAGGCATGGGTATCTACGGGGAGGAGGCAAGAGCGTGAGCGACAGCGACGTAGCTGCGGCACAGTTCTGTACCAGTGGACGGATCGTTGACGTGCGTCCCTACGGCGAAGGCAACCTCAACGACACCTACCTGGTTACGCTGGAGGGAGCGCCTCACGCCCATTTTATCCTGCAGCGTATCAACACGCACGTGTTCCAGGACCCCCACCTGATCATGCTGAACCTGCGTATTTTCAGCGATCACGTACAGCAGCGCCTTGCCCACGAGGGGGGAGGTAGGGAACCGCGCTGGGTGGTCCCTGCAGTACTGCAGACCATCGATGGTGATGACTATTACCTCGATCCGGCAGGAGGCTTCTGGCGCGCCCTTGGCTACGTGGAGGGTTCGCGCTGCTTCCAGACCGTGCAGAGCATCGACCACGCGCGGGAAGCTGGCTATGCATTGGGGCGTTTTCACAGCCTGATTAGTGACCTCGATCCGGCGCTGCTGCACGACACGCTGGAGGGCTTTCACATCACGCCGCGCTACCTACAGCATTATGATCGGGTCGTGTCGAGCCACAGCGGGCCACAGCGGTCGGTCGATGTAGCGCACGCGATGCGCTTTGTGCAGGAGCGGCGGGCGTGGGCTTCTGTACTGGAGGACGCCAAGGCGAGCGGCGAACTGTTCGAGCGCCCGATCCACGGCGACCCCAAGATCAACAACATCATGATCGACGAGCACACCGGCCGTGCGGTGAGCATCGTGGACCTGGACACGATCAAGCCGGGCCTGGTACACTATGACATCGGCGACTGCCTGCGCTCCTGCTGCAACCCGCTGGGGGAGGAGACGACCGAGATCGAGGGCGTCGATTTCGACCTGGAGTTGTGCCAGGCCATCCTAGAGGGCTACCTCGGTGAGGCACAGCGCTTTATGACCGGAGCCGACTATGCCTACCTGTACGATGCGGTCCGCCTGATCGCCTTTGAGTTGGGACTGCGCTTTTTCACCGACTATCTAGAGGGCGACGTCTATTTCAAGGCGCGCTATCCCGGGCACAACTTGATGCGGGCCCTGGTTCAGTTCAAGGTAGCAGAGAGCATCGAGGCCCAGGCCGATCAGATCGAGGGGATCGTGGCTGCGCTGCGGCCACAGTGAGGAGGAGAGAGATGGAGCGCGATTGGCCAACCTTGCACCGGCAGGTGGTGTTTGGCCGTTCCAACGGCAAGATCATCTGGCAGCCGCGCATCGGCTGCTGGTTCACGGACAAGCAGTTCGCCGGCGAGCCCTTTCCGCCGCCCTACACCGGCATGGACCTGTGGGAGATCTACCGTGAGCTCGACTGCTCGGCGCGCCTCTACCAGTACAACGCCTGTTTCCGGCGGATCGAGCATCCTGCGGTCGAGACCCTCGAGCATGAGCTGAACGAGACCGACACCGAGATCGTGGTGCACACGCCGGTCGGGAAGCAAGTGGCCGTCCGGCGGCGGATGCTCAGCAACTGGCACTATCTCACCGTCAAGTGGCCGGTCGAGACGGAAGAGGAGCTCAAGGTCGCCACGTGGCGCGAAGAGAACGCGACCTGGGCCTGGGACCAGCACGAGTACGACGAGCTGCAGGCCACCGTGGGTGACCTCGGTGCGCCGACGATGTACATGCCGCGCATGAATGTCCAGGACCTCTATATCAACCAGATGGGCGTGGCGGCAGGGATCTATGCCATCTATGACTGGACGGACACGGTCGAGGCCTACTTTCGTGCCCTGGAAGGCAGTCACGACCGCCTGATCGACGTGATCCTGGCCTCGCCGGTCGAGATCATCAACTTTGGCGAGAATATCCACGCCGGCACCCTTTCGCCCGAGCTGTTCCGCAAATACCACCTCCCCGCGTGCCAGCGCCGCTGCGAGCGGCTGCACGCAGGGGGCAAATTCCTCAGCTCGCACTGGGATGGCGACACGCGCCCTCTCCTGCCCTACGCGCAAGAGACGGGGCTTGACGCGATCGAGGCCATCACCCCGCAGCCGCAGGGCGACGTCACGCTCGACGAGATCAAGGCGGCACTGGGCGATACGATGTTCTTGCTCGACGGCATCCCGGCGATCTATTTCGACGAGACCTTTTCCGTGGACGTGCTGGTCGACTGCGTGCACCGCCTGATCGACCTCTTTGCGCCCAAGCTGGTGCTGGGAATCTCGGACGAGATCTCGTCGACCGGCGACCTGGACCGGGTCAAGGTGGTGGGCGAGATCGTCGACGCCTACAATGCTCGGGTGGACCCGAGTTGGA
>CAZLMZ010000276.1:0-4541 GCA_964560475.1 uncultured Anaerolineae bacterium
TTGGTCAGGTCGATCTCTGTATAGTAAAGGATGGCCCCTGCCGCGTTGGCGAGCACCAGCACCACCACGGACCGCCAACTCTGGCGCAGAGACCGTGCCTCGTGCGCCTCGCCGCGTACTACCGCCAGGATCCAGGCATAGATGCCCGCCAGCCCATACCACCACACGCTAAAGGTAGCAGGATTGACTTCTTGTGATACAATCTTGCGAACGACATAGGTCGCAGAGATCGCCGCCGCCGACCCAAGAGCAAGAAGATAGCCTGCAGTCCGTGTGTTGATATGTTGGTAGCCCGTAGCCTTGGCTTGTGATGATGTCGTCAAAATAGGCCCCTTCGGGTAAGGATAGCATCTCTACCTCGATTCTGCAAGTCACTCGTCTACAACATCAATCGACAGGCATGAGGACTTGTAGTATAATGGCCCGTGGAATTTGGCTTGGCCGCTTCTCCTGGCGGAGGAAATTTGAACATCCTCAACCTGCACATCGGCAGACAGATCCGCGAGCTCAATCGGCTGCGGCACATCGCCGAGGTATTGGCACGCAACGGTCTAGGCGTTATTCTGGATCAAACGGAGCTGGGCCATTTCCTGCCCGGCGGCTGGCGCCGGCGCGCAGAGAAGGCCGACCAGGAACTCGAGCGAATGTCGATGCCTGAGCGATTCAGGCATACGCTCGAGGATCTCGGCCCCACGTACATCAAGATAGGCCAGTTGTTAAGCGGGCGTGGTGACCTCTTGCCTGCAGCGTACGTGGAGGAATTGACCAAGCTGCTCGACTCGGCTCCTCCCTTTCCGTATGAAGAGGTCGTCACTATCATCGAGGACGAACTGGGTAGGGAACCGAACGAGATCTTTGACCTCTTTGACCCTACCCCGGTCGCCGCCGCATCCATCGGTCAGGTCCATCGCGCCATCCTTCCGAGCGGCGAACACGTCGTCGCCAAGGTACAGCGTCCCAACATCGAGCGGATCGTCCAGTCCGATCTCGATCTGCTGACGCGGCAGGCACATTTCCTGGAGCGGCGGTCCGAGGCAGCTCGGAACTATAATCTCGTGGAGAACGTGGAGGAGCTCAGTTACGCGCTACAGAAAGAACTGGACTATACAGCCGAGGCACAGAATATCAGCCGTTTCTACCAGACCTACAATGAGGACCCCAACCTCCGGATCCCAAAGGTATACTGGGAGTATACGACCAGGCGCGTACTGGTGATGGAGCACGTAGAGGGGATCAAGCTCACCGAGCTCCGCTATCTCAGGGAGGAAGGGTACGACCTGCCTGCCATCGCCGAGATTGGCACCGACTTTTACATGAGGCAGATCTTTGAAGATGGCTTTTTCCACGCCGACCCCCACCCGGCGAACGTCATGGTCAGCAACAACCAGATCGCCATCCTCGACTTTGGGATGGTTGGCTTTCTCTCGCAGCATATGCGTGAAGATCTGGGAGATATGCTCGTTGCCGTGATCACGCAGAACACGGACCAGTTGATCACCGTCATGGTGCGCATGGGCATGATCACCCGTGCGACCAACCTGCGCGAGCTGGAACGCGACCTGAACCGTATGTTGGTTCGCTACCTCGGGCTTCCGTTGCAACATATGGACATCGCCGAGGTCCTGGGCCAGGTCCTGTCGATCTCGTTCTCCCACAACATTCGCCTGCCATCTGACTTTGCCATGCTGATCCGCACGATGATCATCCTCAACAGCCTGGGCATCAAGCTCGATCCCAACTATCAACTGATCACCAGGCTGGAGCCCTACGTGCGTCGGCTGGTTCAGGACAAGTTGAGCATCAGGCACGTCGGTGCGAACGCGCTCCGATCGGTCTCGTCGCTCAACATGCTCATCCAGCGCCTCCCGAACCGTCTGGACGATCTGTGGGATCAGTTGGACGAGGGCAATCTGACCGTCGGCGTCTCAGTGCGTGATCTGGCTTCGATCATCCGCCACCTGGACCGCATTGCCAACCGCCTGGCCTTTGCAGTCATTGTCGCCGCACTGATCGTGGGGTCCGCGCTGATCCTGATGGCCGGACCTGACGTCAGCGGCCTGTTCCGGATCCCCGGCCTGAATGTCTCCGTACCGGTAGCCCAGGTCAGCTTTATCGCCGCCGGCCTCACAGGTGCGTGGCTGTTATGGTCGATCATCCGCTCCAGGGGCATGTAGCACCTGTGAAGAAACACTTGAGCCGAAAGGGACCTATTCTGGCGGGGTTGACCCTTACCCTCGTGCTCGTGAGCAGCGCTTGCCAATGGGGGGCCGAGCCCGACCCGCCCACGGTACTTACTTGGTGGATCACGTACAGTGAAGACAGCCAAGAGTATGCCACGTTCGAGGCGATCGCCCAGGCATATATGGAGCAGGTCGAGGGGATCGAGATCGAGCTCGTGTCCGTGCCCTGGGATGGCATCGCTCCACGTGGGATCGGTCTGAGTCAGCTCGACCAGGCGCTCGACCCGGGACCGGGACCAGACCTGTGGGGCCCCGTGCCGTGCAAGTGGACGGGATCGCTGGTCGAAAAGGAGCAAGCGGCGGCACTCGATGCAGCAGAGCTGCCAGGCCAGGTCTTTTATCCCGACGTTGCGGTACAGGCCTGTTCGGTTGGCAGCACGCTGTACAGCCTTCCAGTCCTGATGGACTCGGTGGCACTGATCTACAATCGCGAGCTGATGCCAGAGCCGCCGGCAGCTTTCGCCGATCTGGTCAGCCTGGCAAAGCAACTTGCCGGCAGCGAGGACAAGAGATGGACCCTGGCTTTGCCCTTGTTGAGCCCGTATCACATCTACCCGTTCCTCGATGGCTATGGCGGGTACATCTTTGGACGAGGGGAGAACGGCTGGGAATCCCAAGATATCGGGCTCCAGAACGAGGGAGCAGTGCGAGGTACGCGCTACCTATCCAGCTTGTACACGAGCCAGCATCTCTTTCCCGATGCGCTGGCCGATCGGACCGTGATGTACGACCGATCGATCGAGCTGTTTGCGTCGGGGCACGCCGCCACGCTGATCGAAGGAGCGTGGGTGCTGCCTCAGCTAGAGACCAGTGGGATCGATTACGACGTCGCTCCCATTCCGCTGCTGCCCGGGAGCGAGGAGACACCGCGCTCGCTGACGCTCGTGGAGGGAATCTATGTCAGCGCGACATCAGAACACCCGCAAGAGACACTTGGCCTTCTATCCTATCTTGGTGGGGAAGAGGGTGTGGTCGCCCTCCAGCACGCGATGGGCACGATACCCGTTCGCCGAGACCTGTTACGCAACCCGGCTCTGCGAGACACCCCGGCACTGCGCACGTGGTACGACCTGGCGAGCGCGGGCGTTGCCCTGCCTAACATCTCTGACCTGGATACGGTCTGGCAGCCGTGGGGAGAGGCGCTCGAGGTCGCCATTCCCGGCCTGACACCAGCGGACCAGGCACTCCAGGATGCAGTCGCACAGTCTGGGCTCTTGCCGCCAGAAGAAGAAACGAGATAGCGAGTCACACAGCACGATAGTACGAAAGGAGCACACAGTGGACGATAGGCTAGAGATCATCTTTGGCAGGCGCAGCATCCGCCAGTACACGAGTGAACCGATCAGCGAGCAGGATCTGTCCCGCCTTCTAGAGGCTGGCATGGCGGCTCCCTCCGCCTCGAACCGCAGGCCCTGGCACTTCGTAACGGTTACCGACCGTGCCAAGCTCCGTGCCTTGGCCGATGCACACCCCTACGGCAAGATGCTTGCCAGTGCTGCCGCCGCGATTGCCGTCTGTGGCGACCCTGGCATCTCCGAATGGTGGGTTCAGGACTGCAGCGCCGCAACCGAGAACATCCTCGTTGCCGCCAATGGCCTGGGCCTGGGTGGCGTTTGGCTGGGCTGCCACAACCGTCCCGAACGCGAGGAGGCCGTGCGTGACGTGCTCGGCATCCCGGCCAAGATCGGCGTGTTGAGCCTGATCTCGGTCGGCCATCCGGCCGAAGGGAAAGAAGCACGCACCCAATACGATCCGGCGCGCGTACACGAGAACAACTGGTAGCGGTGCACCCGCCATTGAGACCAGCAGGAGGCCGCGCTCGTCGCCCTGCTGCTCGCCATCGAATGGTTCCCGTCAAGGAGTGAACGCAATGCGAGAACAGATCCACGCTGCGCTCGCGCGCAGCAAAGCAGACTATACCGAGATTCGCCTCGAGGAGCGCGAATCGACGACCGTTGCCTACCGCGGTCAAGATCTCGAGACCGCACAGGCGGTGATCGATGCCGGGGGCATCGTCCGCGCCATGTGCCACGACGGTGGCTGGGGTGTGGTCACCTTTAACGATCGCAGTGACCTGCTGGAAAAAGTCGACCAGGCCTACGAGTGTGCGCGCGTGGCACAGAGCGAGCAGCCGATCGAGTTGGCCCAGATCCTGATCTCGGAGGATAGGCTCAGCGTCAACCTGGAAGATGACTTTCGCGGGGTGTCCCTGGCCGACAAGAAAGCATTGGCCGAACGCTATAACCAGATCCTGCTCACCCACAGCGACAAGATCGTCGACACACACTGCACGTACAACGA
>CAZLMZ010000277.1:0-4529 GCA_964560475.1 uncultured Anaerolineae bacterium
TACGAGAACGACGTCACCCGTGGTGGCTGGAAGGCGCTGAACCTGTTCATCGATCGGGGCTTTTGCCGCGATGTACGCGACTTCTTTGGACGGCTGTTCGTCGGCAACATGGCATTGAGCATGCCCGTCTTTGCCGCACCGGAAGCTGCCATCGACCTCATCCATCGCGCAGGCGGCATAGCCGTGTGTGCGCACCCGGGGCACAGCGCCGGTGACGACGGGCAGGCACTGCTCGATCAACTCGTGCGACGAGGCATCGACGGTCTCGAGTGCTACTCGCCGTACCACAATGACGAGACATCTCGACAATTGGTCGACTATTGCCGCCAGCGGAACCTGCTCATCACTGCCGGCTCTGACTGCCATGGTGGTTTTGCCAGACGTGCGCTCGGCCAGCCGGAAGTCGATGTCATAGACCTACGGCTGGGCCCGATACCCAGCTTCGCCATCCGGTAGCGCTCTGGAGGAGAAAAACGTGAACCAGGAAATCACCATCCGTCCGGCGACCTTAGATGACATAGATGATCTGGTTCGCCTGCGACGCCTCATGTTCGAGTCGATGGGCTACAGAGAGCAGGCTCAACTGGATGCAAGCGACAGTGCTGTACGTGCCTACCTACAGGAATCATTGCCAACGGGCACGTTTCGCGGCTGGCTAGCACTGACGCCGGGCGGTCAGGCCGTCAGCAGTGGCGGCGCCGTTGTCGACCGCCACCCACCTGGGCCAAACAATCCAACAGGCCAGGTCGGCTACATCATGAACATCGTGACGGTACCAGCCTATCGACGCCAGGGCATCGCGCGGCGTATGATGGAGACGGTCCTCTCCTGGATGGCTGAAAACGACGTGCGGCACGTGTCACTGCACGCCACCGAGATGGCGAGGCCCATGTACCACGACCTGGGATTCGTGAACTCGAACGAGATGCGCTGCACGATTAGTCAACCGAATGACTATACGAACTAGTCGAGCATCTTGAGCAGATCCTCGTACGCGTCATCCTTCATCGTGAACCAGTTCTCACGCTGTGGAAAGTCGCGATCGGTCACGTCTGCCGCATACTGCTTGAGCCCATCCGTGATAATCTTGCCCGCATCCCCATAGACGCGCGCCATGCGCGGTGTGAACTTGGGGTACAGCCCAAACATGTCGTGGAAGATGAGCAGTTGGCCATCTGCGTTTGGACCGGAACCCAGGCTGATGATCGGCACTGTGGCTCGCTCTGTGATCAGCGCGCAAACGCGTTCCGGCACCATCTCTAGCAAGATGGCGTAAGCCCCCGCCTCTTCCAGTGCCTGGGCGTCGTCGACGATCTTCTTTGCCTGAGCTGCACTGCGGCCCTGTACGCGAAAGCCACCCAACGCGGACACGCTCTGCGGGGTCAAGCCCAGGTGCCCCATCACCGGGATGCCCATCCTGGCGATCGCCCCCGCCCTGTCGGCGACTTCGACCCCACCCTCCAGCTTGATCGCGTCGCACGCCGCCTCTGCCATGAAACGACCCGCATTCCGGATCGCACTCTCGACGGAGGGCTGGTAGGTCATGTAGGGCATGTCGCCGATCAACCACGCATTCGGCGATCCACGACGCACAGCCTGCGCGTGCGCGATCATGATGTCCATCGTCACGGGCAGCGTGCTGTCGTATCCCAACACCGTCATGCCGAGGCTGTCTCCGACCAACAGCATGTCGATCCCGGCCTCCTCCATGAAGCAGGCCGTGGGATAGTCGTAGCAGGTCAGCATCGTGATCGGCACGCCCTCCTCCATCTTGGAGAACAATGTACGCAGCGTGACCTTTTTGCGCTCTTCTGACATCCTTTGCTCCTTCGTGGACAATGTGAGCCTCTGTGTAAATCGCCAGGCGGCACGCACGCGTGCACCGACAGCAAACGAGGATCGCTTCGCCAGGCATTGTACTCGAACTACCGACCCAGCGCAAACGTCCGGCTAGCGAGTCACCTGGAGAGCATAGTGTCCCTCGATGTACGGGTACTGCTCGTCCACGCCCTCCGCCAGCTCGACGCCCAGGCCGGCACCCTCAGGCAGGAGCAGCCACCCGTCCGCGATCGCAGGACGCTCTGCCAGGATCGCCCACTGCAGCGGCCCCTGGATCGTGCACAGCTCGAGCACGCGCGGGTGAGGCAGCGCCGCAACCAGGTGCCCGTTTTCCATCGCCATGAGGCCATTATGCCAGCTATGTGGGCAGACGTCGACGCCATAGCGCGCTGCTGCCTGGGCGATGCGCATCGCCTCGCTGATCCCACACAGGCCCGCGTCCGGCTGCACAATGTCGTACGCTCCACGCTCCAGGTAAGGCCGGAACTGCTCCAGCGTGGTCAGTGACTCTCCCCCGCTGACCGGCGTCTCCAGCGCCGCGCAGAGCCGCGCATAGCCGTCGATCTGATCCGATGGAATGGGCTCCTCGAACCAGGCAAAGCCAAGCCGATCCAGCTCCCGCCCGATGGCGAGCGCCTGCTCCTCCGCCAGCCGGCAGTTCCCGTCCAGCATGAGCTCCAGCCGGTCGCCCACCTCCTGCGCCAGCTCACGGACCAGGCCGAGAAGGCGGTCGACCGTCACCCCGTCCCACGACCATTCGGTACCGAGCCTGAACTTCATCGCCGTGAACCCCTGGTCCGCATAGCCGATGGCTTCTTCGATCAACTGCCGCGGCTCGTCCCGCCAGTCATACTGGCAGCCGCCCGATGCATACAGCCGGACCCGGTCGAGGGGCCGTTGAGCGAGCATCGCGCTCACCCCCTGACCGGCAATCTTGGCGCGCAGGTCCCACAGCGCACAGTCGATCCCCGCCACTGCGGCGTCGTGCGCCCGCGACAGACCGTTAGGATGGGGAACGATCGCCGGATCCTGCGGATCCCGTCCCACGATCGCTGCCGCAAGCCACGCTGCCCAGTCGCGGATCAACAGAGGCCAGCCGTATGGGCTGGCCTCACCGATGCCGCATATGCCCTCGTCGGTATGCACCACCACGATCGCGCAGTCAGCCTTGATCGTCCGGTACCTGGCCGTCACCCACTGCCGCTCCGGCTCGTGCAAGCGCGAGAGACACAGCGTTTCGATCCCCGTGATCTTCATCCACCCTCCCCTTCCCGTGGCCGAGTCCAGCATTGCTGCCGAGCATCTTTCCGATCCCGAGCATGGCCATTCTACACAGAAGCCCGGCAGGAGGCAAGCATGCATATCAAGGGACCCGATCCCTCAAGCGACCATAGATCGCCGGGATCGGGTCCCTATCGGCTGCTAGCAGACCACATCGCGCCTGGTGACATTGCGACCGCCCCACACGGCAAAGAGCAGGCCTCCGAGCGTGGCAAAGAGGAGCTCCCGCCACGGCAGGCCGTCCGTGAAGCCATTGAGCGACTGCATCGCTTCCTCGCTAAAGCCGTTGGCCACCAGGACAGGCAGCGTCCAGGGGTAGTAGCTGGCCCACTCGCTTTGTATGACCAGCACACCGGCAACGGTCATCGCCACACCGACGCCGCAGGCGACGGCAAAGCTCGACCAGCGCTGCGCGACCCAGGTCTGGATCGCGATGACCAACCATGCCCCAAGGAACATCGTCAGGGCGTAATTGGCAAAAGCCCACAGCGGTATTGCCGCCTCGAACCCCAGGCCCGGGAGCCAGAGCCGCATGCTCAGCCCACTCAGGACGATCAGCGTCGTCAGCGCCAGGATGCTCAGCCCGATCAAAAGTGCGCTCGCGATCTGCTTTGCCGCATAGATCGCGCTGCGCGGCACCGGAAGCGCAAAGAGGTGCTTCCAACCGGCGCTCGCGTGCTCCCACTGGGCGACCAGTGCGGTCTCGAGCGTGACAAAAAGCGGAAGCATCAACAGCCCCCACAGGACCATCGTCTCTGCGCCGTACTCCATCCAGGCGCCACGCGGGATCTCGCTTTGGCGATAGTACGCGCGTCGATCCCAGATCATGGCCAGTTGGACCCCGATCACGACTACGGGTGCGATCAAAGCCAGTCCCAGTGCTAGGGTGCGCTTTGCTTTCAACATCTCTGCCGATAGCGCACGTGCCAGGTATCTCATGCCTTACTCCCTTCTGGATAGTTGGTCTCGTGTCCGCTTTGCTCAGTCAGGTTCAGGAACGTATCCTCGAGTGTCGCCTGCGCTACATCGAGACGGTACACATTCAGCCCTTTCTGGACGAGCAGCTCGTTCAGCATCGCCGCATCGGAACGGCTGTTGGCCTCGAGGTACAGTTCCTCGCTCCCGTTGCGGCGGGCATGCCATCCCGCCTCACCCAGAACCTGGAGCGCCTCCGCAGGCCGGTCTACGGCGATCGTCACGCGCTCGCCCAACTCTGCGTGCAGCTCATCCACCGAACCCTGGAAAAGCAACTGCCCGTGGTGGATGATGCCGATGTGTGTGGCCACTTGCTCCACTTCTCCCAGCAGGTGGCTCGACAAAAAGACCGTGACCCCCTGCTCCTCTGGCAGACGCCGCACGAACTCGCGCATCTCGCGGATGCCAGCGGGGTCCAGCCCGTTTGTCGGCTC
>CAZLMZ010000278.1:0-4505 GCA_964560475.1 uncultured Anaerolineae bacterium
AGCGCGCGATCCGCATTCCGGCAGAAGCGCTCGCAGAGTATGGCTTCCGAGCTGGAGATGAGATCCTCGTGCTCCGTGGCAGCCAGCGTTCGGGGGGATTTGGCCTCAGCACGCCGGAACGGATCGGCAATGCCTTTGGAGAGCTCGACGGAAGCAGGCGGCTACTCGGCCGTGCACGGTTGGCTCAAGACGGTTGGCTGTCCTTGCCCTCGATCGTGGCAGCCAGCCCAGGCGACCGGCTGTTGGCGGTGCGTGGGAGCGGGCTTGCGCTAGGCTTTGTCGTGCAGGGCCCGATCTACGAACAAGCACTGGGGCATCCCGAGCTCACCGGGTCTGGCTAGACTGCGATGGGATCTCCTGGGTGGCCTGCCAGTACGCGCTTTGTGGAACCTTTTTGCGTGCCCGCACGTCTAAAGTCTGGTACACCAAAGTGAACGGAAGACAAGAGGAGGCAGTTGGATGATGAAATTGCTGCACATTGCAGCGGTGCTGGGCATCCTGATCAGCATGGTCGGGTGTGCCAGTCCAGTCGCGCCGGTCGCGGCAGGCATGCTACAGTCGAGTATGGAACGGATCGGTGCGCCCGACGTGGACGAGTCCGACCTGGCCGAGTTGAGCCAGGCGAACGCGGCCTTTGCCCTGGAGCTCTACCAGGTGCTGCGCAAGGATCACGAGAACCTCTTTTACTCTCCCTACAGCATCTCGGTCGCGCTGGCGCTGGCCTATGCCGGCGCGCGTGGCGAGACGGCACAGCAGATGGCCGATGCGATGCACTATACGCTGTCGCAGGAACGCCTGCACGCCGCGTTCAACGCGCTCGACCAGGCTCTGGCGAGCCGCGGCGAGGGCGCGATGGGCAAGGATGGCGAAGGTTTTCAACTACACGTCGCCAACGCGATCTGGGGACAGCAGGATTACAGCTTCTTGGACGCGTACCTCGACGTCTTGGCGCTGAACTATGGTGCTGGCCTGCGGCTGGTCGATTTCGTCAAGGCGCCGGAAGAGGCGCGGGTCACGATCAACGACTGGGTCAGCGAGCAGACCGAGAACAAGATCGAGGACCTGATCCCCGCGGGCGCGATCGATGCGCTGACGCGGCTGGTCCTGACCAACGCGATCTACTTTAACGCCGCGTGGGCCAAGCCGTTCGACGAGAAGCGGACCGAGGACGGCACGTTTCGCCTGCTGGATGGCAGCAAGGCGACGGTGCCGATGATGAAGCAGGTCGAGTCGCTCGGCTATGCCATGGGCAAGGGCTACCAGGCGGTCGAGCTGCCCTACGATGGGAACGAGCTGTCGATGGTGATTCTGGTCCCCGACGAGGGCCAGTTTGGCCCGTTCGAAGATGCGCTCGATGCCGACCGCCTCGAGGCGATCGTGCAGGACCTGCGCTACGTGCAGGTTGCACTGAGCATGCCCAAGTTCAAGATCGAGTCCAGCCTGAGCCTGGCCGACGCCTTGGCGGCGATGGGCATGCCGGCCGCCTTCTCGAATGACGCCGACTTTTCCGGAATGACCGGCAACCACGACCTCGCGATCAGCGACGTGGTGCACAAGGCGTTCGTGTCGGTCGACGAGTCGGGCACGGAAGCGGCCGCCGCTACGGCGGTGATCATGAAGCTGACCGCGATGCCGGCAGAGCCGCTCACAGTCACGATCGACCGGCCCTTTATCTTTGCTATTCGCGACATGCAGACCGGATCCCTGCTCTTTGTGGGACGCGTGGTGGACCCGAGCGCGTAGATCAACCTAGGGACCCGGTCCCTCCGAGGGACCGGGTCCCTGAACGGGTCCCTTCGCTGCCCCTGCCGCGATTAACTCCTCTATCCGCTCCCTTTCGTAACCCAGCACCTCGCGCAGCACCTCTTCCGTGTGCTGGCCCAAGGCAGGCGCAGGCGTCCGCACTGTGCCCGGCGTCTCGGAAAGGTGAAAGGGCGAACCGACGATCTCGACCGGGCCGATGCCGGGCTGGTCGACCTCGGCGATCATGCCACGGTGGCGGATGTTCGGGTCGTGCACGACCTGGTCGACCGTCTGAATTGGCGAGTAGGGCAGGCGGTGCGCTTCGAGGAGCGCCACCCACTCTTCGGTCGTCCTTTCCCGCGTCACCGGCTCGAGGAGCACATCTAGCTCCGCGTGGTGCTGCGTACGCAGCGCGTTCGTCTGAAAACGCGCATCCGCTGCCAGGTCAGGGCGCTCGATCGCCTCGCAAAAGGTCTGCCACAGCCCGTCGTTGCCGAGGGCGATCACGATCCAACTGTCGGCGGTGGGGTAGGCGCGAAAGGGGGTGATAGCCGGGTGACGCGTGCCCAGCGGCGCCGGGATCTGCCCAGAGAGCGTATAGCGGACGATCGCGTTCTCCAGGATATAGACCAGCCCGTCGACCATCGACATGTCGACCACCTGTCCCCGCCCGGTCCGCTCCCGATGCCACAGCGCGGCGAGGATCGCGATCGCGCACTGGTGCCCCGCGGTAATGTCGCCCACGGAGGTGCCGACGCGCACTGGCGGCCCGCCCTCCGGCCCGGTGATGCTCATCAGCCCGCTGAAGGCCTGCGCGACCATGTCGTAGGCCGGCTTGTCGGCGTATTCCGGCAGCGCATCGTGGCCAAAGCCGCAGATCGAGGCATAGATGATCCGCGGGTTGAGCTCGGACATCGCCTCGTAGGAAAAGCCCAGCCGGTCCAATGTGCCCGGACGGTAGTTCTCCAGCACCACGTCGGAGGCCCGGATCAGGTCGCGCAGCACCTGCGCGCCGCCCGGCGTCTTCAAATCGACGACGACGCTGCGCTTGTTGCGGTTTACGCTGGCGAAATAGCCGCTGTGGTCGCCGCGAAAGGGACCGAACTGGCGCGCGTCGTCGCCGTGCGGTGGTTCGAGGTGGATCACGTCGGCGCCGAGGTCGGCCAGGATCATAGCCGCGGTGGGCGCCGCCAGGACGTGGCCCAGGTCGATCACGCGCACGTCCTCCAGGGCTTTGGGCATTGGGTCTCCTTGTGATGGGGCCAGGCGAGAGACAACCGCCTGGCCCCTGCTGCGCTGGGATGTACTAACGCCAGTCGTCGATCGACACGCTCTTGGCATAGCCGCCGCCCATGATCCGCCAGTAGCCATTGGTCTCGCCGCCCACGACCACGACGTGGATGCGGTCGAGCGGGTAGACGCGGATCAGTTCGTCGGGGTCGGCGGCGAGCATGCTCGCCCACGGCTCGACGCCGTTCAGTGCGCGGGGATAGATATAGTTCTGTACCAGTTGATAGTCCCAGTAGATCTTGGCCGGCATGGTCGCGTTTTCGTGGACCCAGTGGATCAGCTTTTCCTTGGTGTCGAACCCGCCGCGATCGACGAATTGGTTGGCCGTGATCGGGTCGAGCACCAGCGTCGGCATGAGATAAGGGTGCACGCCGAGCAGCATGTTGCGGACGTGCGTTTTCCAATAGGTCTTGCGCACGCCGAGGTTGTACGACGTGGAACGTATCCCAGTAAAGATGCTGACCACGCTTTCTTCCGGCGCGTACCCGTGCTGGACGTGGAAGGGCACCCAAGGGCTGCGTTCCTCGTTCTCGGCATAGGTCAGGCTGTTGTACATGTAGCCGTTGCCCTGCGAGCCGAGGTAGGTCATGCCCGGCTCTGAGCCGCCCTGCAGGTTTTGCGAGAGCAGGCCATAGGCGCGGCCGATGGTGGCGTTGGCGTGGTTGAAAGGTCCCATGGCGCCGATGCCCCAGTTCATGTCAATCTCGTGGCGGATTGGCCCGTTGACGACCACCATATTCGCCGTCGAGCTGGTGGTGCTGCCGCGGGCCGTGACCTGTGACGCGGCCAAGGCCAGGATAGCAGGAAAGTAGGCCGGCCTGGCGCCGGCCATCACCGCGTTGACGGCCACCTTTTCCACCGTATACTGCCATGCCTCGCGGGTCGACGTAGGGCGCATGCGCCCGACGACCTCGTCCGGGGCGTGCCTGGTCCCGGCCAGCATGGCCTCTACCCGCTCCTCGGTCGGCAGCACGATCGGCAGGTAATCGGTCCAGCCGCTGTCCATGAACGTTTGCTGCAGATCCGCTTCCGTGTCCGCCTCGACATAGCGCGGGGTGGAGCGGTCGAAACGGACCTGCTGCTGTTCCTCCTCGCTCAGCGGGCGGGTGAGGGCCTCGATCACCTCCTCCATCACCGGGCGGCCCGTGATCGGGTCGTTCCCGTCCACGTAGGCGCGCAGCTCTTCCGGTGACTTGCCCATCACCGGCTGCGGGACATAGACGTAGCGCAGGTGTGGCATGCCGTGCGTGCGGGCCACGGCCCGCAGTGCAGGGGCAAAGACGTTGGTCTGCAGCGAAGCGGTGGGGACCCCGTACTCGCTCTCCATCGTGATGCAATGCTCGGCGACCGCCGGCGCGCACGTGCTTCAATGGCCGACGCCGAGGACCAGTGCGTCTCCACGCTCCTTGATCTCCTGAAAGAGGGCCGGGTCCTTTTCCGTGTGGACGCCCGACTTGCTCTTGAGCACGGTC
>CAZLMZ010000279.1:0-4499 GCA_964560475.1 uncultured Anaerolineae bacterium
CGTATTATAGCATGGACAACGGTTGTGCTGCCTACGGGATCGGCTGGCATGTGGTTGCCCGAGTTGGGAATGCGTTGGCATCGGCACGTGAGCGCAGCGTGCCGGCCGGCCGGTAGGTCGCGGCCACCACGCCGACGACGCTACGGGGAAAAGGTCAGGGGCCAGGAGCAGCCTCAGTTTGACAGTCTTTGTAGATCCGCCTATACTGAACTTACTCGTCGGTGGCAACCCCCATGCGCTACCCGCATCCCTGGCACGGGTGCGACCTTCCTCGGAGTGTGAACCATGAAGCAAGTGCTACGTGCAGTCGGGTTGGTCTTGCTCCTCTTTCCGCTCACCGTACAGGCACAGCCAGCGTGCAGCGACCCCTACGAACGGAACGACACTTTCGGCACGGCGTGGCCCATCTCTCCCGGCACGCTGCAGAGCTATGTCTGCGACTCGGGCGACGATGACTATTTCTCCTTCTCGGCCACCGCCGGGCAGCGCATCGTGCTGCGGCTGTACGACCTCCCGGCCGATTACGGCCTGTGTCTCTACGATCCGGCACAGCAGGTCGTGGCGTGCTCCCAGCACGCGGGCACGACGGAAGAGACGGTAGAGGCTGCGGCGCCGGCGAGCGGCACTCATTACGCGTTCGTGTACAGCGTACAGGGCGCATCGGATGCCGACGATGCATACGCCCTGTCCCTGCAACTGCAAGATCCACCCGACCTGGTGGTCACTGACGTATGGGAACAGGGAGGGAGCCTGTGCTACCAGGTGCGCAACGCCGGCAACTCGACCGCCGACGCCGGGCACTATACGGCGCTGATCGTCGAGGGACAGACAGCGGCCCTCGACCTGGTGGGCAGCGACCTGGCGCCGGGCGAACGCTACGATGGCTGCTGGCAGTATAGCTGGGGGTGCAGCGGCGCTTCCGATCCGATCGTGGCCTGCGCCGATGCGCAGGGCGCTGTGATCGAGGGCGACGAGCAAGACAACTGCCGCGGCGAGACGTGGCCCTGCGACGCGGTACCGCCGCAGATCACGGACGGCCCGACCGTCTCGGCGATCACGTCGGACTCGGCCACGGTGAGCTGGACCACAGACGAGACAAGCGACAGCACGGTCCGTTACGACCGCGAGGCCAAGGACTATGGATCGGAAGCAACCAAGCCCGACCTGACGACCGGCCACTCGATGTCGCTCACCGGGCTGCTGCCTGCCACGACCTACCATTGCGTCGTCGAATCGAGCGACGGGGCAGGGAACACGGCAACCAGCGCGGAGGCCTTTTTCCGCACCGCACCACAGGCTGACAGCGTCGCACCCCTGATCACCGACCTGACCGTCACGCGCGGCGACGGCCGGGTACCCTACTATATCGTGACCGCCACGGCTTCGGACAATGTCGGCATTGCCCGCGTCGATTTCTTCCTGGGTACAAAGCTGGTGTCCAGCGACTATGAGGGCAAGCCGGCTGCCGGCGCCGGGCTCGCCGCCCAGGCTTCCCGAGAGTACAGCGCCTATCTCGTGCCGGGCCTGTTTGGGATGACGCACGACCAGTTCTACGAGAAGCGTGAGCTCGAGGTCGTCGCCGTGGACATGATGGGCACGACCTTCACCTGGTCGGACTGGTTCGAGCCCGCCTACGAGTGCGCCGACATCCGGATGGAGATCGTCTATCCCCGGTCGAGCGACGTGTTTTACACCGAAGGGGACACCATGCCCGCCGGGACCGAGATCCCGATCCGCGTGTACGCCGTGCACCAAGAGCTGAACTGCGAGCCGAGCCCGGGGCCTGGGTGGGGCGAGGATCCCGGTTGGCACTGCACCACGACCACCGAGCCGGTCCGCCGCGTCGAGTTCATGGTCAACATGGCAGATATCGGCACGGACAGCACCCCCGACTGGCGCAACGAGTTCAGCTATGATTGGCCGGTGAGCGGCTATCCCCCCGGCAGGTACGTGATCCGAGCCGACGCGATCGTCAGCAGCGAGTGCAAGCAGACCGAGACGGTCGAGGTCGAAATCGAGCGCGGCGAGCCGAGCCTGGACGTGCAGCGCCAAGTGACGCGTGCTGGCAACGTTTTCCACGTCGAGCTCACCGTCAGCAACGAGGGCACCGCGAGGACCGAGTTTGACCGGCTCGAGGATCACGTCAAGGGCTTTCAACCGATCGCCCGCGACGATACAGCGAACCATTACGAGGTGACGTTCGACTGTACGCCCGAGGCGCGCGAGTGCGAGGTCGAGATCAACCCCCGCACCGCAGCAGGCGCGGAGACGGTCCAGCTCGGCCCGGGGGAGGAGCTCGTCCTGCAGTACGACGTCGTGCCGATCCTCCGCTCCAGCAGCACGGCCGCAAGCTATGCCTTTGGCCAGGACCCGGTCCGCGTGGTCGACTTTTGGGGGATCGATCCGCAGAGCTTTGACCGGCCCGGCACCCTGACCACGGAGGGCGACCCGCCGCACGCCGCGGTCGAGCGCGCCAAGGACGAGGCCGACTATTTGATCGTCACCGACGCCGAGCGGCTCTATGCCCTCTTTGGCGACGAGGAGGTGGACGATCTGCTGAGCGCAATGGCCGAGCTGGCGCAGCTCAAGCAGGGGCTGCTCGGCTACATCGGCAGCCTGGCGCCTCTCCTGCAGATCGAGCGCACGGGCGGCGGCATGCGCGGCAGCGACGGTGTCGCCGATCACTGGCTTTCCAACGGCTACCTGCTGATCGTGGGCGAGACCGAGATCGTCGAGAGTTTCGAGGTCACGATCCGCAAGGAGTGGCTGTGGTGGACGCTGGAGGAGCGCACCGTACAGACCAGCGACCTGTTCTACGGTGACACCAACGACCACATCGATCCTGAGCTGCGCGTGGGGCGCGTGATCGGCGACGATCCCGCCGAACTGATCGTGCCGATCCAGGCCAGCGTCAACGTGGCGCTGGGCGATCCGGGGTTCGAGTTCGACCGCTCGCACGCCCTCACCGTGTCGGGTCGCGGGGACGGCGTTTCCTCGTTCGAGGGGAACGTGGACGACGTCGCGGCCTCGCTGGACGACGAGTTCTCGGTGCGCATCCTCAAGCAGCGCGAGATCGAGGACCGGGGGGACAGTGCCAACGCCGAGTTCAAGGCCCACGACGCGGATCGTGACGTGGTCTTTTTCCGGGATCACTGCGGTCCCACCGCGTGGGGCGACAGCACTGCCGTGGTCAGCACGGGCGATTTCGGCGCTGCCGATCCGGTCGATTTCGAGGACGCCAAGCCCTTTGTGTTCGCATGCTGCTGCCAGGCCGGGCAGTACGAGGACGACCCGGAAGATGCGGCGGATACGGACAATATCGCCGAGTCTTTTCTGCACAACGGATCGGCGGTCTATATCGGCTCGACCGAAAACTCGCAGCGCAGCACGAACAACGACGCCTGCCTGTGGTTCTACGATCACTGGGTAGACACGACAGAGACGATCGGTGAGGTGTTCCGCGACCTGAAGGTGCACCTGGGCGGTTTCGAGGGGGACTATTGGTCGCTGGAGTACAACCTGTACGGTGACCCCAAGTACGGTGGGGAGCCGACCGGCTTGACTGCCCTGTCCACAGACCTCCGAGGTCAGGTCTCGCTCGGGGCAGCGACGATCGACGTGCACGTGCCCGATTACCAGGTCGCGGTCGTGGACGGGCAGGAGCACGTGACTATCCCGGGCGGGGGCATGCTGTACGAGATGGGCAAGCCGTTGGTGCCGCTCTATGCCCACGAGGTGACCTACCCGGCGGGCACGGTGGTGCAGGAGGTGACGCTGCTCAGCCGCTCCGAGCCGATCACCAGCACCGGCCTGCACCTGCCGACCATGACGGTGGCGTGGGACGGCACGCTCGTGCCTACCGCCGCGGCTGCAGGTGACGAGGGATGGTGGCCCGAGGCGACCTACGACTGGGCGGTGGACGACGGCCCGGACGGGACGAGCGTGCTGACCATCCGGCTCTACCCGTTCGCCTACAACGAGGCGGCGGCCAACGCGCGCTTTTACCAGGATTACAGCTTTTCCGTCGAGACGATCACGACCAGCGTCACCATCGAGCGCCTGCTGCTGGACGCCGGCGCCTATGCCGAGGGCGACGGCGTGCCGGTCGAGCTGTGGGTGGCAAACACGGGCGCCGCGACGGACGTGCTGGTCGACGTCAGCGTGTGGTCCGAGATCACGGGCGAGGTCGCCGATGGGCTGCTGCTGGAGACGCTGGAAGACCTGACCGGCCTGGCCTCCTACGCCCTCGAATGGGAGAGCACGGGTTTCGAGAGCGGGTACTATCGCGTCGAGGCCGAGCTGCGCGACGCCGAGGGCCACGTGCTGGACCGCGCCCGGCTACGGTTTCGCCTGGGCATCGTCGACGCCAAGGTAGGTTCGCTCGTCGCATCGCCCGCCGCCTTTGACGCCGGCGAGGCGGTAGCGCTCTCGCTCGTCGTGAGCAACACCGGCAGCGTGGCGATCAGCGGCACGATCGTGATCCAGGTCCAGGAGGGCAG
>CAZLMZ010000280.1:0-4493 GCA_964560475.1 uncultured Anaerolineae bacterium
TCCGGCGTGCGCCTACCACCAGTGCAGAGATTGTACCACTTGCGGATCCTTTTGCCAAGTCGAATTCTTGCGCGGGCTCGTGTAATAGAAGCGCGCCCGCTGCATCTTACCAATATGGGGAATGATGGTGCATCGTAGGAGGCAGATATGGAGCTATCGGTAGTGTTGCCTGCCCACAATGAAGAGGCGACGGTGACCGAAGTGGTGGAGGAAGTACGCCGCACACTGGCTGGCTGGGAGATGGAGGCCGAGATCATCCTCGTCGATGATGGCAGTACGGACCGCACGGGCGAGATTGCACGCACCCTCGCTGCACGCATCCCATCGCTGCGAGTCGTGCAGCACGCCTCTGGGCGAGGCTATGGAGGGGCGCTGAAGGCGGGATTTGCCGCTGCACGCGGAGGATGGATCGTGTTCTACCCGACGGACAAGCAGTTTATCTTTAGCGAGCTTGAGATGCTGCTGGCCAGGGTCGGTGAAGCGGACATCGTGACCGGCTATCGTGCCGAGCGGCATGACAATGTGCTGCGCCGGCTCAATGCCCTGGGCTGGAACTTGCTGGTTCGTTTCCTGTTTGGCCACCTGTGTCGCGACATCGACTGCGGGTTCAAGCTCTTCTGGCGCGGGATCCTGGACCAGGTAGAACTTGACTCCGACGGTGCAATGATCGACACCGAACTGCTGGCTGGAGCTGTAGCGCGCGGATACCGGATCGCCGAAGTGCCGGTGACGCATCTGCCTCGGCGAGCCGGCAAGGCCACCGGCGCGCACATCAGCGTTATCGTGAGGGCGTTTCGTGACCTGGTCCGCTTTCGTGCACGGCTGAACAAGGAGCTGCGCGCAGAAGCCGTACGTGCCGGCGTGGGGGGCTGAGCCTGTCGCGCTGATCTGCTATACCGACTCGACCCGCGTGCGCCGGTGCTTGCGGATCCGTTGGCGAGTTTGCCACACGAGCCGGAAAAAGTTGGACACGTGTTCGAGCGGCCGGACGTGGCTCGTCTCGCCCGCATAGATGGTGCGGATCGGGACCCAGTCGAGGCGGTAGTCCCTGACGACGCAGGTGACAATCTGTTCTACCTCAAAGTGGAACCCCATCTCGTGGCTGTCGGCAGTAGCTTCCATCAGTCGCCGGCTGACCAGCCGGTAGCCGCTCTGGTTGTCGGGCATATGCTCGCCGATGGCCCAGGAAAAGAGCACCGTCCCGATCGAGTTCGAGGTGCGACGGACAAAGGGCATCTGCTTAAAGCTTCGCGCACCGATGATCAGGTCGCCCTGGCGCTCCCGATATGCTTCGAGGAAGCGTGGGATCTCGTCTGGATCGTGCTGTTCGTCCGCGTCGAGAGTGATGACAGCGTCATAATCCTCTTCCAGGGCATAGCGAAAGCCAGCGCGGAGCGCGGCGCCTTTGCCTTGGTTTGGTGACTGCCGCAGGACGATAGCCCCGGCCTTCTCTGCCCGCAGGGCGGTCTCGTCGGTCGATCCGTCGTCGACTACCAGCGCCGGGAGGTGCTGCCTTGCTCCAAGCACGACCTGAGTCACGTGCGTCGCTTCATTGTATGCGGGAACCAGTGCCAGTACGTGTGTCACAGTATTGCCTCTCCTGGAAGGGGTGAGTTGGCCGAAAGCGTATCATACAACGCACGGCTTGTCAATGTTCCTGACGTTTCCCTAGTCTATCAGGGCGAGCCTGCGGTAGCGCCCTGCCGGTCAGGACGGACTCCCACTTGAACGGGCCCGCCACCTGGTGCGACCTCCATGCCCTGTGAAAGCTCGGGCGTGACCCGCAGCTCACGCGCTCGCGTCACACTCTTTAGATCCGCTTCCGCTTGTCGCAACGCATCGACAAGCTTTTCATCTGCCGTCACGAGCTCGATCCGTTCCAGATCGGCGCCGAGCGACATGCTGCGCTCGCTCTTGAAGCGACGCACGGCGGTCGCTACAGCGAGCAGTACCTCGCCTGTGGTGAGGGCATCCTCATCTTCCAGCCTCGGGTCGGGTATCGGCCAGGCACTGCGGTGGATCGAGGGATACGCTTCGCTGGCGAACAATGCCTGGTAGACCTCTTCCGTGATGTGCGGCAAAAAGGGCGCGAAAAGCTTGAGCACGACGAGGAGCACGTGGTGCAGCGCGAGTTGGGCTCCTGCGTGCCCGGTGCTGTCCTCGTCGTAGAGGCGCAGCTTGGCCATCTCCAGATAGTTGTCGGCCAGCTCAGTCCAGAAGAAGGTCTCGACCTCGTTCTTGGCAGCGGCGTGATCGTAGGTCAAAAGATACTCGGTCGCACGGCGCACGACGTGTTGCGTCCGGGCGAGAATCCAGCGGTCTGCTGGCGTAGCTGATGCCAGGGCTTCCTGCAGCGGCGGGGGACCGTCCTGCAGAAAGCGGCTGCTAAAGCGTGCAACGTTCCAGATCTTGGTCACGAGCTTTTGCCCGAGCTCGATCTTGCCCTCGCTGATCACGGCATCCTTGCCCAGCCCCGTGCTGGACGCCCAGTAGCGCACTGCATCAGCGGAATGCCGCTCGATCATCTCCTGGGGTGGGATCGGTCCTCCGCCACGACTCTTGCTGATCTTGCCCATCCCTTCCCCGGCGATGCCCCATCCTGAGATGGCGACGTCGGACCAGGGTACCTGGCTGAAATGGTAGAGCGATTTGACGATCGTGTAAAAAGTCCAGGTGCGGATGATGTCGTGTGCTTGCGGACGAAGCGACATCGGATACACCTGCCCATAAAGGTCGGGATCTTGCAGCCAGCGGCCCACGATCTGGGGTGTCAACGAGGACGTGGCCCACGTATCCATGACGTCCACGTCGGGCACAAGCGCGGTATTTCCGCAAGCACACTGGCCCGGCGGCGCTGTGGTTCTGGGGTCCAGTGGTAGCTGATCCGGCCTGGCAAGGATGACCTGGTCGCAGTGCGGGCAATGCCAGGCGGGAAAGGGCACCCCAAAAGCACGTTGGCGAGATAAGCACCAATCCCAGCTCAGGTTTTCGACCCACTGGCGGTACCGGGCAGCCATATGTTCAGGATGCCACTGGATCTGGTTGCCTGCGGCGAGGAGTTCGTCGCGGCGATCGAGGATCCGCAGGAACCACTGGGCAACCATGATGTACTCCACCGGAGTGTCGCACCGCTCGTGGACGCGTATCGACTGGGCGACTGGCTGGCGAGAGAGCAATTGCCCCTCTCGATCGAGGGCAGCGACGACGGCGTGGCGCGCCTCGCTCACGCGGAGGCCGGCAAAGGGTCCTGCGGCTGATGTGAGCCGCCCGTGCTGGTCGAGCGCCTCGATCAGGGGGAGCTCGTGAGTCCGCCACCACATCACGTCGGTCACGTCGCCAAAGGTACAGCACATGACTGCCCCGGTGCCTTTGGTCGGGTCGGCAGCCGGATCGGTGAGGATGGGCACGACCTGGCCAAAAAGGGGCACTGTCGCGCGCTCTCCGACCAGTCCCGCATAGCGCTCGTCGTCCGGATGTACAAAGATGGCGACGCACGCCGGGAGCAGCTCGGGGCGCGTGGTCGCGATAGCTAGTGTCGCGCCGTCCTCGAGCTGAAAGGGCAGCGTATAGAAGGTGCTTTCTCGTTCGAGGTCGTCGAGCTCCGCTTGAGCGATCGCGGTCCGGCATTCTGGACACCAGATCGCGGGTGCGTTGCTGCGATAGGCGAGGCCATTCTCGTATAGCTGTACGAAGGAGAGCTGTGCGATACGGACGGCCTGGTCGCTGATCGTGCGGTAGGTGTAGTTCCAGTCGACAGAGAGGGCGAGTCGCTTCCAAAGGGCTTCGTACTCGAGCCCGGCCTCGCGACCCATCTCTACACAGAGCTGCGCGAATGTTGCTCGTCCGAGCTCAGAGGCAGTCCTGCCGGTCTCCTTTTCGACATAGCGCCCGGTGGGCAGGCCATTGTCATCGTAGCCCATCGGGTAAAAGACGCGATGGCCTCGCATGCGCCAGAAGCGCGCGATCAAGTCGGTTTGTGTGTACGAGTAAGCGTGGCCTAGGTGAAGGTGGCCGGAGACAGTTGCAGGCGGCGTGTCGATGGCATAGACCGGTCCGGCCCTGTCGCGAGAAAAGCGATAGGTGCCGTTCTGTTCCCACCATGCCTGCAGCCTCGGCTCTGCGGTGCGGGGATTATACCGTCTTGGCAGTCCCACGATGGCCTCCCATTGTGCGCCGGGCTCTGTGAAGCCATAGGCGCAAACAAAAAGCCCCTCATCCAATGAGGACGAGGGGAGCTTGCCACTCGCGGTACCACCTCATTTCGCCGCACATCGCTGCACAGCGCACTCGACCCTGACTATCATCAGGGAGTCGCGATAACGGGCGCACCCGTGCCAGTCTACTCGCTGCATGAGCAGGTTTCTTTGGCAGTGGACTCTGGGCGACCTTGGGCGGCCTGCGGCTGCGGTGGCTCTCAACCAGGACAGGGCCTGACCACGTCTTCTCTGTCAGTGCATGGGCCGCTTACTCCTCCCAGAGGGACGAGCTATGTT
>CAZLMZ010000281.1:0-1302 GCA_964560475.1 uncultured Anaerolineae bacterium
ATGCGGGGCGTGTTCCCGATCCTGGTGACGCCGTTTGACGAGCAGGCGCGCGTGGACGCAGAGAGCCTGCGCAGCCTGGTCGAGTTCGAGCTGGCAGCGGGCGTGCACGGGCTGGGGATCGCCCTGGGCAGCGAGGTCATGCGGCTGACTGAGGCGGAGCGCGTGCTGGTGACGCGTACGGTGGTCGAGCAGGTGCGCGGGCGCGTGCCGGTGGTGGTCAACAGCGGCGGGCAGGGGACGGAGCTGGCGCTGCACTATAGCCGCATGGCAGAGGAGAACGGCGCGGACGCGCTGATGATGATCCCGCCGTCGACGATCCCGGCCGGGAGCGAGGGGACGGTCGACTACTACAAGGCAGTGAGCGATGCGGTGGGGGTCCCGATCTTTATCCAGGATGTGGCCAACCCGCACGTCCCCTCCTCTATGGCGCGGCGCATTGCAGAGACGTGCGAGCACGTGCGCTATATCAAGGTCGAGAGCTCGCCCACGCTGCCGATGGTCTCGGAGGTGGTGGCCCAGGCCGGCGACCTGCTGACCGTGTTCGGCGGCGCCGGCGGTAACTATTTCATCGAGGAGATGCGGCGCGGTTCGGTGGGAACCATGCCGGGCTGCAGCCATCCCGAGGCGTTCGTTCAGGTGTGGGAGCGGTTCCAGGGCGGTGACGAGGCGGGAGCGAGGGATGCCTTCTACCGGCGCATCCTGCCGATCAACCGCATCTCTGCGCACGGGTGGGGGGCGTTCTATTATGTGCACAAGGAGATCCTGCGGCAGCGGGGAGCGATCCGCACTGCGATGGTGCGCGGGCCGATCCCGCCGCTGGATGAGCAGACAAAAGCAGAGCTTCAAGCAGTGATTGACGAGTTATATGGATCCTGATCCACAAACCCGTCTTTGGCAACCTACGGTTGCTTGAAAAAGACGGGTTTGTGCTCGTAAATCTGCGTAAATCTGCGGATATCATCTTCTGGAGGATGCGATGAAAGTTGTGGACGTGCGCGTGATCCCGTTTCGTGTGCCGCGGCAGGATTTCCGTAACCGCGAGCTGCTGCCGGAAGGAACGGCAATACAGACGCTGATCCAGATCGTCACCGACGAGGGCGCCGAGGGCTATTACCTGGGCGGGCACGGGCACGGGGACCGCGACGGGCTGCCCCCAGACGAGCGCGCCGCGCTGGTGGGCCGGGCCAAGTCGCTGCTGGTGGGGCACGACCCGTTCGACCGCGAGCAGTTCTGGCACTGGATGTGGGCAGCCAAGGTGCCAGAGAACCTGCTCAGCGCGATCGACATGGCGCTGTGGGACCT
>CAZLMZ010000281.1:1402-4477 GCA_964560475.1 uncultured Anaerolineae bacterium
CAGCCAAGGTGCCAGAGAACCTGCTCAGCGCGATCGACATGGCGCTGTGGGACCTACAGGGGCGCGCCCTGGGCGTGCCGGTCCACAAGCTGCTGGGCGGGTGCCGAGGTAAGGTCAAGGCCTATGCCAGCACCTACCCCAACATGGGCACGCCGGACGAGTATGCTGCGCACGCGCTGGCGTGTAAGCGCGAGGGCTATCAGGCTTACAAGATTCACCCCTACTATTTCGCCGATCCGGTCACCTTCCAGCCCGTGCCCGGGCGCCCGTCGCACGTCGAGATGGACATCGAGGCCTGCCGCGCGGTGCGCGAGGCGGTCGGGGACGACATGGTGCTGATGTTCGACCCGTGGGGGACGTACCACACCTACGAGGACGCGCTGCGCGTGGGCCGGGCGCTGGAGGAGCTGGATTTCTACTGGTACGAGCACCCCATGCCCGAGTACCGCGTGCAGAGCTACGTGCGGCTGTGCCAGGCGCTCGAGATCCCGATCCTCTCGCCCGAGATCGCGGCGGGCAGCGTGTACACGCGCGCCGACTGGATCCTGCGCGACGCGTCGGACCTGAGCCGCATCGACGTCCTGCGCGGCGGGATCACGGGCGTGAAAAAGATGGTCTCGGTGTGTGAGGCCTACGGCGTGCGCTGCGAGATCCACATGAGCGGGTTCGGGAACCTGCAGATCCTCGGCGCGACCAGCGAGGACGTGTGCGAGTATTACGAGCGCGGGCTGTTGGCGCCGGGGATCGACTACGAGACGCCCCCGCCCTACCTGGAGGCGATTGCCGACCCGATGGACGTGGAGGGATACGTGCGGGTGCCGCAGGAGCCGGGGATGGGATACCGGATCCGGTGGGAGTATATCGAGGCGAATCGGGTGGAAGAATAGGATGAGCCCTGCTAACCTTGCGAAGGCGAGTGCAGCCTTCGTAAGGTTAAGATTCTCAAAGGAGAGAAAACAACATGGAAAAACGGATCGTCCTGATCGGCGCGGGAAGCGCGCAGTTTGGCTATGGCACGATGGGCGACATCTTTCAGAGCGAGGTGCTGGTCGGCAGTCACGTCGTGCTGCTCGACATCAATCCCAAGACGCTGGCTACGGTCGAGGCAACAGGACAGGCGTTCATCGAAAAGAACGACCTGCCCTTTACGCTCTCGGCGACGACCTCGCGGGCCGAGGCGCTGGAGGGGGCCGACTATTGCGTGATCTCGATCGAGGTGGGGAACCGCTTCGAGCTGTGGGAGCAGGACTGGCGCATCCCGCAGCAGTACGGCATCCGCCAAGTCTATGGCGAGAACGGCGGCCCCGGCGGGCTCTTTCACTCGCTGCGCATCATCCCGCCGATCCTGGAGATCTGCGGCGATGTGCGCAAGATCTGCCCGGACGCATTGGTGCTCAACTTTTCCAACCCCATGAGCCGCATCTGCACCACGGTGCACCGCAAGTACCCAGATTTGAAGTTCGTCGGGCTCTGCCACGAGATCAACTCGCTGCGCTTTCACCTGCCGCGCATGCTGGGCGTGCCCTACGACGAGCTGGAGACTGTGGCCGGGGGGCTGAACCATTTCAGCATCCTGCTGGAAGCGCGATACAAGGAGACGGGCGAGGACGCGTATCCCGATATCCGTGAGAAGGCACCGGCATACTTTGGCGAGATGCCCGGCCTGACCGACGCGATGAAGTACTTTAACGAGACGGGGCAGTGGCCCACCTCGCCGGAGGATTTCGAGGGACGCGAGATCGAATCCTGGTCAGAACGCGCGCTGTTCAAGGTCATCCTGGAGCAGTTCGGCTACCTGCCGATCACCACCGACAGCCACTTTGGCGAGTACATCCAGTGGGCGTACGATAGCGTGGACCACAGGGGGATCCTCGACTTTTACCGCTTCTACAAGCGCGAGCTGGCCGAGGCCCAGCCCAAGATCGAGCTGCGGTTGCGGGAGCACGTGGTGCCGATCATCGAGGGCATCGTCACCGACAGCGGCTACCGCGAAGAGGCAGTGAACCTGCCGAACAAGGGCTTGATCGCGCACCTGCCCGAGTGGCTGGCGGTCGAGGTGCCGGCGACCATCGACGCGGAGGGCGTGCACGGCGAGCCGCTAGGCGAGCTGCCGCGCCCGTTTGCCGGGCTGCTGTACAACCAGGTCGCCGTCCACGACATGACGGCAGAAGCAGTGCTGAGTGGCTCGCGGCAGGTGGTGCTGCAGGCGCTGCTGGTCGACCCGATCGTGGACCGCTACGAGGGGATGGAAGAGCTGGTCGACACCATGCTCGATTTCCAGGAGGATTACCTGGGGTATATCGAGTAGCAGAGGAACAGATCTATTGAGTCGAGTGGCGTAGAGGGAGGATAACGTGGCCAAGTCCTACCACAACAAGATCCTGCGGGTCAACCTGACCGATCGGACGATCCGCGTCGAGGAGCCGGGTCCCATCTACATGCGGCGCTACATGGGCGGGTGGAACGTCATCGCCAACGCCCTGCTGCGCGAGGTGCCGCCGGGCGCCGATCCGTTGGGCCCGGAGAACGTGCTCGTGTTTGCGCCCGGCGTGCTGACCGGGCTGGCGATCTCGGGCGCCTCGCGCAACGCCGTCGGGGCCAAATCGCCGATCACGGGCGGGTTCGGCGCAGCCGAGGTCGGCGGCGGCTGGGGCGCGCAGTTCAAGCGCGCCGGGTTCGATGCACTGATCGTCGAGGGCGCGTCAGCGGAGCCGGTCTACCTGTGGGTCAAGGATGGCGAATGCGAGATCCGCGATGCGGCGCACCTATGGGGCAAGACGACGAAAGAGACCGAGCAGGCGCTGCGCGACGAACTGGGCGAGCCACGGGCCGAGCTGGCCATGATCGGCCCCGGCGGCGAGAACATGGTGCAGTACGCGTGCGTGATGAACGGGCTCAAGGACGCTGCCGGGCGGACGGGCATGGGCGCAGTGATGGGCTCGAAAAAGCTCAAGGCGGTGGTTGCCCTCGGCACGGCGAGCCTTGAGGGCGCAAACCCGGAGGTGCTGCACGAGATGGCGCGCCGCGCGGCAGCAGAGGTGCGCGAAGGGACGCGCGCCGAGGGCCTGCACAAGT
>CAZLMZ010000282.1:0-2965 GCA_964560475.1 uncultured Anaerolineae bacterium
TGGTGGTGGGCGGCGGGGTGGCGGGCATCCAGGCGGCGCTCGATATCGGGCGCGCCGGGGTGCCGGTCTACCTGGTGGAGCGCGAACCGTCGATCGGCGGGCACATGGCCCAGCTCGACAAGACCTTCCCGACGCTCGACTGCTCGGCGTGCATCCTCACGCCCAAGATGGTCGATGCGGGCCACCATCCCAATATCACGCTGCTCAGCTACAGCGAGGTGGAAAAGGTCGACGGCTACATTGGCAATTTCACCGTCACCGTGCGCAAAAAGGCGCGCTACGTCGACGTCGATGTCTGCACGGGCTGTGCGGACTGTGAGGCCGTCTGCCCGGTCCAGGTGCCGAGCGAGTTTGAGATGGGATTGGCTAATCGCACGGCGATCTACCGGCCTTTTGCCCAGGCGGTGCCGAACGCGTATGCGATCGACAAGCGCGGCGTCGCGCCGTGCAAGAACGCGTGCCCGGCCGGGATCCACGTGCAGGGCTACGTGGCGCTGATCGCAGAAGGGCGCTACCGTGAAGCGTACGACCTGATCCGCGAGCGCATGCCCTTCCCCGGCGTGTGCGGGCGGGTGTGCCACCACCCATGTGAGGTGGCCTGCCGGCGCGGCGAAAAGGATGAGCCGGTGGCGATCGAGTTCCTGAAGCGCTTTGCCGCCGACTGGGTGGCGGCACATCCGGAGGTCGAGAGCCCGCCGCGCGCGGCGCCAGTCGTGGAGAGTAAGCCGCTGGAAGGGCGCCGCGTGGCGCTGGTCGGTGCGGGCCCGGCGAGCCTGACCGTGGCGCGCGAGCTGGCCCAACAGGGCGCCACGTGCGACGTGTTCGAGGCACTGCCCTTTGCCGGCGGCATGATGGCGGTCGGCATCCCGCGCTATCGCCTGCCGGAGGAGATCCTGCGGCGCGAGACGGACGATATCCTGAACATGCCCGGCGTGAACGTGCACCTGAACACACCCGTGCGCCTCGGCGACGAGAACGGCGGCGAGGGGCCGAGCCTGGCGGGGCTGCGCAGCGACTATGAGGCCGTGTTCGTCGGCATCGGCACGCACGACAGCATGCAGATGCGCATCCCGGGCGAGGAGCTGGGCGGCGTGCTCTATGGCGCCGAGTACCTACGCGAGCTGTGCCTGTGCCAGCTCGGCGGGGACGCGGGGGCAACGCCGCAGATCGGGCGCCGCGTGGCGGTGGTCGGCGGCGGCAACGTGGCGATCGACTCGGCCATGACTGCGCGGCGGCTGGGCGCGGAAGAGGTGACGATCCTCTACCGCCGGACGCGGCAGGAGATGCCGGCCAACGATTGGGAGATCGAAGAGGCAGAGGAAGAGGGGATCCAATTCGAGTTCCTTTCCACGCCGATCGAGATGATAGGCAAGGGCGACGCCATCGCTGCGGTGCGCTGCCAGCGCATGCAGCTCGGCGAGCCGGACGCGAGCGGGCGGCGGCGGCCGATCCCGATCGAGGGCGATACCTATGACAAGCCGGTCGACACGGTGATCATGGCCATCGGCCAGACGCTAGAACAGCCTGTTTCGGGCCTGGACCGCACGCGCCGCGGCTGGATCGAGACTGATCCGGTGACGCTGCAGACCAGCCTGTCCGACGTGTTCGCGGGCGGCGACGTCGTCAGCGGTCCTGCCTCGGTGGTCGAGGCGGTCGGCGCGGGCCATCGCGCGGCAGAGTCGATCCGGCACTACCTGCTGGGCGAGGACCTGGCGGCGGGGCGTCGTGGGCCGGAACCGCTCGACACGAGCGCGCTCGACTACTATGAGCCAGACGAGTGGAGCCAGCAGACACGGCTGGAGATGCCGCACCTGCCGATCGAGGCGCGCGACGGCTTTGACGAGGTCGCGCTGGGCATCGAGGAGGCGGTGGCGCTGGCGGAGGCTTCGCGCTGCCTGTCGTGCGGCGTGTGCTCCGAATGCATGGCCTGTGCCCGTGTCTGCGGCGCAGGCGCGGTGAACCACCAGATGCAGGACGAGCTGGTCGATATCGACGTAGGGGCGATCATTGTCGCCACAGGGTTCGATACCTGGGATCCCTCGCCGATGATCGAGTATGGATATGGGGTCTATCCGGAGGTCTATACCGGGCTAGAGATCGAGCGCCTGTCGAACGCCTCAGGGCCGACGGGCGGCGATATCGTCATGCGCAGCGGCGAAAAACCCAAGCGCGTGGCGATCATGCACTGCGTGGGCAGCCGCGACGAGCACTATCAGCCTTACTGCTCGCGCATCTGCTGCATGTACTCGCTCAAGCTGGCCCACCTGATCGAGGAAAAGACGCATGCCGAGGTCTTTCAGTTCTACATGGACATGCGCTCCTTTGGCAAGGGCTACGAAGAGTTCTACGAGCGGGTCCAGCACGAGGGCGTGGTCATGGTTCGTGGGCGCGGCGCACAGGTGATGCCGGATGGCGATCGCCTGATCGTGCGCGCCGAGGACACCGACCTGGGACGCCCGGTGGCGCTGCCGGTGGACATGGTCGTGTTGGCGACGGCGGTGGTACCGTCGGCGGGCGCCGGAGAGCTGGCGCAGCGGCTGCACGTGACGCGTGACAAGGACGGCTTTTTCCTGGAAGCCCATCCCAAGCTGCGCCCGGTCGACAGCAATACCGATGGCATGTACCTGGCGGGCGCTTGCCAGGCGCCGCGCGATATCCCGGACACGGTGGCCCACGCCAGCGCAGCTGCTTCACAGGCACTGGGCCTGTTGAGCCAGGATTTCGTCGAGGTGGTGCCGACTGTGGCCGAGGTGCGGACCATGCACTGCGTCGGCTGCGGGCTGTGCGTCGACGTGTGCCCGTACGGTGCGCCGAGCCTGGTCGAGAACCGGGGGCGCATGGTGGCCGAGATCAACGAGGCGCTGTGCAAGGGCTGCGGGCTGTGCGTGGCCGGATGTCGTGGCAAGGCCATCTCGCTGCGCGGCTTTACCGACACGCAGATCCTGACGCAGCTCGAAGCGCTGCT
>CAZLMZ010000282.1:3065-4466 GCA_964560475.1 uncultured Anaerolineae bacterium
GCTCCTGGGGCACACGGGAACGCGGTAGATAGCAATCTGAAGGAGTGGTGATGGCACCTGAACATCCTTTCGAACCCAAGATCGTTGGCTTTTTGTGCAACTGGTGCAGCTATGCTGGCGCCGACCTGGCCGGGACGAGCCGGGCGCGCTATCCGCAGAACCTGCGCATCATCCGCGTGCCCTGCTCGGGCCGCGTCGATCCCCTGTTCGTGGTCAAGGCGTTCCAGGACGGCGCGGATGGCGTGATGGTGCTGGGCTGCCATCCCGGTGACTGCCACTATCAGCAGGGCAACTATTTCGCACAGCGCCGCTACGCGTTGATGCACCGCCTGCTCGAGTTCACCGGGCTCGAGCCCGAGCGCCTGCTCGTCGAGTGGGTATCGGCCTCGGAGGGGAAGAAATTCGCCGACGTGACCACGGCGTTCACGGACAAGATCCGGGCCCTGGGTCCCTCGCCGCTGAAACGCAAGCGCGCGGTCGGCCAGCCGTCGCCCGAGGAGGTGTTGGCATGAGCGGCCAGAAATCGGAGCGCGTCGAATCGGGAACTGCGGATCCGGCCCGGCCCACGATGGAAGCCCAGATCCGCGAGGCAGCGCGGGCTTACCTGGAAGACGGGGCCGTCTCGTGCGTGATCGGCTACGAGCGGGGGCCGCGCGGCAACGTGCGCCCGGCCTTTATCTACGAGGCCGACGACGTGGATCGCCTGGTGTGGGGAGCGGACTGCAACCTCAACCTGGTGACCTATGTCCACAACTGGAAGCAGCCGCTCGGGCGGGGACAGCCGGTGCCGACGGTCGCAATCGTGGCGCGCCCGTGTGATGCGCGAGCGGTCAACCTGCTGATCCACGAGCAGCAGATCCAGCGCGACAAGGTCAAGGTGATCGGCCTGACCTGTGCCGGGACGGAGATCAACGGCCAGCCGCGCCTGGCGTGCCAGTACTGCGACGAGCGCGTGCCGGTGGTGTACGACGTGCTGATCGAGGCGGAGGGCGAGGTGACCGCCGCAGTGGAGGCGGACGCGTACGAGGACATTGCGGAGATGGAGAGCTGGACGCCTGCCGAGCGGTTGGCGTACTGGGCCAGCGAGTTTGACCGCTGCATCCGCTGCTATGCGTGCCGCCAGGCCTGCCCGGGCTGCTATTGCTTCGAATGCGTGGCAGAGCAGGTCGACCCGCACTGGACCAGCATCGCCCTCGAGCTGCCGGAGAAGCACTTTTTCCACGTCATGCGCGCCTTTCACCTCGCCGGCCGGTGCGTGGGCTGCGATGCGTGCGAGGCGGTCTGCCCGATGGACATTCCGTTGAGCAAGCTGAACCGCAAGCTGGCCAAGGAGGTCGAGGCCATGTTTGGCTACCGGACGGGAGACGACCCGGAGACGGCACCGCCGCTGACGACCTTTGA
>CAZLMZ010000283.1:0-4464 GCA_964560475.1 uncultured Anaerolineae bacterium
GACTTGATGATGTCGGGGTGGTGCTCGATGATGATCACGCTGTTGCCCCGGTTCACCAGCCGGTTGAGCACCTTGAGCAGGCGTGCCACGTCGGCAGCGTGTAGGCCGACGCTCGGTTCGTCGAGGACGTAGAGCGTCCGGCCGGTCGCGCGCTTGCTCAGCTCGCGACTCAGCTTGATGCGCTGCGCCTCGCCGCCGGAGAGCGTCGTCGCCGGCTGGCCCAGCCGGATGTAACCCAGGCCAACGGCCTGCAGGGTACGTAACCGGCGGTAGATCGGCTGGTGCGCGGCAAAGAGCTCCATCGCTTCGTTGACCGTCAAGTCGAGCACCTCGGCGATGTTCAGCCCCTTGTAGCGGACCTGCAACGTCTCGCGGTTGTAGCGGCTCCCGTGGCACACGTCACACGGCACATAGATGTCGGGCAGAAACTGCATCTCGATCTGCAACTGGCCCTGGCCCTGGCATGCCTCGCAGCGCCCTCCCTTGACGTTGAAGGAGAATCGACCCTTCGTATAGCCTCGGACACGTGCCTCGGGCAGCTTGGCAAAGAGGTCGCGCAGCGGGTCAAAGAGATGCGTGTAGGTCGCCGGGTTCGAGCGCGGCGTGCGCCCGATCGGGCTCTGGTCGATGTTGATCACCTTGTCGATCGCCTCGTGCCCATCGATCGCGTCGTGCTCGCCGGGCCGGTCGCGGGCGCGATTGATGATCTGGGCCATCCGCTTGTAGAGCACTTCGATCAGCAGCGTGCTCTTGCCCGAACCGGATACGCCGGTGATGCACACGAACTTGCCGAGCGGGATGGGAACGTCGATATCCTTCAGATTGTTCTCGCGCGCGCCCCGCACGGTCAGGATCTGCCCGTTGCCCTCTCGCCGCTTCTTGGGCGTCGGGATCCGCTTGCGCCCCGACAGATAGGCTCCAGTGACCGAAGTGGGGTGGCGCGCGATCTCGTCTGGCGTCCCGGTGGCCACGACCTCGCCGCCATGCTCGCCGGCCCCAGGCCCGAGGTCGACGATCCAGTCGGCGGAGCGCATGGTTGCTTCGTCGTGCTCGACGACGAGCAGTGTGTTGCCCAGATCACGCATGCCCAGGAGCGTCTGGATCAGGCGCCCGTTGTCACGCATGTGCAGCCCGATCGAGGGCTCATCGAGCACATAGAGCACGCCCATCAGCCGTGACCCGATCTGGGTGGCCAGGCGGATGCGCTGCGCCTCGCCGCCAGCCAACGTCGTCGCCTCGCGGTTGAGCGACAAATAGTCGAGCCCGACGTTGACCAGGAAGGTTAGCCGGTCGCGCACTTCTTTGAGAATGCGATCGCCGATCAGCAGCTCGCGCTCTGTGAGCGGGCGCACTTCATCGGGGAAGCGCGGCCCGGTGCCGTTGCGCGTCTCGGGCCAATGATCTGAATCGCCGGTCAGGTCTCGGATCCACTCGAGCAAGTCGGTCACCGGGAGGGCAGCCACCTGATCGAGGCCCATCCCGGCGATTGTCACCGCACGGCTCTCCTCGTTCAGGCGCTTGCCATGGCACACGGGACAAGGACGGGTGCTCATATAGTCGCGGATCCGATCCCGTTTGTGGTCCGAGGATGTCTCTCGGTAGCGGCGCTGCAGGTTGGGTACCACGCCCTCAAAGGTCGTGGTGTGCTCCCGCACCTGTCCCTTGAACGAGCGGTAGCGGATCATCAGCGGCCGATCGTCGCCGCCATAGAGCAAGAGATGGACCTTTTCCTCGGGCAGGCTGCGGACCGGTGCCCGCCAGGGAATCTCCCACACCTGGGCGACCGTCTTGAGCAGGCGCACATAGTAGCCGTCGCCGTCGCCGTTGAACTTCCACGGGCGGATCGCGCCTTCTGCCAGCGAAAGGTCACGGTTCGGGATCACGAGCTGCGGGTCGACCTCCAGCGTGGTGCCCAGGCCCTGGCATTCCGGGCAGGCACCGTGCGGCGAGTTGAAGGAAAAGGTGCGCGGCTCGATCTCGGGAAACGAGATCCCGCAGTGTGGGCAGGCCAGGTGCTCGGAGAAAAGAATATCGTCTGGCTCTTCGGTCACGTCGTTGACGATCACGAACCCGTCGCTCAGCGAGAGCGCGGTCTCGATCGAGTCGGTCAGGCGCGCATACTGCTCTTCCTGCTCCTGTGCGTTCGCCGGCTCACGGACGACGAGGCGATCCACGACCGCCTCGATGTCGTGCATCTTGTAGCGGTCCAGCTCGATCTCTTGGTCGAGATCGCGTACTTGCCCGTCGACGCGTGCGCGGACGAAACCGGAACGCTGGATCTCCTCAAAGATGCGCTGGTGGTGGCCCTTGCGGCCTCGCACCAGGGGGGTCAAGACCTGGATCCGGCTGCCGTCAGGCATGTGCAGCACGGCCTCGACGATCTGCTGTGCGCTCTGTTGCTGGATCGGGCGACCGCACTGCGGGCAGTGGGGGATGCCGATCCGGGCATAAAGCAGGCGCAGGTGGTCATAGATCTCGGTGACGGTGCCGACCGTGGAGCGCGGGTTGTGGCTCATACCGCGCTGGTCGATGGAGATCGCGGGGCTGAGTCCCTCGATCAGGTCCACGTCGGGCTTGTTCATCTGTCCCAGGAACTGCCGGGCGTAAGCAGAGAGCGACTCGACGTAGCGCCGCTGCCCTTCGGCATAGATCGTGTCAAAGGCCAGGCTGGACTTGCCAGATCCGGAGAGGCCGGTGATCACCACGAGCTTGTCGCGCGGGATCTCGATGTCGATATTCTTCAAGTTGTGTTCGCGGGCGCCGCGAACGATAATGCTGTCTTGTGCCATACACTCCTCGTCTCGCTGGCCTCCATGTTAGCACATTTGTGCTAGCAGGTCAACCGCCAGCGGGCCAAAAACGAACCTCCCCGGTCACCGGTGGACGTCGCAGAGTCCGCGGGAGGCTGTCGTTCGTGCACATAGTATACTCGACCATGGGCATGGATGCAATAGCTACTCATGCGCCGTATTGACCGGACCATGTCTTGATAGTATAATGGTCACAAGATGGAAGCAGACCAGACTGGAGTTGTTCGTGGGGCGCTCTTGGTGGACACTTGGAGCAGCCCAGTGAGCTGCGTAGCCATGCCAACCGCCTTGCGAACTGGACCCTACCGTTTCTACTTCTACTCGTATGACTGTGACGAGCGACGCCATATGCACGTAGATCGAGAGAACAGGAGCGCCAAGTTCTGGCTTGACCCCGAGGTGTTGCTGGCAGATAACCATGGCTATAGCCGGAAAGAGCTACGGGACATTCAGGGCGTTGCAAGAGAGGACCTGGAGAGGCTGAGAAGTGAGTGGGATGCTTTCTGCAGCGGTCACGCTGATACTGCCTAGAGCTGTCAATGTGACCGTAACTGAAGATACGTTGTCAGTTGACCTCGACGACGGGCGCACGATCTCTGTGCCCATTGGCTGGTACCCGCGTCTGGCACACGGAACGCAGGCGGAGCGCGCCCATTACGAGATCAGTGGCGCCGGCTATGGCATCCATTGGCCCGAGCTCGATGAAGATATCGGCGTTGAGGGCTTGCTGCTTGGCAAGCGATCCGCTGAAAGCCCGGCCTCCTTCGAGCGGTGGCTTCGACGGCGAGACTCGACAGAACAAGCGCGCGTCGACTAGACGGCGTTGGCCGTGCAGTGCCAGGAGACAAGAAGACGAGGCCCTGAAGGTTGGCGAAGACCTCCAGGGTCTTTGCTTGGCGCATGGCAGGGCACTCTGAGCCGATCACCTGGCGGTGAACGGGAAATAGAGCCGGTAAGGAACAAAGCGTGTCCGGGCCTCCAGGTACCACCGCTCGCCGGACTGGTCGGCGATGCGCACGTCGTGGATCAGCCAGTAGTCCGTCTCATCGTTTGGAACCGCGTGGTAGGTGAGCACGACCTCTCCGCCTGCGGGTACAGGCCCGCTCCACTGCAACGTCCGGCTGATCGCGTACCCAGTCCCGATCCCGCCGCTGTCGATCGCGCCGTCGAACGATGCCGTCTTGGGCAGGGCGCCGCTCACGGTCACCGTCGTGTCGCTCAGCCCCGCGTTGCGCAGGTGGAGCATGTAGGTCAGCGGCTGGAGGGGCGCAGGCTGGCTTGGCGTCACGGCGACGGTGGATGCGGAGAGATCTGGCACACTGACCTGCAGGATGTAGGGCAGCTCGAACTCGATCTCGTGCTCGGCATAGCCGAGTGTCGCCGGGAAGGAGATGGAGGTGCCCGCAGACACGGTCTCACCAACGTGCACGCGAAAGCTGACCGTGATGGTTTCTGACCGTGCGAGCGTGCCTTCCCATGCAACGGTGCGCGTCGGTGCATGGTAGACTGCTCCTGCGCTCAGCGATCCTTCGATCAGGTCGAGCTCGGGGGGCAGGGGAGCAGCCAGATGGGAAGCAATGTCGGACCAGCCATCATTGTGCAGCGTGCAGGTCATGGTCACCTCGCTGCCGCTGGCGATCACGCGCCGGTCGGC
>CAZLMZ010000284.1:0-1127 GCA_964560475.1 uncultured Anaerolineae bacterium
AGGGCCGCGCCGCCGCAGCCCGAGTCGTTCGAGACCACCAGCGCAAAGCGTTCGTCCTGCGCCCCGGCCCACAGCGCCGTCTTGCCCAGGCGCGAGTGTCCCATGACGGCAACGCGCGCCGGATCGATCGCGTCGTCAGTCTCGAAATAGTCCATCGCCCGGCTGAGCCCCCACGCCCACGCCCCGATCGTCCCCCACCCGTCCGGCCCGGGCTTTGGGTATAGCGCGTGCACGCCGTTCTCGAACCCGTCATCGAAATCGGGGTCGATCTCGCCGCAGTACATGGTCGCCAGGCCATACCCCCGTGCCAGGATGCGCTCCACCGGCCAGCGCCCGGCGCTGATCCCGCGCGAGGCTTCGGTGGCGCGGTTGTTCTCGACGTGCCCGCGGCCCCAATCGGGCACCCAGCCCCTGGTCAGACGGATGGCGGGGTCAAGATGGATGGTCTGGTTGCCGCCAAAGTTGAGCCCCATGAAGAGCGGCGCGGGCGCCGGGCGGTCGTTGGGCACGTAGATCAGGAGGTCGATCTGCGGTCCGCCCCCATCGCTCAAATCGATCACCACTTGCTTGCGCGTGGCGGCGCCTTGCAGCGCGCCCCGCTCGTGGTCGAACACCTGGAAGGTCATCCTGCCCGGCCGGCCAGGCGACCGCCCGTACATCTGTTCCTGAAAGAGGCGCAGCACCTCGGGCCTGCGCACCGCGACCCACGTTCCCGCGTCGCGGACGGGGGTGCCGTCGAGACAAGTCAGCGCATCGGGCAGAACGTAGGGCGGCACCAGGGCCTCGTCGGTCAAGGTGCCCCCGACGATCACGTCGATCGCCCGCCCCCAATCGCCTTCGAGCACCAGCGCCCCTTCCTCTACCGCGTGGCCTGCCTCCAGCGTGCCGGTGGCGAGCGCCCTGGCATCCCAGGCGCTGGGCAGCCGGACGGTAGCGGTCGCCTCGCCGTCGCCCGGCTCGATCTGCCACCTGCCGTCCTGAACGACCAGGCGATAGATGCCGTCGTCGCCCAGGTCGTACTTGAGGGTAAAGGTACGCCCGGCCAGAGCGTCGCTCAGGTTGGTGGCCAACTCGGAGAGAAAGGTGGTGTCGGTGGGCACGCTGCCTCCTTGTCGTTCGCTGCGAAT
>CAZLMZ010000284.1:1227-4453 GCA_964560475.1 uncultured Anaerolineae bacterium
CGAGCACAAGGAGTGGTTCAAGGCCATCTGGACCATACCTGGAGCGTCGACCAAGGACCACCCGGCCCCCTACCCGGTCGAGCTTGCCGAGCGCCTGGTACGCATGTTCAGCTTTGTCGGCGACACCGTGCTCGATCCCTTTGTCGGCTCTGGCTCGACACCGATCGCGTCGGCGCTGGCGGCGCGCAACAGCATCGGCGTAGACGTCAACCAGAGTTACCTCGACCTCGCTGCCGCACGCTTCAAGTGGGAAATGGTGGGGCATAACAGCCACCTCGTAGAGGTCAGAGGGAGCCAACGCGACCATGAGCGATGACCCGTTGACGGGCGTATCCGTTCGAATGCCGCCGGACCTGTGGCAGCAGCTCTGTGACGCCGCCGGCTTTTTCTGGCGCCGGCGGGGCCGGCAGGCTGAATCGCAAGGACAGGGAGGCAGGAAGGACCAGGGAGCCAGGGCTGCCGTCACTGGCGGCAAGCAGATGAGCGGCTTTGAGGATCTCGTCAAGCACTTGCTGGAGGAGAACGAGGTCCCGAGCGACTGTATCTTCCTGGGCAAGAAACTGGAACTCCCTGGTTACTTTCGCCCGACCAAGATGTGGGATCTCTTGGTCGTTCACGAGCAGCGGCTGTTGGCGGCGGTCGAGTTCAAGTCTCAGGTTGGCCCCTCATTCGGGAACAATTTCAACAACCGCGTCGAGGAGGCCATCGGCTCGGCGACCGACATCTGGAAGGCCTATCGCGAGAATGCCTTCAGCGAGATCCCCAGGCCCTGGCTAGGCTACGTCTTTATGCTGGAGGACTGCCAGCAGTCGAACACGCCCGTATCCGTCCGTGAGCCCCACTTTCCGGTGTTTCCGGTCTTTAAGGACGCGTCCTATGCGCAGCGATACGAGGAGCTCTGCCGGCGTCTGATCCGGGAGCGGCTGTACAATCGCGCCGCTTTCCTGATGTCCAGGAAAGGCGACCTCGACGGGAGCAGTCTGCGAGAGCCCAGCCGCGAGCTCGCCTTCCTGCCGTTTGTCCGGGAGCTCGTGTTCTATGTGAAGGCAAACCTGGAATAGCGCCGTGGGTGGGACAGGCAGTGCTGTTGGCCAGGTTGTCCAGGGCACGAGCTCTCCAACAGCGAGCAGACCCGAGTGAGCGGCGCATCCAGCGTCCATCCCCATCGCCCCCGGTAGACCTTTGAGGAGGGTATGTCATGACCGATCATCCGCCGTTCACGCTGGCCGCGATTCAGGCCGCACCCGCGTACCTCGATCGCGAGGCCTCGACAGAAAAGGCGTGCCGGCTCATCGAGCAGGCCGCGCGTAAGGGCGCCACCCTCGCCGCGTTCGGCGAGACCTGGCTGCCGGGTTATCCCTGGTGGACCTGGCGGGGCACCCGGGCAGAGACCCTGGCGGCCCGGACGGCATACCTCGACAGCGGCGTCGAGATCCCGAGCCCCACCACCGACCGCCTGTGCCAGGTGGCCGGCGACGCAGGCATCGACGTCGCGATCGGCGTCGCAGAGCGGGACCCGAACACGCGTGGCACCATCTACTGCACGCTGCTCTTTATCGGGTGCGAGGGCCGGATCCTCGGCCGCCACCGCAAGCTCAAGCCGACGTCGGTCGAGCGGACGGTGTGGGGAGAGGGCGACGGCGCGAGCCTGCGCACCTACGAGCGGCCGTATGGGCGCATCAGCGGCCTCAACTGCTGGGAGCACACCATGATGCTGCCCGGCTACGCGCTGGTCGCCCAGGGGACGCAGATCCACGTCGCGGCGTGGCCGTACGGCAAGGCAGGCGGGGCGCGCGTGTTGTCGCGCGCGCTCGCCTTCCAGGGAGCGTGCTATGTGATCGCGGTCGGCGCGGCGTGGATCGAGGAAGCGATCCCACAGGTCCTGGCAGAGATCGAGCAGCCGGGGTTTGTGCAGGGCGAACCGGGTAGCTGCATCATCGGCCCCGACGGGGAGATCCTGGTGGAACTGCCCACGACGGAGGAGGAAGCGATCATCACTGCAGAGGGGTCGCTGGACAAGGTGCTGCAGCACAAGCTCGACTGTGACATTGCCGGGCACTATTCCAGGCCAGACGTGCTCCAACTGCACGTCAACCGCCGCCCGCTCGAGCGCCTGGTCGAGCCGGGCCCTGTCGACCGCTCTGCGGCTGGCGGCCATGGCACGGTCGCGCCATCAATCCCGTCGTGCCCCAACGGCACTCCTGTTACCGAGGAAGGGACACCGCCAGGGCGCAAGGCATGAGCATGGCGGGCAGGGTCCGTCCCTCTCCAGCGCGGGACGCCGCTAGCCCGCGGGCGGCGCCTGCAGGTCGACTGGGTTGCGCATCAGAACAGGTGATACGCCTTCTCATCCCACAGGCGAGCCAGGGCCGGGTCGTCAGCTCGCCGCAAGAGCTCATAGTAGCTGTACGGGTACTTGAAGGCGTGCCCGATGCCCAGACTACCCTCCCCTCGCTTCTCCCAGTATGCCGCGTCGACCGGTCGCAGGTCACTCGGCTCGTGGTCCGGACGCGGCTTGGAACCCGGCTCCGGCCCGAGGCGCGTCACGGTTACGTATTTCCGGAAAGCGAGGCGGCAGCTCTCCGCCCATTCTACATCGCCCATGGCCGCCAGCTCGACGAGCGCCTGGCCAAAGGTCAGCATGTGCCCGGCGTATCCCTGGCCAAAGCCGACAAAGCGGTCGATGGCCTCGTACGCCTCCTGTAGGACAAAGCGCGATGCAGCCACTGTGTCGGCAAACGGCGGCGGATCGACGTCGGGGTCGGGTGCCACGTCCCGCCACGGCGTAAAGGAGCGGATCAGGCGGCAGATCCCGTCGATGCGCTCGTGCGTTGCTGCGCAAGGTATCATGCGCAGCGCCTTGATCGCCAACATGGCCAGGATCGCGTTGTGCCCGACCTGTCGCAGCGTCTCTGCTCCCTCTGTCAGTGCCGCGCCAATCTCCCGGATCCGCCCCGGATCGGCGCCGGTCTCTGGAAAGGCCGCACACAGCGGGGTCGACGCCCAGTTGACGTCGATCAACTCGGCGATCCGCGAGCGGGTGCGCGTGTCGAGGTCATTGTCCGTACAGAGCAGGTATGCTGCCACCATGCTGGCACCCCGGTGCCCGTCCGCAAAATAGTCGTACTCGTGCGCTCTGGCGAGCGCGTTCAGACCGAGCAGCGGCAAGCGCTCGAGCGACAGATCGGTGCCGCCGCCGGCGACACGATCCGGCTTTTCCACGGGT
>CAZLMZ010000285.1:0-4449 GCA_964560475.1 uncultured Anaerolineae bacterium
AGGTTGATCAGCAGCATTGCCAAGTAGTCGATAAACATGTGTTACCTCCGTGCTGTGCTAGAGTAGAAAACCACCTTCGAATTCGGATCCGCGAGGCCTGGCCAGAGCGAGGCCCGCCGCACACCTTGTTCCTCTTGTCTCCGCTTGGGTCCTTTCCATCCGCTCTCCTTTCCCGTGTAGCGTCACCGCTGCTCCTTGAGCGTGTTGAGCGAGATCACGTAGGCGATCAGATCGGCGATCTCTTGATCGGTCAGCATCCTGCTGTCGCCAAAAGATGGCATCACGACAATCGGCGCTGGTCCCTCAGGCACCGAGCCATGCTCGACAAAGAGATCGACGTTCACGGCAAAGACCTTCAGATCTGCGCTGACAAGAGTCGGATCGATCGGGTTCAGCTCAGGCACCGTTCCGTCATCAGATCCGGGGTTCGGTACGCCGCCCACACCATCCGCACTGTGACACGCAGCGCAGAACACGCCGAAACTCGATCGCCCTCGTGCCACATCTCCGGTCATGGACGCTGCCAGTCCTGGGCCACCCGGCATCGATGGTTGCGCCGGTTCCGGGGTCGGTCCACCGGGGGTAGGCGTCGGCTCTTCCGCTTCCGACGGCCCCGGCGTCGCCGTCGGCAGGGGCGAGACCCCCTGCAGCGTGTGGAGGAAGGCGATGACGTGCACGATACCGGCCTGCATCAGTGGGCCACCACTGGCCTCCAGCCAGCCGGGCATCTCAGTACCCGCACGCCCGTCCGCAACCGTCGCATAGAGCTCTTGGGCGTTCGCCGTCTGCACGTACTGGTTGTCTCGCAACGGCGGTGCATCAATCCCTTCACCTCGGGCGCCGTGGCACGTAGCGCAGTGCAGCGAAAAGAGGGCCGCGCCCTGCGCAGCCGGATTCTCATCCGCCTCGCCTGCTTGGGCTCCACCGGGCGGCGCCATAGCCGTGGGCTGTACCGGCCGCTGCAACACGGGAACGAGCGTCACCTGCTGGGCCGGGGCCAAAGTAGGAATGGGCGTGAGGCCCGCTGGTTGTGGGTTCGGATAGCATGCGCACACCAGGGCCGAGAGCGCCAGAAGGACGGCAAGCCTCGCGATTGGAACACAATGTGTTGGATCTTTCTGTGCGTACATCACTCGGATTCTCATCCACCTTTGGATTCTCATCCACCACTCCCGTTGCGCGCCAGGCTATGAACGTGGTTGATCACATCCCAGCGCTCTACTGGGCTCAGGTTTTCTGCCAGGCTCGGCATGATCCCGCGCCCTTGGGTCAGGACGAGGAACAGCACATCGTCGGGCAGCTCTTGCACGTCCTCAGCCGTCAGGTCGGGCGGATGCGGCTCAAAGTACTTGGCCAGCGGGCCGTCCCCGCTACCCTCCTGCCCGTGGCAGAGTGCACAATCGATGCCAAACAAGATGCGTCCGCGCTGCAGCGAGCTTTCACTGGCAGGGACCGGCTCACTAGCGGGCTGTCCAGCGATCAGGGCCGGCCCTTGCACCGGAACCGCCGCTTCGGGCGCGGCGCGGCGCGGCCCCTGGACGTACGCGGTCGAGTTCTGTGCCGCCATTTGGGTCGGGAAGGGTATCCGGATCACATCGTAGAAAAACAACAGGGAGATGACGGCTACGACCACGACCACAGAGGCCACTGCCCCGGCAAAGTAGAGCCAGCTCACGCGATCCGGACGGCGATCGCTTTCCAGCGTCTGCACATCGTCATCCACAGCCCCAGCCTGGCGCAGGACCTCTTCCGCCTGGGAGAACTGTCCCGATTCGACGTCCGCCAACACGCCGATCTTGCCTTCGGTGATACGCAGGTCATAGGCCGGTCGGCCAAAGACGGGGAACCGGTTGAGAACGAGAAAAGCAAGGAATGCGGCTCCCATCGTGCCCAGCATCGTGACCTCAAACAGGATGATCAGCGACGGCGCGACCGGTATCAGCGGCTGCCCGCCCTGCATCAGCGGGTACAGCTCGTAGATGCCTACGGTCAGGAACAGGCCCAGGAACAGGCCGGCCACCGCGCCGAGCAGTGTGATCGCGGTCAGGCGCCCGTCCACCGCGCGCCGTCCCAGCATCTGGGGCTCGTAGGGCACGCTCGACATGACGGTGACGTCTGCATCACGGACGCCTATGTCCGACAAACCAGCAATGGCTTGCGCAGCCTGGTCCGTCTTGTCGTATAGTGCGAGCAGTAGGCTTTGACTCATAACCTGCCTCTAGTCCGGATCGACTCGCGTGGGCACAAGATCGCGGCCGATGCGCCGCAGGCCCTGCTTCATCTGCCCCTCGCGCACTTCCCAGATCGGGATGATCGGAAAGAGCTTGACAAAGACGAGGAACAGAAAGCCAATCAGCGAGAACGCCCCGACGGTGATCAAGATCTCTGGAAGGTGCGGGACGTACGCTCCCCAGTCGAATGGCAGCTCGTTGCGCCCCAGAGTGACGGCGACGATCAGGTAGCGCTCGAGGTACATACCAATGTTGACAAAGATCGAGATCACTACCATCGCCGGGATCGAGGTGCGTACGCGCCGCGACCAGAGCGTAGCAGCCGGCAATACCAGGTTCGAAAAGACCATCAGCGACCACAGTGGCGCCGCGCGCCCCGAGGTGAAAAGCTGTAGGATGGTCTTGTCCACAGGCAGCTGGCCGTACCAGGGCACGAGCACGTCGTTAAAGTAGAAATAGGCCCAGGCGAGCGAGAGTACCAGCAGGAACCTGCCCATACCGTCAAAGTGCTCGGCGCGCAGGAAATACTCGAGGTGCAGTGTCTTGCGGGCAACGGCCAGGACGATAATCACCGCCGCTGCGCCCGAGAGCAGGGCACCAGACACAAAGTAGGGCCCAAAGACCGTGCTCTGCCAGCCGGCCTGGATCGTCATCGCAAAGTCCCAGCCGACGATGCTGTGCATCAGGATCATGACCGGGATGATGGCCAGGCTAAAGATCGTCGTCGCCGTCTTGAGGTGACTCCATTCTCCCTCGGTACCCCGCCAACCCAGGGCAAGGACGTTCATGAGGCGGTGACGCCATCCTCGCGCGATCCGATCGCGCACTGTGGCCAGGTCGGGGATCATGACCAGCCAAGCAAAGAGCACGCTGCTGGTTAGGTAGGTCAGGATTGCGGTCAGGTCCCAGAGCAGCGCCGAATGGTAGCTTGGCCACAGCCGGCGCTGGTTTGGGTAAGGCAGCATCCAATAGAACTTCCACGTGCGGCCCAGGTGGATCAGCGGGAACAGCCCTGAGGTGGCCAGGGCAAAGACCGTCAACGTCTCTGCGGCCCGCGTGATCGGCGCGCGCCACTGGAAACGCAGGACACGCAGCACGGCGGAGATGAACGTGCCGGCCACGCCGATCCCAATGAAATAGACAAAGTTGGCAATATACACGGCCCACATGACCGGGCGGTTGAGCCCGGTGATCCCGATCCCCCACCACATCTGGTAGATCCACACCCCACCGGCAACGAGTACCATGCACCCAAGCACGGCGAACAACAGCCAGTACAGAGGGCCTGCGCGCTGCATAGGCCCCAGCAGTTGCGCGACCAGGTCTGGCATCGGCCGCTCGTCGAGCAGCAGATAGCGTGCCCGCGCCTGGCGGGCCTGGTCCGTCACTTCCGAGGGCGCCTGATCCGCCGGATTCCCATCCGCCGGATTCCCATCCGCTAGGCCATCGCCCCTATGCACCGACACGCGATGTGCCCCCTTTCAGATAGTAGATCGACGGCTCGGTGCCGAGGTGTCCCAACAGCCGGAAGGCGCGCTGGTTGTTCTGCAGCAGTTGCGCCACCGCGCTGCTGGCATCCAGCAGGTCACCGAAGACGAGCGCGCTGGGGGGACAGGTCTCCACGCAAGCCGGAACCACTTCTCCGTCCTGCAGCGCACGGCCCTCCACCAGTGCTCGCTCCTCAGCACGGCGGATGCGCTGCACACAAAAAGTGCACTTTTCCATAACGCCAGCGCTGCGCACCGTCACGTCGGGATTGAGCTGCTCGTTCAGCGGCTCGTCAAAGACAGGGTCAAAGAAGTTAAAGAATCGGACCTTGTACGGGTCATTATTCTGGCAATAGCGCGTGCCCACACACCGGTTGTAGATCTGGAGGTTCAGGTTCTCCTGCTCGCTGTGCAGGGTGGCATAGACTGGGCACACCGGCTCGCACGGGGCACGCTGGCATTGCTGGCACAGGAGCGGGATAAAGCGCGCGCGGACGTTCGGGTACTCGCCCTCCCAGTAGCGCTCGATATGGATCCAATGCATCGCCCTGCCACGGACCACTTGCTCCTGTGACACGATCGGGACATTGTTCTCGGCGTGGCAAGCGACGACGCAGGCCTCACATCCCGTGCATTTGTCGAGGTCGACGACCATGGTCCACTTGCGCTCCGTACGTGCTATCATCTCACCCCTTCGGATTCTGACGGATTCCCATCCGCCTTCGGATTCC
>CAZLMZ010000286.1:0-4440 GCA_964560475.1 uncultured Anaerolineae bacterium
CTGTACCAGGTCAGTGGCAAGGTCGTGCGCCCGGGCGTGTGGGAACTGCCGACGGGAACGACGGCCCGCGAGATCATCGAGGAGCACGCAGGTGGCATGCGCGAGGGCCTGTCCCTACGGGCATTGCTCCCCGGCGGCGGATCGACCCCCTTTCTTCTGTCCAAGCACCTGGACGTGCAGATGGATGCAGGTTCACTAGAGAAGGTGAACAGCAGGCTGGGCACAGGCACGATCATCGTACTCGATGATCAGACCTGCCCGGTGGGGATGATGGCGAACCTGATGCATTTCTATGCGCGCGAGTCGTGCGGGTGGTGCACACCGTGTCGAGATGGCCTGCCGTGGACGGCCAAGGTCCTCGATGCGATCGAGGGAGGACAAGGCCAGGTCATCGATATCGAGCGGCTCGCCCTGCACGCCAGGCTGATCAAAGACGATGCGACCTTCTGTACCCTGGCTACAGGTGCGATGCAGCCCCTCCGCAGCGCGCTCAACTACTTTCGTTCAGATCTTGAGCAGCACATCGAGGAAAAAGGCTGTCCATGGCGCTAGGTGGAGGCGGAGACAGGCTCGTGAATGCGAACGCCGGCTCACCCGATCCTGGATTGCGGCCCCTGACGCAGCACATCGAGCCGGGCAAGGCGCCGCTCGAACTGCAGGCCTACGAGCGGACGGGGGGCTATGCGGGCCTGCGCCGGGCCCTGCGCGAGATGACGCCAGAAGAAGTCACCCAGTTGGTCAAGGACTCGGGCCTGCGTGGGCGCGGAGGCGCCGGATTTCCTACCGGGCTCAAGTGGAGCTTTGTCCCGATGGGCGAGGAGGCGCAGCGGCCCAAGTACCTGATCGCCAATGCTGACGAAATGGAACCCGGCACGTTCAAGGATCGCCTGCTGCTGGAGGGCAACCCGCACCAGTTGATCGAGGGCATGGCGATCAGCGCCTATGCAATCCAGGCTGAGGTCGCTTACGTGTTCGTACGCTGGGCGTACAAGCGTGCGGCACACGTTCTCCGGGAGGCGATCGCAACAGCCTATCGAGCGGGCTACCTGGGAGAGGATATCCTGGGTTCGGGGTACAACCTGGAGATGGACCTTCATGTCAGCGCAGGACGCTACATCTGTGGCGAGGAGACAGGACTGCTCAACGCGCTGGAGGGCGAGCGGCCGGTACCGCGCTCCAAGCCCCCCTACCCGCAGATCAGCGGGCTGTGGAGCCGCGACACGATCGTCAACAATGTCGAGACGCTGTGCAACGTGCCCCACATTGTGCGGCACGGCGCAGCGTGGTTCGGCAGCTTGAGCCATACCAGCGATACGGGCACCAAGCTGTACGGGATCAGCGGACGGGTCAAGCGACCTGGGTTGTGGGAACTGCCGATGGGGACGACGATCCGCGAGATCCTGGAGGAACGCGCGGGCGGGATGGAGGAGGGGCGCACCCTACGCGGACTGCTGCCCGGCGGTGCGTCAACTGATTTCATGTTGCCCAACCATCTGGACGTCAAGATGGATTACCATTCGCTGAACACGGCCGGCAGCCGCCTCGGCACGGGCGCAATCATTGTGCTCGACGATCAGACGTGCCCGGTGGGCATGGTGCATAACCTGGAACGGTTCTTTGCGCGCGAGTCGTGCGGCTGGTGTACACCGTGTCGAGAAGGACTGTCCTGGACGGCCCGGATCCTGCAGGCGCTGGAGGAGGGAGAGGGGCAACCAGGGGACGTGGAGCGGTTGGAGCGGCACGCGCGGCTGCTTGGACCAGGCCGCACTTTTTGCGCGCTGGCGCCGGGCGCAGTAGAGCCGCTGCAGAGCGCGCTCAAGTATTTCAGGACTGATTTCGAACAGCATATTCACGACAAGCGATGCCCGTGGAGATAACCAGATGGCGACTATTTACATAGACGGACAACCGTACGAGGCTAAAGAGGGCAACAACCTATTGCATGCCTGCCTCTCGCTAGGGTTCAACATCCCCTACTTTTGCTGGCACCCGGCGATGGGATCGGTCGGCGCGTGCCGCCAATGTGCGGTCAAGCAGTTCAGCGACGAGAACGACAAAGTGGGCCGCATTGTCATGTCCTGCCTGACGCCGGTGGAGGATGGGCTGCGCATCTCGATCGACGATCCGGAGGTAAGAGAGTTCCGGGCCAGCGTGATCGAGTGGATGATGGTCAACCATCCGCACGATTGCCCGGTCTGCGACGAGGGCGGTGAATGCCACCTACAGGACATGACCGTCATGACCGGGCACAATCGCCGCGAGTTCCGCTTTGACAAGCGGACGCACCGTAACCAGTACCTGGGCCCTTTTATCAACCACGAGATGAACCGCTGCATTGCGTGCTATCGCTGCGTCCGCTTTTACCGGGAGTACTCGTGGGGACGGGATTTCGACGTCTTTGGATCTCACGACAATGTGTACTTTGGCCGCTACGAGGACGGCGTCCTGGACAGCGAATTCAGCGGCAACCTGGTCGAGATCTGTCCGACCGGCGTCTTTACCGACAAGACGCTCAAGGAGCACTATACGCGCAAGTGGGATCTGCGGACTGCGCCTTCCGTGTGCGTGCACTGCGGGTTGGGATGCAACACCATCCCGGGGGAACGCTATGGGGAGCTGCGCCGCATCCGCAACCGCTACCACGAGGAGGTGAACCGCTACTTCTTGTGTGATCGGGGCCGCTACGGCTACGAGTTCGTGAACAGCGAGCGCCGCGTGCGCCGCCCCATGCTGCGCAGGGCAGTGGACGAGGCAGCGGAACCGCTGAGCAAGCAAGATGCACTGGCCTACATCGAGCCGCTCCTCCGCGACAGAGAGCGGGTGATCGGCATCGGCTCACCGCGCGCTTCGCTGGAGGCCAATCTGGCGCTGCGAACGCTGGTCGGAAGGGAGCGATTCTACTGGGGCCTATCCGAGAACGAGTCGCGCCTGATCCCGCTGTCGCTCGCGATCATGCGCACCGGGTCCGCGCGCCTTCCCTCGCTTCACGACGTCGAGCTGTCGGACGCCGTGCTGGTGCTAGGGGAGGACCTGAACAATACGGCGCCGCTGCTCGCCCTGGGCCTGCGGCAATCGGTGCGCCAGATCCCGATACAGAAAGCTGAGGAGTTGCTGCACATCTATGGTTGGCAGGACGCTGCAGTACAGGAAGCGATCGCCCTGGAAGAAGGCCCATTGATCGTCGCGACGCCGACAGGTAGCAAGCTCGACGCCGTGGCTACGTCGGTTTTCCACGGTGCCCCAGATGACCTGGCTCGCCTGGGGTTCGCCATCGCCCACATCCTACGCTCCCAATCGCCCGATGTGGAAGACCTGGACCAAGAGGTACGTGCGCAGGCACAAGAGATCGCAGAGCTGCTGGAAAGAGGGCACCGTCCCCTGGTAGTCACCGGCACGAGCTGCGGCAGCGAGGCACTGATCAAGGCAGCCACCAATATTGCCTGGGCGCTCTGTCGAGAGGAGGGCACGGCAGAGCTGTGCATCACTGTCCCCGAGTGCAACAGCCTGGGCCTCGCCTTTATCGAGGGAGGTACGCTGGCCGAAGCGTTCCAGGCGGTCGAGGAGGGCGAGGCCGATACGGTGATTGTGCTAGAGAATGACCTCTACCGCCGCACCGCGCCCACGGCTGTAGATGCTTTCCTGGAGGGAGCGAGACACGTGATTGCGATCGAGCATGTGGCCAGCGCGACGACGGCCAAGGCCGAGGTCATCCTCCCGGCGGCCACGTTTGCCGAATCGACGGGCACGCTCGTCAATAACGAGGCCCGCGTCCAGCGCTTTTACCAGGTGATGACGGCGGAGGGAGACGTTCAGGCGAGCTGGCGCTGGCTGCGCGACCTCATCGTCGCTGCCGGTCGCGATGAAGAGGCGCCGTGGCAGATCGTGGACGACGTCGCTCAAGCTGTAGCCGAGGAGATACCCGAGCTAAAATCCATCCTCGACATTGCGCCACCGGCCTCGTTCCGCATGGCAGGGCAAAAGATTCCACGCGAGTCACACCGCGCGACGGGGAGAACGGCGATCCATGCGAACGTCGACGTGCAAGAACCCAAACCACCCGACGACCCGGACTCGCCGCTCTCCTTTACGATGGAAGGGTATGGGGAGCAGCCGCCCGCGCCGCTGATCCCTCGCTACTGGAGCCCTGGTTGGAACTCTGTCCAGGCGCTCAACAAGTTCCAGAGCGAGGTGGGCGGGCCGCTGAGGGGCGGCGACCCTGGACATCGACTGATCGAGCCGATCGCGTGCGGGCTTTGGTACTGGACCGAGATCCCGCCGGCCTTCCATGTCCGGGAGGGCGAGTGGCTGGTGGTTCCGATCCACCACATCTTTGGTTCGGAAGAGCTGAGCTACCTGACGCCCGGCATTGCGCAGCTATCTCCTGACCCCTACGTGGCGTTGAGTCCCGCCGATGCCGAGGCCGTGAGGGACGGGGCGGAT
>CAZLMZ010000287.1:0-1065 GCA_964560475.1 uncultured Anaerolineae bacterium
GCCACTTTTGCTTCTGCTCGGGGCCCGAGAGGCGCAGCGGCAGCTCCATCTCGACCGCCCGCCATACGCCACGGGGCAATGGCTCCAATGCAAATGCCAAAACTTCCGCATTGAGCGCGTATTCGTGCCCATCGCGCGCGCAATAGATGACCTCGATCGCTTCACCCTCTTCCTCTGACTCGAGTGCGCGCGCCAGCTCGTAGGCGTGATATAGATCCCACGCCGCAACCTCGCGGCCCGCCTCCGTGCACGACACCTCTTCCTCGCCGTCCAGCAGCGCCACGACCGCCGCAGGCAAAGCCATCCCTGGCCCGTCCCCGGGCTCAGGATCCGTGGCAGGCGTACCTTCCGCCACGGGCTGCGGGACGCGCGGGCCGGCCTGCTGTACCGCCGCCTGGGAAGGGGAGCGCTCCTGGCCCCCGTGCGAGGCGATGGCCAGCGGCTGGTCGCCGCGCTCCGCCTCGCGTGCTGCCGCCTCTCCGGTACCCAGGTCAAACTCGAGCCGCTCCCAGACCGGGCCCAGCAAAGCGCGCCACGCCGCCAAGCGATCCCGCAACGAGGCATCGAGCTGGCTGTCCGCGCCGTAGCGTTGCGCGCGGTAGAGGGCACGCCACTCGGGCGGCGACAGGCCAGCCAGGAGGATCGCGTCCTGGGGCGGGGGATCTTGATCGATCAGACGACGGTACACATAGCCCGCCTTGTTCTCCGACAGGCCGGGCTGGGCCAGGGCATAGAGCGCCCACGCCACGATCCAGTCGCAGCGTGGCTCCAGTTCGTGCAGCCTGCCCTTTCCCGGCTGCTGGACGTCCAGCAGGTCAAAGAGCCGGGTGCGAACAGCAGCAGCAAGCGCTGCCGCATCACTGGCGAGTTCCGGCGTGAGCAGTACTGTTGCTTCTGTCAGTCCTTTTTTGCTCGAAGTAATTAGGCGTATTTGATCTGTTGTGCCAGAACTTCCGGATTCGAGTGCCAAAACTTCCGCATTGAGGCCTTCTATGTGCCAGAATTTCCGATCCCTAGATGCCACAATTTCCGCATTGTTGGCGCTCCCACGTGCCAGAATTTCCG
>CAZLMZ010000287.1:1165-2334 GCA_964560475.1 uncultured Anaerolineae bacterium
TTGCTTCCAGGTGCCAAAACTTCCCTATTCTCGCCGGCCGCGTTTCTTCTTGATGCCAGAATTTCCGGTTTCTGGAGCAGGGCATAGGCGTCGATCTGGCCCGTTTCCGGGTCCACCTGCAGGCCGTCCTGCTTTCCTGCCTCTGCCGCGAACGCTCGCTGGCCGGCGTCGGTCAGCGGATCGGCCATGCTCACCCGAAATTCAGAGGGCGCGCGGCCACGGCCGGCGTGGAGGGTGGTGACAAAATGTGAGAGCTGTGGTTCCTGGCGCAGGTTGCGGAGTTGCCGCGACGTGCACCCGATTTCGTCTGCCAGCTCGCTCCAGCTTGCCTGGCAGGTGTCGCGCAGCTCGCCGGTCCGCTCGTTCCAGTAGCAGCGCGCGCGCAGGTTGATCACCAGCGAAGACAGCAACGGCCCCAGCTCGGGCAGCCACTCCAGGCGAAAGTACTGGTTGCCGACGTAGGCGTGCTCGGGACGGGTGAGGATGTTGTGCAGGCGCGACGCGGCGCGCGCGATCTCGGCATAGAGCACGCTCTCTCGCTCGGGTAGGGGGCAGTGTGCCTCAACCAGGTCGAGCACGAACGCGCCCGGTATCACCTCCACCGGCAGCGACGGTGGGGTAACCGGATGCAGGAGCTCGGGGCCGCGGTCGCACAATCGCTGCAGGGCCTGCAGCGTTCCTTCCGGCGAGCGATCGCTGAGCGCACGGCGCAAGGCACAGGTCAGGGCAAGCTGATCGGCGGGGGTCAGTGGATCGTCCAGCAGCACATGGTAGCGGTTCGGGGCGTTGATCGTGCGTCCCACCTCCTGGCTGTAGCGACGGCGGTGCCGCTTGTCAAAGAACCACGCCGCCAGGCCGTCGCGATCGTCCAGGTCTGCCTCGTCCGCCTGTTCGAGGGTTGCGCCGGCAGGGACGTTCGACGCGGCCACGATGCGGTTCACGGTGCGCAGCGAGAGCCCGGACTCGCGGGCCAGGGTCTCCATGTCGACCACGCACCAATCCTGCTTGTCGTTCCAGAAACAGCGCTGGCGCAGGGCGATCACGAACCAGAAGCGTGCCGCGCCGAGCAGCGGCGCCCACTGGGTGCGCAGGTAGTGGCTGACCGCGTATTTGCGCTCAGGACGGACGATGCTGTTGTAGAGGTCGCCATAGAGGCCGACCAATGTCAC
>CAZLMZ010000287.1:2434-4437 GCA_964560475.1 uncultured Anaerolineae bacterium
GGCGAAGGGAAAGGTTGTCCGCTCTCTTTTACCTTCAAAGCCGTTGCTCCTGTTGCATAGTGTTCGACAGTTGACGGATGCTCGATTTTGTGCTACTATATGAATGCAGCGCGGCACGGGAACACACAACGGCGTGGGTGCCCGGGTCGAGTTAAAGGGTCTTTGGCCAGCCCCTTCAACGGCTGCGAGTAAACTTTCGGCAGGGAGAAGGAATCGCGTCGCGATTCCTTCTCGTTTTTCTATACGTCGTACGCATCCGCCTCGGTCGGCGAATGCGAGTCGTTCACCTGGATGCCCTTCTCTTCAATCGTACGCTTTAGATCCTCCAGCCGCCGGCGCCCGGTATCGGCGCGCGGCGAGGTGTCTTCCAGCACGGCGATGGTGACTCGCCCGTCCTCTTTTCGGCCCACGCGCAGGTGCAGCCACGTTTCCAGGTAGGCTTGCAGCACGCAGATGTGCGCGTACCCGTCCTCTTCCCAGCTCACGACGCGGTGTGCGGGTACGATGTGGCGTGCCGCTGTGATGTGCTCGACCTCCGGATAGAGCTTGAGGCAGAACCCCTGCAGGTGCACGATCGAGGTACTAAAGCGCCCATAGAGCGCGGCGTCGATGAGCTCGATTCGTTCTGCACTGTGCGCATACCAGTCGTCGTCGCTCACCTCCGACAGCGGCCCGGTGAGCAGGTGGTACGTATTGTCACCCTTGTTCGAGGCGAGTAGCGCAGCATAGGCCCGAGCATCGGGGTTGACCCACAGCTCCTTGGGATGGCCGGCCTGCCAGCGCTCGCGGGCGCGCGCCAGTTGCTGCTTTTGCTGCGTCGATGAGATCAGTGACAGTGCGCCCCGGCCAGGAGTCAGGTCCGCGTAGACTCGCTGCCAGATCTGCTGCGTGACCTGGTCGCGAACCGTCACCTGCCTGCCATCCGGGTAGATCACGCGCACGCCCGTGCCGCGGTCTCCGGCATAGATCGGTTGAAAGAGCACGGCGTGCAGCGGGTGCGAGCGGCAGCGATGTGCGTCGAACTCGCAGAGCGGATAGATCTGCACGCAGAACGAGTTGGCGAATTTGAGCGTCGGAAAGGTCGAGAGGCGGCTTGCATCTTCTTCGATCGGCAGCAGTTCGCTGCGGTTGATCTCCCGTCCCCGTTCGTCCAGATCGGCGGTCTGGTAGAACAGGAAATTCCCCCCCTGGACGACGGTCAGCGCTTGGCGCTTGATCGGGTCCAGCCAACGGCGGACGAGCTCCAGGTCCTCCAGCTTTTGCTGGGCCAGGCGCTGGTCTTCCGAAGAGGGCGTCGTATAGGCGTTCTCGATCGTGCGGATCGCGCCGAGCATTTCCTGGATCGCGCGCTCGGGCAGGCGATCGAACTGTGCGTGGAGCAAGGCTTCCAATGAAGGAGACGTGGTCCGGACCTGGGCGATCTCGTGTCCCGCCAGACGCAACACATAGGGTGCGGGAAGCTCCAATCCCTGCGCCAGCTTGAAGCAGGTGTTGGGATCAGGTATGCTCTGCCCGCGCACGATCTTGCTGATCGTCGTGTTGCTCAACTGGCAGGCTTTGGCCGTTTCGCGCTGGGACCAGTTGCGTGTCTCCATCTCACGGAGCAACAAATCTCCGATGACCCCTGGATCCGCATCCACTTGCGTGGACATCTACTCTCCTCCCGGGTGGGGCGGATGGTGACAGGATGTAAACCGTGTAAACGTATTATACCAGAAGCTCTGGAGGCCGTCAACATGAGGTATGCATGTGTACGATGCGTGAAGATGGCGTCCCTCGATGGCAGTTGCGCTCCGATACCCTATTGGTCGCGTCTGCGGGTAGGGCCGCCCCTAGATATTGTGGGTGTGTTTATATCATGATACGGAACGGATGTTCTATTGCCAAGAGGGTTACGCCATTTTGAGGTAGCTGGTGTCTAGGAAGGCTCGCTGTGTTCACGCGCTCTTCACAGATCGAGAGGAAAAGACTGTGCTATAATGGAACCAGGCTTTTCTTAAATA
>CAZLMZ010000288.1:0-4433 GCA_964560475.1 uncultured Anaerolineae bacterium
TTCGCTATGCAAGACTTGACACTAAGAAATAGATATGATATAGTTGGTGCATCCGTAGCATAGGTCGCGCGTAGTGAGTGTAAGGAGTGTGCGATTAGCGACAAAAGGTACCGCGTCAACGAAGGCATTCGTGCCCGCGAGGTCCGCCTCGTCGGCGAGGAAGGGATGATTGGCGTCGTGCCGACGCGAGACGCGCTGGGAATGGCGCGTGAGCGAGGGCTCGATCTGGTCGAAGTCTCACCCAATGCCGACCCGCCAGTCTGTCGTATGATGGACTATGGCAAGTTCCTGTACGAAAAGTCCAAGCGGGAACGCAAGGCGCGTAAGTCACAGAAGACGATCGATGTCAAAGAGATCCGCCTTCGTCCCAAGACGGGCGAGCACGATATTGGTTTCAAGGCCCGTGACGCCGAGCGCTTTCTCAAAGAAGGACACAAGGTCAAGGTTCGCGTGCGGTTCCGTGGTCGAGAGATCACGTATCCGGAGATCGGGCGTGAACTGTTACAGGAGTTTGCCGGCCGGCTCTCCGACGTGGCCGATGTCGAAAGCGCACCACAGATGGAGGGTCGTAGCATGTTGATGATCCTCAGTCCAAACGCCAAAAGCTAACCGTAGGCCCCCTGGGGCACGCGGCCGTTCCCCAGGCAACACAGCACATTGTGAAGCAGGGACAGGGAACTTGCTGTCCCTTTGTTGTTGTCTGGTCAGTACGTGAGACAGATAGTATTTCCGCAGGAGGAAACAGTGCCCAAGATCAAGACACACAAGGCCACAGCTAAGCGCTTCCGCTACAGCGGCCGTGGCAAGCTGATGCGCACTCGCGGTGGTGGTGAGGGTGGTGCGACGCACCTCCGCCGCCGTCGTTCGAAACGAAGCAAGCGTCTTCTCGGCCAGATGACCGAGGTCGAGACCCCAGGCGATGTCAAGCGCATCCAGCGGCTGGCACCATACCTGAAAAAGAAATAGGGTTCCTATACCTGCCGGTGTGGGGTACCTTCCTCTCCCTACACGGGCAGAGACGAGGGCACAGCAAGCAGGCTGTAGCCCTGAAAGGGGAATAGAACATGCGAGTAAAGGGCGGAACAAGGCTCCATCGACGCCACAAGAAGATCCTCCGTTCGACCAAGGGGTACCAGGATGGGCGACGCCGTCTCTGGCGGACGGCGAACCAGGCGGCCCTCAAGGCCGGCCGCTACCAGTACCGGGACCGGCGGAACCGCAAGCGCGATATGCGTCGCCTCTGGATTACGCGTATCAACGCCGCCGCACGCGAGCGAGGCCTCTCCTACAGCCGCTTTATGTATGGCCTCAAGACAGCGGGCGTCGCGGTCGATCGCAGGATGCTGGCCGAAATGGCCGTCAACGATGGTGTTGCCTTCACTCAACTAGTGGACGTGGCACGCCAGGCCCAAGCCTGATCTGGGCAGAGACTGTACTTGCCTGCGTACGTGGGCACGTGAGAGATACTTCTCGCGTGCCCATGATAGTTTGATGGCAGGGGATGACAGTCCCCATCACGTGAACGTCACACCTGAAACAGCGTATTTTGCAAAGGAACGCGTCTCGGGTATAATACGCGTCGATTCGTTGTATGATTGTGACCAACCGAGTCTGCGGGTAACTGCGTCGTTCAGCGCGACGCTTTTTGTTTACACGAGGCTGCGGTCAAGCGAGGAACCAAGGCAATGGCAGAGACAAACTATCTGACTCGCGAAGGCTACGAAAAGCTCAAGAAAGAGCTCAAGTATCTGCGTGAGGTCAAGCGCCTGGAGATTGCGGAACACATCCGCATTGCCAAAGAGGACGGAGACCTTTCGGAAAACGCGGGATACGATGCGGCCAAGTACGAGCAGTCGATCGTCGAGGGACGTATCCTGACGGTCGAGGCCATCCTCAACAGTGCACAGATCATCGACAACGATGGCGGGAACGACACGGTGACAGTGGGCAACAGGGTGACCGTACAAGAAGAGGGATACGAACCGGAGACCTTTCATATCGTCGGCTCGCCCGAGGCCGACCCCAGTAAGGGACGCATCTCGAACGAATCGCCGCTGGGGCAAGCGCTTCTTGGCAAAGCCGTCGATGACACGGTCGAGTTCAGCACCCCTGGGGGCGTAGCGTCTTTCACCATTTTGGCGATCGAGTGAGCCCTTCGCCCTGCCGGAGCCGCTTGCAGTACGTCACGCGCGTTGAGGGGTCAACATGCCAGAACAGGTCACGTTTGTCACAGCCCAAGGGCTGAAACGGATCGAGCAGCAGCTACACCAGCTACGTACGGTCGACCGGCCGAGAGTGATCCTGCAGCTCAAGGAGGCGCTGGAGCAAGCTTCCGCGCAGGCCTCACCGCTTGAGAACCCCGACTATGCTGCTGCCAAGAACGAGCAGGCCTTCATTGAAGGGCGCATCCAGCAGCTAGAGTCCATCGTCAAGACGGCAGTGGTGATCGAAGAGACGACCGCCGAAGTCGTTGGACTCGGTACCAAGGTCACGGTGACCGAGGGCGAGTATGGTACGCCGGAGCACTATCACGTCGTCGGCTCGGTCGAGGCGGACCCGCTGCATGGCTACATCTCGAACGCCTCCCCGCTCGGGCGGGCGTTGATGGGCCACAAGGCGGGTGACACGGTCATCGTCAACGCTCCCGACGGCGATATCGAGTTCCATATCGTATCCGTCGAATAGGCCAGAGCGGGGCGTAATCCCACGGAACGAGACCCATTTCTCGATCATCGCCGAGATATAGCTGGGCCGCACGGTTTTCTCCACCCCGTCGATGCATCCACGTGAATGGGTCTCGTTGTTTGTCCGCCCGCTGGGAGCAAGGAGCAAGCACATGGCACTGAGCGATCAGGAGCAGCAGCGCCTGCAGAAGCTGGAATGGATCCGCGAACAGGGGATCGATCCCTTCCCGCCGCGCTGTGAACGCACGCACACAGCCCAACAGGCGGTTGCCGCTTTTACGCAGGCCGAGGCAGAGGGCACCGAGCTCACGGTCAGCATCGCCGGGCGGCTGCACAGCTTTCGGGATATGGGTAAGTCGATCTTTGCCCACATCGAGGACGAAACAGGGCAGATACAGGTCTACCTCCGGCGTGACGAGGTAGACGAAACCTCGTTCGAGCTGTTCAAGCGCTACTCTGACCTGGGCGATTTTTACGCGTTCACCGGGCCGGTGTTCCGCACGCGGACCGGCGAGGTGACGGTTCGTATCCGGGCCCTACATCTTCTCTCCAAGGCCCTCTCCCCCCTTCCCATCGCCAAGGAAAGAGAGGGCGAACGCTTTAGCGCCTTTGCCGACCGCGAGGCGCGCTACCGCCAGCGCTATGCCGACCTGGCGGTGAACCCCGAGGTCCGCGAGCTCTTTCGCACCCGTGCCAGGGTCATTCGCGCCCTGCGCCACTTTCTCGACGAGCGCGGCTTCCTCGAGGTAGAGACGCCGATCCTGCAGCCGATCTACGGCGGGGCAGCAGCGAGGCCTTTCGTTACCCATCACAACCAACTGCACCAGGATCTCTACCTGCGCATCTCTTTCGAGCTCTATCTCAAGCGGCTGTTGGTCGGCATGTACGAGCGAGTGTACGAGATCGGGCGCGACTTTCGCAACGAAGGCGTGAGCTACAAGCACAATCCCGAGTTTACGCAGCTCGAGTTCTATGCCGCCTACCTCGACTACAATGATGTGATGGAGCTGACCGAGCAGATGGTCGCCTTTGTGGGCGAACAGGTGATCGGCAGCACGCGCATCACCTACGACGGGCACGAGATCGACCTCGGCCCCCCATGGCGCAGGGTGACGTTGCGCGACGTAGCGCTCGAGGTGACCGGCGTGGATTATGCCCGGTATCCTACCGCCGGGGCGCTGTACGATGCGATCCGTGCGGCGGGTCTGCCAGCACAGGAAGGCGCCACGTGGGGCCACCTGATCGACAAGTCGCTGCTCGGTACGGTCGAACCTACCCTCATCCAGCCGACGTTCGTGATCGATTACCCGCGTGACATCACGCCGCTGGCCAAGGCCAAGCCGGGCGACCCGACCCACGTGGAGCGGTTCGAGTTCTTTATCGGCGGGCTCGAACTGGGCAATGCCTTCACCGAGCTCAACGATCCGCTCGACCAGGAGGAGCGCTTCCTCGAGATGGGACGCCTCTATGCCGCGGACGACGAAGAGGCGCACCCGATGGATGAGGACTATGTGCGGGCCATGCGTTACGGTATGCCTCCCTGCGGCGGGTTCGGCACCGGCGTGGACCGCCTGGTCATGCTCTTCACCGACCAGCAGTCGATCCGCGACGCTCTGCTCTTCCCACACCTGCGCTCCCGCGAGGACTAGATCTACGCCCAACGTTCTGGCGACGCCCGACGTTCCGATGGCGCTCACTGTTCCGACGGCACGACTGTTCTGACAGCGTCACTGTTCCCACAGCGCTCGC
>CAZLMZ010000289.1:0-4418 GCA_964560475.1 uncultured Anaerolineae bacterium
GCTATGACGAGCGGCGCCACCAGTACCGCGGCGAGGCCATCCTCCGTGCGCTGCGCGGCCTCTCGTATCCCGATGCCGGGCGCCTGCTCGGGCTGACGGAAGCCGACTGTTACGCGCAGGGGCTGAACTTTATCTTTGGGCAGGCGTCGCTGAACGGGCGGCAGGCGTTCGTCGCCCTGGCGCGGCTGCGCGCCTCGTTCTATGGCCTGCCAGACGACCCCGACCTCTACCGCCAGCGCGCGCTCAAGGAGTGCGTACACGAGCTCGGCCACACCTGGGGACTGGGGCACTGCCTCGACGCGCACTGCGTGATGCACTTTTCCAACTCGCTGCCCGACACCGATGCGAAGGAGGCCGCGTTCTGTCCGCGCTGCCGGGGGCAGTTGGCGTAGGCGGGACGCTTTGGGAGATAAGACGACGAGAGCCAGAGTTGCCCAGGCTCTGGCTCTCGACAAAAGGAGGAAAAGATTGAGTATATCATAGCACAGAGCTCCGTACCTTACTTGACGCTTACCGTACCCTTTTCCGACGCTTGGCCGCCGGACGGTCTACGATGCAAGGGAGCCTGACGCTTGGCTTGGCCGCCATTCTGTTCGTGGATGGGAGAGGAGGCAACCAGAGGTAGGCCACGTCTCCGACGTGACGCTCGCCGTCAGCCCGCAGCAACAGATCGAGAACGATTCCGTGCCATCACGAGGAGGGTTAGACGATGGAACAAGCACCTACACTCCACGGGTTTCTCGCCCTGCTGGGCCAGGCTCCGGAGGCGCCGCCTCTCGACCCCCGGGTTCTCAGCGAGCAGGAGCTCGAGGGACACACGCTCAGGCTGGTCGACTATGCGACTGTGCCCGGCGAGCGCGTGCAGGCCTACCTGCTCCTGCCGCGAGGAGACGCCGGTCGGTGGCCGGGCGCCCTGGCCATCCACCAGGACGGTGCGGATCGGCCCTACCAGTTCGGGGGGAGCGAACCGGCCGGCGTGGCCGGCGATCCCGAGCTCCCATACGGGCTCGAGCTGTGCCGGCGCGGCTATGTGGTCATCTGCCCCGATCGCTTTCCGTTCGGGAGCCGCAGCCTGGCGCGATCGAAGCACCGCGAGACCTTTGCCCAGTTCCCGATATCTGGGGGCTTGTCCGGGCAAGAGATCGATCTGACGGAGGACCTCTACCGCGGCTGCGTGGCCAACCGGCTGTTGTTCGAGGGCTGGACGCCCATGGGCAAAGCGCTCTATGAGCTGCGGCGCGCGCTCGACCTGCTGTGCACGCTGCCGGAGGTGGACGGCGAGCGGCTCGGCTTCATCGGCCACTCGGCAGGTGGGTTCCTCGGCGCCTTTCTGATGTACGTCGACCCCCGAATTAAGGTAGGCTGCGCGTCAAGCGGCACGGGCCTGATCGGCAACATCTATGGCCGAGAGCGCCTGAGGCCGATCAACGGCTTTGGCAGCCTGCTGGCGGTGCCGGGCATGAAGCGATGGGGGGACGTGGACGACGTGCTGGCCGGCCTCGCGCCCCGGCCCTACCTGGAGACACACGGGGATTTCACACAGGAGATGGTCGATCAGAAGTCGGCCAAGGCACGCGCGCGATACGAGGCGCTGGGGGTTGGCGATCGCTATCGTAGCATCATCTATGACGCACAGGCGCACGTCTTTCGCGCCGACATGCGAGCCAGGTCGTACGCGTGGTTCGATCGGTGGCTGAAAGGGACGGCGGGGTGAACGGCCCTGCTCCACAGCCAGGCGCCGCGCCCGTCATCCTCCTCACCGGCCGGCCCGGAGTCGGCAAGACCACGGCGCTGCGGCGCATCGTAGCTGGACTGGGAGAGCGCGCAGGTGGGTTCTATACGCGCGAGGTGCGTGCCAGCGGGCGACGGACGGGGTTCGAGCTGGTGACGCTCGATGGCAAGCGCGCCCTCCTGGCGACGGCGGACGCGGGCATAGAGCTGGGGCACCCGGTGTCCTTTGGCAGATATCGGGTCGACCTGGAGGCGATCGACGCGGTCGGGGTGCCGGCGCTGCTGGACGCGCTGCGGCAGGGGCTGGTGGTAGTGGTGGACGAGATCGGGCCGATGGAGATCCGCTCGCTGCGGTTCCGGGAGGCAATCCTCGAGATCCTGGAAGGTGACGTGGCGGTGGTAGGCACGATCTATGGCCGGCCACAGCCCTTTGCCGACCGGGTCAAGGCGCACCTGAGGGTGAGGGTGCGCGAGATCACGGTGGAGAACCGGGATGCGCTGCCCGGAGAGGTGTTGGCGGAGTTGAGAGTTTAACCTTGCACAGGTGACGGCGCATCGGAATGCGCATCAGAATGCGCGAAACCTTTGCAAGGTTGGGGAAGGAAGGAGAACACGATGAGTGAGCATCCATTGGCGGCACTACAAAAGCTGGATCCGGAGCTGATGGCGCACCTGCAAGAGATCGACCCGCTGATCTTCGGCGATGGTGCCTTGCCGCGCAAGTTCAAACTGCTGGTGGCGATGGCGTTCGACGCGGCGGCGGGGGCGGAGGGCGGGGTGCGATCGCTGGCCAACGCGGCGCTGGCGGCAGGGGCGACGAAGGAAGAGATCGCCGAGACGCTGCGCGTGGCGTATCACCTGACTGGGGTGGGAACGCTATATACGGCGTCGCGGGGACTGCGGGGGGTGGTGGAGGAGTAGGCTGTACGAACATAACCTTGCGAAGGCGGCGCATCAGAATGCGCGACCTTCGCAAGGTTATAGTGCACGAGGGGTATTATCCATGCAACAAGGGCGCGACGCGATTCGCTGGACCCGGCGCGTGGCCAAGGGCAAGCTACGCCGGCTGTACGAGCGCTTTGCAGCAGGGATCGTCGACGACGAGATGATCGACGATGTGGGGATGACACTCTATATGCGGTGCCGGGATATCCTCACCGTCAAGCGGGCCAAGCAGGAACGGCAGGTGCGCTGCCCGGTCTGTGACCGAGTGGGCGAGGAACGTTTTATCGCGCGCCACGACGGGCTGGAGGAGCAACTGCGCTGCCCGGCGTGCGGGTGGGAGATCTGCTGGCACGATTACGTGCGGAGCGTGCAGCGCAAGCAGCTCAACGCGGGAGGGGCGACCGAGGCCTTTGCCGGGTTCATGGAGCGGTACGACCGGGCGTGCTCGCACCGGGAAAAGATGCTGGCCATCGACCGGTTGATCCACGAGTTTCACTTTTCGCTGCGCGATCTGCCCGATCTACCGACCCGCCCGGCAGGGGTGAACTTGATCCAGGGGCGGATGACGGAAGTGGCGCAGTTTCTCGACGATCTCACTGCCGGGCGGCTGGGCGACCCGGCGATGCAGCACACGCGGCGCGAGTGGGAGGCGAACCTGGAGCGCTTTCGGGATATCGATTGGGACGTGATCCGAGAGGAGAGAAAGGGATAGGTGCCTACTCACCCGCAAGGCTTTCGCTGCGCACGCTGCGGCGCGTGCTGCCGGGCGTACGTGCAGGTCACAGAGAGGGACCTGGTGCGCTGGGCGGCGCAGGGCCGGCGCGATATCCTGCGGTGCGTCGCGCCGGTCGAGGGATGGATCGAGCCCATTCGCCGCGACGGGACACCTGCCTGCCCCTTTCTGCGCGAGGAGGGCCCACTGGCGGGGACCTATCGCTGCCGCATCTATGACACGCGCCCCGAGGCGTGCCATGTCTTTCCGGCTTCAAGGGCGCAGGCCGAACGGATCGGCTGCCGCGGCCTGGCGGGCGACGCCGGACCTGGCGATGCCGAGCCCAGCGATGCCGAGCCCAGCGAGGCACAGCGCTAGCCAACGGAAACCCAACTGGCGCTACTGAACCCACCACCAAAGCTAACCCATCCCGGCAGGTACGGCGCCACTTTCTCTGCTATCATGGGAGGCAGGTACATAGGCCGTCCAGGCTGTGCCGGGCGCCACGAGAAGGAGAGGTGCGATGGCACTTTCCCTCCAAGAATTCAAGTGCACGCGTTGTGGCTCCTGCTGCTGGGGGCCGATCCTCGTGACCGAGGAGGACCTGCTGCGCTGGGCAGCTCAGCACCGGGCCGATATCCTAGCGCAGGTACTGCCGCACGAGATGGTGATCCCGCCCCGGCCCCGCGACCCGGCGGAGCGATGTCCGTTTCTCGTCGCGCAGCCTGCACCAGGCGGCAGACTGTGTAGCATCCACGAAACAAAGCCCGCCGTGTGCTCCGCATTTCCAGTGGCGGTGGAAGACGCGGTGCGCATCAACTGCCCGGGCTTGCGCGCTGCCGTACCGGTCAAGCGCATGGCTGACGTGGTGTAGAGCGCCTGGGCAGCCGCGCCGCCAGGTGTGCCGGAGGCTTGCGACGCCCGGCCATGGGCCAACCAACTCCAACCTAAGCAACCGAACACGGCATCTATCAACTCGATCCGGCATGTATACCGCGCCTTCCTATAGTACAATAGAGGTCGGTTTTAG
>CAZLMZ010000290.1:0-4415 GCA_964560475.1 uncultured Anaerolineae bacterium
GAGTTGGAGGATCGATGGAGTTGGAAGCCGTTTTCGCCGAGATCGAACGAGACAAGGCACAGCTAGGTTCGGACCTCGTGATCCTGGTCCACCACTACCAGCGGGACGACGTGATCCGCTTTGCCGATTTCCGGGGCGACTCGTTGCAGCTCTCGCGCGTGGCGGCTGAGCAGCGCGAGGCCAAGTATATCATCTTTTGTGGGGTCAACTTTATGGCCGAGACAGCGGCCATGCTCTGTGCCCCCTCGCAGATCGTCGTCCAGCCGGCAGGCAACGCGCCCTGTCCAATGGCGCGCATGGCCACCGTGGAGGAAGCGGAGGAGGCCTGGTCAGCACTGACTGGCGTCTGGGGCGACGACTTGGTCCCGATCACCTACCAGAACTCGACCGCTGCGCTCAAGGCCTTCTGTGGGCGGCATGGGGGCGCAGTGTGCACTTCCTCCAATGCCGAGCGGTTGTTTGAATGGGCCTTGAGCAAGAAAGGGCACCTGATCTTCTTTCCAGACCGCTGGCTGGGCACCAACTCGGCCCTGGCACTGGGCATTCCGGAGACACAGATCGCGCTCTGGGATCCCGACGACCCCGAAAGCAGTCTGGAGGGTGCGCAGGACGCGCAGGTCGTCGTATGGAACGGATACTGTAACGTCCACGTCGGCTTTACCGTCGAGCACGTGCGCGCCATCCGCGAGGCCTATCCGGACGCCAAGATCATCGTCCATCCCGAGTGCCCGGTAGACGTCGTCCAGGCCGCGGACGCTTATGGTTCCACGGCAGGCATTATCCGCTACGTCGAGCAGGCGCCACCGGGCAGTACGATTGCCATCGGGACCGAGATCAACCTGGTCGGCCGCCTGGCTCAAGAGCACCCGGACAAGACGGTCGTCCCCCTGGCGCGATCGCTCTGCGGGGCGATGTACCGGACGAACCCGGCCAACCTGCGCGACGCCCTGCACGCGTGCGCGGTCGGCGAACCGATCCACGTGGTCCAGGTCGACCCAGAGACCACGCGTTGGGCCAACATGGCGTTGGAGCGAATGCTCGGTCTATAGGCCGCAGCATCCACCTGTAAAGGCAGACTATGTCCGATCAAACCGATATCGTGGATCTGCTGATCCTGGGCAGCGGCGTGGCGGGATGCGTCGCCGCGCTCGAGGCATCGCGCGACTCACAGCTCGACATCACCGTCGTCACTGCTGCGACCGAGCCTGAGGAGGCCAATACCTATTATGCGCAGGGCGGCATCATCGGCCGTGGCCCGGAAGACTCGTCCGACCTGCTCATGCAAGACCTGTACCGCGCTGGCGCGCAGGCGAATTACCCGCCGGCAGTAGAGCTGTTAGCCAACGAAGGCCCCCGCCTGCTGCACGAGTACCTGATCGACATCGCTGGCGTCGAGTTCGATCGCGACGAGCACGGCAACCTCGCCTATGGACGTGAAGCGTCCCACTCGACAGAGCGGATCCTCCACGTCGGCGATGCTACCGGGCGCGCGATCGAGGAGCACCTGATCAAGACGGTCCAGACGCGAGAGAATGTCACGCTCCTTACCGGGCACACCGCGGTCGACCTGATCACGCCCTCGCACCACTCGCGCAATCCGCGCGACGTATACACGCCGCTGAGCTGCGTGGGCGCCTACGTCTACGATCAAGACACGGGCAAGGTGCGCCGGATCCTTGCACGGAAGACGATCCTGGCCACGGGCGGGCTGGGCCAGATCTTTTTGCACACCACCAACCCGCGCGGGGCGCGCGGGGACGGGCTGGCGATGGCCTATCGGGCCGGGGCGCGGATCGTCAATGCCGAGTACGTGCAGTTTCATCCCACCGCGTTCTATCATCGCGATGCATCGCGTTTCTTGATCAGCGAAGCGGTGCGCGGCGAGGGCGCGCGGCTGCTCAACGAGGATGGCGAGCCGTTTATGGAGCGCTATGCGCCCGAGTGGAAAGACCTGGCACCACGCGACGTGGTGGCCCGCTCGATCCACCTGGAGATGATCGAGCGCGAGATCAGCCACGTCTACCTCGACCTGCGTTCGGCGATGCCAGCAGACCGCATTCGAGAGCGCTTTCCCACCATCTACAAAACCTGCCTGAGCTATGGGGTAGACATCACGCGCGACCTGATCCCGGTGGTCCCGGCGGTACACTATTTCTGTGGCGGCGTGTGGGTCAGCGAATGGGGCTGCAGCAGCATTCGCAACCTGTACGCGGCGGGCGAGGTGAGCTGCACCGGCCTGCACGGTGCCAACCGCTTGGGCAGCGCATCGCTCCTGGAGGGCCTGGTGTGGGGCTCGCGTGCCGCCAAGGACGCCGTCGCGCATCTCGCCGATCCCTTCCCCTGCCAGGCGGAGGACATCCCTCCGTGGGATGATTCGGAGCTCAGGTACGCCACCGACCCGGCCCTCTTCCGGCAGGATATGGAGACCATCCGCCGTACGATGTGGTATTACGTCGGGCTGATCCGTGCCACCTATCGCCTGCGGCGCGCGATCGATGACCTGCGGCACATGCAGCGCGAGATCGACTTTTTCTACCGGCACACGCACCTCAGCAACGGGCTGATCGGCCTGCGCAGTGCCGTCCAGGCGGCATTGATCGTGGCGCGTGCCGCGTGGGAGAACAAGACGTCGCGCGGCTGTCATTACCGTGAGGACTAGAGGAAGCGTACAGTGACTAAACCCCGCGTGCTGATCATGCACGCCACCGGCACCAACCGTGACCGCGAAGCGGCGCTGGCGTGTAAGCTGGCTGGCGGCAGCGCCGAGATCGTGCACGTCAACCAACTGCGCGACGGATCGCGGCGCCTGGCCGATTACCAGATGCTGCTCCTGCCAGGAGGGTTTTCCTACGGGGACGATCTGGGCGCCGGGCGGCTGTGGGCCAGCGACCTGTCTCACCTCCTGCGCGACCAGGTCGGTCCCTTTGTCGAGGCGGGCCGGCCGGTGATGGGAATCTGCAATGGGTTCCAGGCCCTCGTCAAGGCCGGCTTTTTGCCGGGCAGGCTGCCCGGGACAGAGGACGAGAACGGCCGGATTCAGGCCACCCTGACCCGCAACGCCTCCAACCGCTTCGAATGCCGCTGGGTATGGCTGCAGCCCGAGCCGCGCTCTCCTTGCGTGTTCACGCGTGGACTGAAAGAGCGCGTCTACTGCCCGGTCGCACACGGCGAAGGGCGCTTTGTCCCGCGCAACGATGACGTGCTGCACACGCTGGAGCAGGCTGGGTTGATCGCCCTGCGCTATGCGGCACCCGTTGGGGAACCGGCCGCTTACCCGTACAATCCCAACGGATCGGTCGCCGACATTGCCGGGATCTGTAACGAGACGGGCACCGTGTTCGGCCTGATGCCTCACCCCGAAGATCACGTCTTTCCCGAGCAGCATCCCCGTTGGACGCGGGGCGAACGAGGCAACCTGGGAACCGTGTTGTTCGAGAATGGGATCCGCTACGCGTCCCAGATCTGATGAGTATGAAGTGTGTACCCAGCACGACACCACCCGAGGAGGAAGCTATGCTGGACGAGAAAACCATTCGCGCCCTGATCCCATCCGCCTTTACTGGCGTCGATCTGCCCAGGCTGGGCACGCGCCACAGCGGCAAGGTGCGCGACTATTGGCGGCTGGATGGGCGGCGCGTGCTGGTCACGACGGACCGCCTCTCGGCGTTCGATTGCATCCTGACCGCCGTGCCCTACAAGGGACAGGTGCTCAACCAGTTGAGCGCCTACTGGTTCGAGCACACCCAGGATATCATCGGAAATCACGTGATCGACGTGCCCGATCCGAACGTGACGGTCGCGCAGGAATGCGAGCCTTTCCCGGTCGAGGTGGTGGTGCGCGGTTATATCACCGGCGTGACCAAGACCGCGCTGTGGTATCGCTATGCGCTCGGCGAGCGTCACATCTACGGCTATAACTTTCCAGACGGCCTGGTCAAGAACCAGCCGCTGCCAGAGCCGATCATCACGCCGACGACCAAGGGGCGAGAGGGCGAGCACGACGAGCGGATCACGTGTGTGGAAGTGATCGAGCGTGGGCTGCTCGACTCGGAAACGTGGGCGCAGATCCAGGCAGCCGCACTGGACGTCTTTCGGCGTGGACAGCGCCTGGCACGGCAAGGCGGCCTGATCCTGGTTGACACCAAGTACGAGTTTGGGCGCACGCCAGACGGAGAGGTCATCTTGATCGACGAGGTCCATACCCCGGACAGCAGCCGCTTCTGGATAGCCGAGACCTACGAGCCACGCATGGTCGCCGGCCAGGAACCGGAGAATTTCGACAAAGAGTTCCTCCGCCTATGGTACGCTGAGCGCGGCTATCGCGGTGACGGCGAACCGCCGCAGGCCACGGAGGAGCTGATCGCGCAGGTCAGCCAACGCTACATCGCCTGCTACGAAAAGCTGACCCGCCGCAC
>CAZLMZ010000291.1:0-4389 GCA_964560475.1 uncultured Anaerolineae bacterium
AGGAGAGCGTAATGACACGATATCTGGTACGTCGTCTGCTGCAGGCGATCCCGACCTTTCTGGGCATCACCTTGATCACCTTTATCGTGATCAAGCTGGCCCCGGGCGATCCCGTCATGCAGATGACCTTTGACCCGAACATCAAGCCCGAGACGCGGGAAAAGCTCCGGCATGGCCTGGGACTGGACAAGCCGATCATCGTGCAGTATATCATCTGGCTGACGGGCAACGATTGGATGAAGGCTTTTGGGAGGGACGTGGAGGATCGTTTCATCACCAGGGGCGTGCTGCGCTTTGACTTTGGCAAGTCCTACCTCGAAAAGCGGCCCGCGACACAGATGGTGCTGGAACGCATCCCCAACACGATCCAGCTCAACGTCGCCGCCTTGTTGATCAGCTATGCCGTCGGCGTGCCGGTGGGCGTCTATGCGGCGGTCAAGCAGAACAGCTTCTTTGACAATGTGGCTCGTGTATCGGCGGTGATCTTTAACGCCGTGCCCGGTTTCTGGCTCAGTCTGGTCGTGATGCTGCTCTTTGCCGTCAAGTTCAGGGAATGGGGCCTACCCTCCATCGCCATGGGCGGGATGTATACCATCACACCTGACAACCGTTTCAAGTACGACGTGCTCGACCGCCTCAAGCACCTGCTGCCCCCGGCCCTGATCCTGGCCACGGGCGGTATCGCCGGCCTCTATCGTTTCATGCGCACCGAGGTGCTGGAGGTGATCCACCAGGACTATATCCGCACCGCGCGCGCCAAAGGCCTCAACGAGCGGATCGTCAACTTTATCCACGCCGGCCGAAACGCGCTGATCCCGATCGCGACCTTTCTCGGGCCGCAGATCACCGGCCTGCTCGGCGGTGCGGTGATCACAGAGACGATCTGGTCGTGGCCCGGGTTGGGACGGCTCTTTGTCGACGCCAATTTCAAGCGCGATTACCCGGTGGTGTTGGCCGGTTTCGTGATCGGTGCGATCGCCGTCATCCTGGGCAATATGCTCTCCGACGTGCTGTATGCGCTATTTGACCCGCGCATTCGCCTGAGATAGATCGAGGGACGCTTGCATCATGGCAACTTCTCTACCGGTTGAGGAAAGTCGCTCCAGCAGCGAGCTCAGCGCGCGCGATCGTGCCCGGGCGATGCAGCGCGACATGGACGTCGCGCACGAGCCGGTCAGTTACTGGAACATGGTCGGGCACCGGCTGCGCCGGGATAGACTCACCATCGCCGCGATGGTCGTGTTGGGGCTACTGGCCCTGCTGTCGTACACTTCACCGCTGTCCGCCAAGTACGTCCTGAAAGTCGATCCCAACCGGATCGACCTCTTCCAGGCCTACGAGCCACCCAGCGCGGCGCACCTGCTGGGGAACGACGAATTGGGCCGCGACCAACTGGCGCGCCTGCTCTATGGCGGGCGCATCTCGCTCACCGTGGGGCTCGCCGGTGCGGCGCTGACTATGACCATCGGCGTCACGATCGGCGCCATCGCCGGGTTTTTCGGCGGTTGGGTGGACGACATTGTCATGTGGCTCATTAACACCTGGAACTCGATCCCCTTTTTGCTCTTTTTGATCATTGTCGTACAGTTGTTCAAGCCCAAATGGTACGTGTTGGCCATCTTTGTCGCGCTAAACTCCTGGATCGGCAGCGCGCGCCTGGTGCGGGGCGAGGTGCTGTCGGTCAAGGAGCGCGATTACGTCATGGCTGCTCATGCGCTGGGCGTGCCGATGCGCAAGATCATCCTTCGCCACGTGCTGCCCAACGTGATCCCGATCGTGATCATCCTCACCGCCGGCAGCATCGGCGGGCTGATCTTGCTCGAGAGCGCGCTTAGTTTTCTCGGACTGGGCGTTCAGCCACCCACGGCGACGTGGGGCAATATGTTGACCAAAGCACAGGGCAACTTTACCCTGGGCCCGCATCTGGTCATCTTTCCTGGCTTGCTGATCACGATCACTGTGCTCTGTCTCTACTTGATCGGCGACGGTCTGCGGGATGCGCTCGATCCGATGATGCGGGGAAGATAGATACCGGGGACCCGTTCCCTTCCGAGGGAACGGGTCCCTTGACAGCAATGACCCGCTACCTCATCCGCCGCGTCCTCCAGGCCATCCCCACCTTTCTCGGGATCACGATCATCACCTTTGTGATCATCAAGCTCGCCCCCGGCGACCCCGTCATGCAGATGACCTTCAACCCACGGATCAAGGCCGAGACCCGGGAAAAGATCAGGCACCAGCTCGGGCTCGATCAGCCGATCGTCGTGCAGTATGTGATCTGGTTGGTCGGTAACGATTGGATGCAGTGGTTTGGCACCGACGTCGACGAGAGCGCACTGAGGCGCGGGGTGATCCGCCTCGACTTTGGTCGCTCCTACCTGGAGAAGCGTCCGGCGACCCAGATGATCCTGGAACGCGTGCCGGCTACGGTCCAGCTCAACGTTGCGGCGCTCTTGCTGAGCTATGGGATCGGGGTTCCGGTGGGGGTTTATTCAGCGGTCAAGCAAAAGAGCGCGTTCGACAACATGGCACGCGTGATGGCGGTCGTATTTGATGCCGTGCCTGGTTTCTGGCTCAGCTTGCTCATGCTGATGCTCTTTGCGGTCAAGTTCAGGCAGTGGGGCCTGCCCTCGATTGCCATGGGCGGGATGTATACCGTGACCCCCGACAATCGCTTCAAGTACGACCTGTTCGATCGCCTGAAGCATCTCTTGCCCCCGGCGATCGTCCTGGCTACAGGCGGGATCGCCGTCATCTCGCGTTTCCTGCGTACAGAAGTGCTGGAGGTGATCCACCAGGACTATATCCGCACCGCGCGCGCCAAGGGTCTGGGCGAGCGTGCGGTGACCTTTTTGCATGCCGGGCGGAATGCACTCATCCCGATCGCGACCATGCTGGGGCCAGAGATCACGGGTCTGCTCGGCGGAGCTGTGATCACCGAGACGATCTGGTCGTGGCCCGGGCTGGGAAGAATGTTCGTGGAAGCGAATTTCAAGCGGGACTATCCCGTCGTGCTGGCGGGGTTCGTGATCGGCGCCATCGCCGTGATCCTGGGTAACCTGCTCTCAGATGTGCTCTATGCCCTGTTTGACCCGCGCATCCGCTTGCGGTAGCTACTGAGGGACCCGCTTCTTTCAGGCGACCGCAGGTCGCCAGGACCGAGTCCTCTCTTACTGGGCGGCCTTGGCGACCAGCGTCCAGGTGCCTGCCCCAGCGATATTGCTGACCGTCACTTCGTTCGCGGATTCATCCACGGCGACGCTGGTCTGTGTTACCCACTTGGGCGAGCGCTGCTCTTTGTACAGCACCAGCACGTTGCCACTAACTGTATCCAGTGCCGCGCCGGCCTGTTGTGCCTGGGCGATCTCTTCGTTCGTGTAGGTGATCTTGAGCTCTGGGCGCAGCGCAAAGCCATAGCCTGGCTCGTTCGCCGCGTACAACTCGAACGCCCGATCGCCCACTGCCACGTACTGGCCCGCCAGCTCTTCCGGCATCTCGAACGGGAGCGTCTGTACCGTGAACGCGACGCTGGGGTCAATCACGCCGTTTTTCTTGAAGGAGAGCGTATAGAGCGGCTCTCCGTTCGCGCGCTGAACCTCGATCGTGTAGGCCTGGTCGTTGGTCAGGGTCACTGTCCCCTTTTCATCGACCGCAAACGGCTGGCTGGGGTCCTTGACCGGGAACGCGTCCCCTTCTCCATCCTCACCGTTGGGCGTGGCGACGGTCGGCTCTGCGGCACCGCTACATCCCCACAGTACGATGCTGACCAGGGCGACGACGAGCACCCAACACCTGTTCCTCCTAACCATCCCCTCCTCCTTCTTCCCGGATGTACCACTCCTGGACGTTGTACCACGTGCTCCACGGTCCTGGGTTCACACCTCCAACGCGGTTGTCGATCGCCACGAACTTGCGCGGCACGTCCAGCCAGACGTACGGCTGATCCTCGTGCAGTTGGACCTGGATCTGGCGATAGATCTCCGCTCGCGCGTCCTGGTGGCAATCGTCCAGCGCCCGTGCCTGTTCGTAAAGCCGCTCGACCTCCGGGCTATAGTAGGAGACAAAGTTGCTTCCCTGACCCGGCACATCCTGTGCTGCGGTCCAGAACCGCTCGTCGTCAGGAGATGGACCCAGGTTGGACCAACTGACCAGTGCCAGGTCGAACGACTGGCCATACAGGACCTCCAGGAGTGCGTCCCACTCGATCGCACTCACGTCGACTGCGATCCCCACTTTCGCCAGCTGCGCCTGGATCAACCCGGCCATGGTTTCCCGGACCACGTTCCCTGCGTTCGTGTATAGGCGCAGGCGAAGCGGCTGCCCATCGCGAACACGGACCGTGCTCCCTTGGTCCAGTGACCATCCTGCACTCTCGAGCAGAGAGCGCGC
>CAZLMZ010000292.1:0-4382 GCA_964560475.1 uncultured Anaerolineae bacterium
GAGGAGGAATAGGACCATGCGTCCTCTATATACATTTACGGTCAAGCCCACCTTGCCTCCACAGCTCGAACGCCTACGCGAGCTGGCCGGCAACCTAAGATGGTCGTGGGACCACGAACTGATCGCCCTGTTTCGTCGCATCGACGAGGATCTGTGGGAGGAGACGGGCCACAACCCGGTGATGATGCTGGGGCTGATCCCGCAGCAGCGCTACGAAGAGCTGGCGATGGACGACAGCTTTCTCAACCAGTTGCGGCGCGCGGGGCAGCGGTTCGACGAGTACATGACCAGCAGCAAGTGGTACGACAAGCTGTGCGATCGGGGGTACATCGACCCCTTGATCGCCTATTTTTCGCTCGAGTACGGGATCACCGAGTCGCTGCAGATCTATAACGGGGGCCTGGGCATCCTGGCCGCCGACCATCTAAAGTCGTCCAGCGACCTGGGCGTGCCCCTGGTCGGCATGGGCCTGCTTTACCAGGAGGGGTTTTTCCAGCAGCAGCTCAACGCCGACGGGTGGCAGCAAGAGAGCTACCCGCAGAACGATTTCTATAACCTGCCGCTGACCCTGGAGCGGGACGACCAGGGCGCGCCGCTGACGATCCGGGTGGCGTATCCGGGCCGCGAGGTGTACGCCCAGATCTGGCGGGCCGACGTGGGGCGGGTGGCGCTGTACCTGCTCGACACCAACATCGAGGTCAACACGCGCGAGGACCAGGACATCACCGACCAGCTTTACGGGGGCGACCTGGAGATGCGGCTCAAGCAAGAGATGATGCTCGGGATCGGCGGGGTGAGGGCGCTGAAGTTGCTCGGCCACCAGCCGCCCCTCTATCACATGAACGATGGGCACACCGCCTTCCTGTCGCTGGAACGGACGCGCATCCTCATGGAGCGGTTCGAGCTGAGCTTTGACCAGGCCAAGGAGCTGGCGCGGGCCGGCGGGATCTTTACCACGCACACGCCGGTCCCGGCGGGGATCGACTATTTCCCTTCGGACCTGATCGGCCGCTACTTTGGCGAGTACTACCGGCGGCTGGGCCTCGACCATGACCGGTTCATGGCCCTCGGGCGCCAGAACCCGCGCGACAACTATGAGCCGTTTTGTATGGCGATCCTGGCCATGCGCATGGCGGCCTATACCAACGGCGTGAGCGAGCTGCATGGGCAGGTCTCGCGGCGCATGTGGCAGGGGGTGTGGCCGGGGGTGCCGGTGGAAGAGGTGCCGATCGGGCACGTGACCAACGGGATGCACCAGCCCTCGTTTATCTCGCGCGACATGACGGCGGTGTACGACCTCTATCTCGGCCCGCGCTGGCGGACGATGCCCGCCGACGCCGAGGTGTGGAGCCGCGTGGACCGCATCCCGAGCGCCGAGCTGTGGAACACGCACGAGCGGCGGCGCGAGCGGCTGGTGTCGTTCGTGCGCCACCAGTTGCGCCGGCAGCTCGAGCGCCGCGGCGCGCCGCACGCCGAGGTCATGGCGGGGGACGAGGTGCTCAACCCGGAGGCGCTGACGATCGGGTTTGCGCGGCGCTTTGCCACCTACAAGCGAGCCACGCTGCTGCTGCGCGATCCCGAGCGCCTGATCCAGATCCTGTGCGACCGCGACCGGCCGGTGCAGATCATCTTTGCCGGCAAGGCGCACCCGCACGACAACCCGGGGAAGGAGTTGATCCGGCGGATCGTGCACATGGCACGGCGGGAGGAGCTGCGGCCGCGGCTGGTGTTCCTCGAGAATTACGACCTCAATATCGCCCGCTACCTGCTGCAGGGGGTGGACGTGTGGCTCAACACGCCGCTGCGCCCGCACGAGGCCAGCGGGACGAGCGGGATGAAGGCGGCGGCCAACGGCGTGCTCAACTGCAGCATCCTGGACGGGTGGTGGAACGAGGCGTATACGCCCGAGATCGGGTGGGCGATCGGGCGCGGCGAGGACTATGACGATCGCAACCTGCAGGATCACGTCGAGTCGAACGCGCTCTACAGCCTGCTGGAGCAAGAGATCGTGCCCCTGTTCTACGATCGCAGCACGGACGGGCTGCCGCGCAAATGGATCGACAAGATGAAGGCCCTGATCAAGGCCACCGGCCCGATCTTTAACTCGCACCGCATGCTGCAAGAGTACACGGAGAAATACTACCTGCCGGCCTACGAGCGCTTTCAGCGGCTCGACGGCGACAGCACGGCGCAGGTCAAGGAATATGCAGCCTGGAAGCGGCGCATGCGGGAGAGCTGGCCGCAGGTGCGCGTGGAGCGGATCGAGGCCCAGATCCCGTCCGAGACGCAGGTCGACGTGGCCAACGGCGTGGAGGCACAGATCCGCCTCGGCTCGCTCAAGCCGGAGGACGTCAAGGTCCAGCTCTACTATGGCCAGATCGACGCGGGCGGCGAGATCCTGCTGCCGCGCATCGTCGAGATGGACAGTGCGGCGCCCGCCGACGGCGCGGCCGACGGGGTGTACGCCTTTGCCGGGTCGCTTTCCTTCAACACGAGCGGCAAGCACGGCTTTACGGTGCGCGTGCTGCCGAGCCACCCGGAGCAGGTGAACCCGTTCGAGACGGGCCTGATCCACTGGGGGTAAAGCCCCGCACGCCCTGCAGGTAGGTCACGGCGGCCGCTCCTCCCCCGGAGCAGCCGCCGTCGTTCCTATGTAACCAAACTGCGCTGCGGCACGTAATGGAAGGGGAAACAGAGCCGGCTCTAGATCTGTTCACGTAGGAGCACGCGATGCCGCGAGAGAGACCCCTGGCAGTCGGGACCGAGCTGCGAGGCGAGGAGCAAAAACATCCCTACCGGATCAAGCGCCTGGTCGGCGGCGGGGGCATGGCCTGGGTCTACCAGGTGGAGTGCCTCGACGACAGCGGTTCGCTGTGGGCGCTGAAGGAGCTGCGCCCGCAGACCGAGGACCAGGGCACGCAAGCCCACGCGCGGACGCTCTTTGAACAGGAGGCCGAGATCCTGCAGGGCCTCGATCATCCCAACCTGCCGCGGGTGGTGGAATCGTTCGAGGGCGAGCAGGGGCGCGCCTACCTGGTCATGGAGTTCATCTGGGGGGAGTCGCTGGAAAAGCGGCTCGAGCAGGCGCGCTCGCCGCTGATGGAGCGCGAGGTGCTGCAGTGGGCGGTGCAGATCTGCGACGTGCTCGATTATTTGCACAGCCGCCAGCCGCCGGTCATCTTTCGCGACATGAAGCCGAGCAACGTCATGGTCAACAGCGCGGGCGTGGTCAAGCTGGTGGACTTTGGCATTGCGCGCACCTACAAAGAGGACAAGCTGCAGGACACGATCGCGCTGGGCTCGGAGAACTATGCCGCGCCGGAGCAGTGGGGGCAGGCGCAGACCGACGCGCGCTCGGACGTCTATGGGCTGGGCGCGACCATGTACCACCTGCTGGCCAACATGCCGCCGTCGCCGGCCTTTCTGCCGAGCGAGCCGACGCCGCTCGACCAGTTGAACGCGGCGCTCTCGCCCGAGACGGTGGCGATCGTGAGCAAGGCCATGGCGCGCGACCGGGTCGACCGCTACCAGTCGGCACAGGAGATGCAGCGGGCGCTCATGGCGTGCCTGCCCGGGTACGTTTCCCCTGCACGGGCGCCAGCGCCCGTCCAGGCGTCTCCCTCCGCTCGGACGTCTCCCTCCGCGCAGAGGTCCGTACCCACCCAGATATCTTCTCCAAGTGCTGTACCGGCCACCGGCTCAGCCCCCGCTGTTTCTGCGGCACCTGCCGCTGCGGCGACGCAGATCCGGCGGCCGCGCACGGTGCGGCGCGTCGTGCGCCGGGTCAAGGTGTGCCCGCGCTGCAAGCACCACAACGAGCTGCCGGCGCACTTTTGCATTCGCTGCGGCTATGCCTTTCGCGCCGCCGCGCCGGCCCGGGAGCAGGGCAAGGCCTGCCCGCGCTGCAAGCACGAGAACGAGCCGGCGGCGCGTTTCTGCGTGCGCTGCGGATACGCCTTTGTCGGGCTGCGGCCCGCGGTGCTGCGCGTGACCGAGCCGGTGCGGGCGGCGTGGGAGATGCCGGTTTCACGGAGCCCGCTGCTCTTTGGCCGGGCACGCCCCGAGGAGGGGTACCGCCCCGATTTCGATATGTCCTTCTACGACCCGGAGGGCTATGTCTCGCGCCGGCATGGGCAGATCCTGACGGCCCGCAACGGCTATTTCATCATCGACCTGGGCAGCAGCAACGGGACGCTGGTCAACGACCGGCCGCTGCCGGCACACAAGCCGCGCCTGCTGCGGAACGGGGACAAGGTCACGGTCGGCGAGGTCGTCTTTCAGTTCCTCTTGCGGTAAGTAGCCTGTGGAGGGTAAGGGTATGCGATGTCCCAACTGTGGGGCCGAGAACCGGGCCATCGCCCGTTTCTGCCAGCACTGTGGTG
>CAZLMZ010000293.1:0-4381 GCA_964560475.1 uncultured Anaerolineae bacterium
TCCTCGGCGATCATCCCCAGGCCTATGCCAACGACATCGTGCTCTTTGGCAGGCGTAGAGGATCGGGGGAAAGCATCTGGCAGATCAAGCGCCAGACTGGCTGGGTCGCGCCGGAATTGCACCTGTACTACCCACAACGCAGCTCGTGCCTCGACGTCGTTTGCTCTGGGTTCTCTGACACCATCGGCCTGCGCGGGCAGTGTACTGCGGAGCAGCGCACGACAGCACAGGAGTGGATGGCAGCCTTGGGGATCGACGACCTGATAGGGAAGCGCTTTGGCGAGCTCTCGGAGGGACAGCAGCGCTTGGTGCTCGTGGCGCGCGCCCTGGTCAAGAGGCCGCCACTGCTCGTCCTCGACGAGCCATGCCAGGGACTGGATGCCTCGAACCGGGCACGACTGCGCCAGCTAGTCGAGGCTATCGGCCACCGGCCGTCTACGAGCGTGATCTATGTGACGCACGAGGCAGATGAGCTTCCCTCGATCATCACGCACCTTTTGCGCCTCGACAGAGGCCGTGTAGTCTACTGCGGGCGCATCGACCGCGGCTCTACATCCCAGGCGCTCACTCCGCACTGAATTCAGGACAGTCGCCCCCCAGCGCAAAACACCAACCCAAATCCACACGCTTCCACGCATCAGGATCGCCTCTTGCGGTTTTGCAAACGCTCACATAGATCCTTGACAAAGGCCCTGCAAGATGGTAAAATCGTTGTTGTAAGCCTTCACAACATGCATCTAGCACCCTACACTCCCGTAAAAGTTGACTGGCACGCCCAATCCGAGTAAAAGGGGTTTCCCAGGACACTCTCTTCTCGGAGGGAACATGCATTCTAGCCCGCAAAAATCGTGCTAATCCTCTGTTTGTGAACGTTTTCATACCGCGATTCTAGCTCAAAGGACCCTAGTATCGCCCCGGCGAAGAAGAAATGTGAACGTTCACATTCGCTCAAAGGAGCCCCGTGAAGAAGAACTCAGGCAATGTGACCATCGTTGACGTCGCGCGTGAAGCTGGCGTCTCCTATACTACCGTTTCCCGGGTGGTTAACGCCAAAGGGAACGTCAAGCCAGAAACGCGAGAGCGCGTCCTGATGGCGATGACACGCCTGGGCTACGTGGTAGACCAACGAGCACGGAGCCTGGCAGGCGGGCGTTCCCAAGTCATTGGACTGCTCGTTCACGACTTGGGCACCAGCTACATCGGAGAGGTCATACGAGGCATTGACGCAGAATTGGCCCCTGCTCAATACGACCTCTTGCTTTATACCACCCACCGGCGCAAGACAAAAGAATCGGCTTACGTGGTCACACTCACGCGGGGCCTGGCGGACGGGCTGCTGCTCGTCTTGCCCCGCAATCCAGGGGCCTACCTGGAGACGTTGCGCCAGCACCACTTTCCCCACGTCTTGATCGATCACCGGGGCGTCGATGAAGTGACGCCGGCCGTGGCAGCGGCAAACCGGCAGGGGGCATACAGAGCAACCGAGTATCTGGTCGAGCTGGGACATCGGCGGATTGGGTTCATCACTGGGGCGATAGACCAGACATGTGCACGGGATCGTCTGGAGGGATACAAGACTGCGCTTGTAGACTATGGGCTCATCTTTGCGTCGGAGCTGGTGTACGAGGGGAACTTTCTCCAGCCCTTGGGCTACGCCGGGGCCAGCGTCCTGCTAGAGCTACCTCATCCGCCCACGGCCATCTTTGCCTCTAACGACGTATCGGCTTTTGGCGTGATGGAGGCCGTGCGGGAGCACGGTCTGCGCATCCCTGACGACGTGTCGGTGGTGGGCTTTGACGACATTCCTCAGGCTGTCCACGTCCACCCTCCGCTCACCACAGTGCGACAGCCGCTGGAAAAGATGGGGCGTACGGCAACGCGCATGTTGCTGGAGTATATCAAGGATCCACAGCGTCCTATCGAGCGCGTAGAGTTGCCGACGGAGCTGGTGATCCGGGAGTCGTGTCGTCTCTCAAACACGACAGAACGAGGAGGTGAGGTATAGAACGGTGAGAAAAGTAACGTGGTTTGGTCAGCCTACGCAAGTCCGTTCAGCTTCAGCCCAGCACATTAGGAGGGTAAAATGAAAGAGAGCAAGAAAGCATTAAGTCGGCGGGAGTTCCTGCGTGGTGCGGCCCTGGCTGCTGCCGGGGTGGCAGCGAGCGCCTGTGCGACGCCGACGCCCCAGGTCATCAAGGAGCAGGTAGAGGTCACGAGGGTCGTCAAGGAAGAGGTCGAGGTCACGAAAGAGGTGACCAAAATCGTCGAGGGCACGCCGGTCGTGGAGACGGTGGTCGAGACGAAGGTGGTAGAAAAGGTCGTCACGGCCACGCCTGTCCCCGTGGAAAAGGAAGAAGCTCCCGCGGTGCTTGGGACCTTCCCCAGAAGCGAGACGCTGATCGCCAGGATCCTCACCGGGCGCGTCGGTTCGCCCGACAACTTTAACTGGTGGGTTGGCTGGAAATGGTCAGACCGCGGCATTCAGAACCTGGCTGACGAGCCGTTCTGGACGGTGGACTTTGCCACGGGCAACATCATCAACGGCACAGCGGATGGGGACCCGAGGTACAACGAGGACTTTACCGAATGCACAGTCCCTCTCCGCCAGGGCGTCACCTGGTCGGATGGCGAGCCCTTTACCGCTGCCGATGTCGTCTTTACGGTCGAGGCCCTGATCAAGTATGAGGGCTTTAACGCCCATTCCTACTTTGTGGACAATGTCGACAAAGTGACGGCGCTGGATGACTACACGGTCCAATTCGAGTTGAAGCAGGCCAACTCGCGCTTCCACACCACCTTTCTCGACCGCTGGGGCTGCACCAGGATCATGCCCAAGCACATCTTTGAGAAGGAAGAGGATCCGGTCCAGTTTGCCTTTAATCCGTTTGTCGGCTGCGGCCCCTACAAGCTGCACAGCTTTGATCCGCAAGGAAGCTGGACAGCCTGGGAAAGGCGCGAGGATTGGGACAAGAGCCCGACCGGCATCATGTACGGCGAGCCTCAGCCCAAGTACGTCATCTACCAGTACTTTGCCGATGAAGGCGCGCAGATCCTGGCGCAATTGACCCACCAGTTGGATGTCGCGGAGCTCTCAGCCGATGGTCTCAAGGCGCTGTTGGCGCAGTCCAAGACCTCCCGCGCCTACCAGCCGACCTTCCCCTTTGTGGTCAACAACGACCCCTGCATCACCGGTATCCTCTTCAACACTGCCCGGGCACCATTCGATAACCTCGATGTCCGCTGGGCATTGGTGCTGGCGATCGATATCGTCGAGTACACGAGCATCGCCGTCGATTCCTCGGGCACCTTGAGCCCGGTGCACGTGCCGCACCTGGGGCCATACCCCAGGGACTATATCGAGCCGATGCAGGACTGGCTGAAGGCATTCACTATCGATGTGGGGGATGGCGAGACCTTTGCACCGTATGACCCCACTGCGCCGCAACGCGTCGCAGACTATGCCAAGAGCCGTGGCTATGTCTTTCCCGATACGCCGGAATTTCTTGAACAGGCTTTCGGACTTGGCTGGTACAAGTATGCCCCAGATGTCGCCGAAAAGCTGCTGGTGAAGAACGGCTTTTCGAAGAACGCCGACGGCAAGTGGCTGCTGCCGGATGGGACGCCCTGGAAGATCTCCTTCATGTGTGGCACTGTACTCTCCAACCACGATGCGCGCAATGCCGCGGCTGCTGTGCAGCAGTGGAAAAAGTTCGGCATCGATGCCGAAATGTATTCGACGGAAAATGGAGATGGCTTGGGAGCCACCGGCGACTTTGATGTGAGTGGCGCCTGGCCTGCGCAGGAGCCCTGGGGTGCGGGTCCTGACTTGTACCGCGTGCTCGACAGGTGGAACTCTGCCTACAAAAAGCCCGTTGGAGAACGCACCCAGGGCATTTACTCGCGCTGGTCGAGTGATGAAATGGACGCCATCATCAAGGAGCTGCGCGAGACGGATCCCTTCGATACCGAAGCCGTCATCGCCGTGGGCACCGAGGGCCTCAAGGAAGCGGTCACGAATATGCCCGGCGTCCCAACCTACGGATACATCGGCTTTGTCGGCTGGGACGAGTACTACTGGACCAACTGGCCTGGCAGCGAGAACGCCTACAACGAGCCCTATACGCACTGGCCCAACTTCAAGTACACGACTCCGTTCCTGCAAGCCACCGGCAAATAGGTCCTGCAGTTGGTGGTACAATTATCCTGGACGGGCACCTCGCCCGTCCAGGGTTCTTTCCGACAAGTGAGGTGGTCGCCGTGACATTCCTGAAACGATATCTCATCCCTCGTCTGATTCAATACGTTCTAGTCGTCTGGCTGGGCATCACCGTTGTTTTCCTCATTCCCAGACTCACCCCGAATGACCCGATCATGAGAATGA
>CAZLMZ010000294.1:0-2122 GCA_964560475.1 uncultured Anaerolineae bacterium
ACGGTCGCGATCGAGCGGCTGGGGATCCCGTCGATCACGGTGGCGGACGGCCCCCACGGCGTGCGCCGCGTCGCGGACACGGAAACGTTGATGGCAGAGAGCTTGCCCGCGACTTGCTTTCCCACAGCCTCTGCACTGGCCTCCACCTGGGACGTGGACCTGCTTCGAGCGCTGGGAGAGGCACTGGGAGAGGAGTGCATCTCCCTCGGCGTGGACATCCTCCTCGGGCCCGGGAACAATATGAAGCGCACTCCGCTCTGTGGGCGGAATTTCGAGTACTACTCGGAGGATCCCCTTCTGGGCGGTGAGTTGGCAGCGGCGTTCATCGAGGGCGTGCAGAGCAAGGGTGTAGGCACCTCGCTCAAGCACTATGCGGCGAACAACCAGGAGCACAAGCGTTTCGCGATCGACGCCGAGGTCGACGAGCGAACGCTGCGCGAGATCTACCTGGCCGGATTCGAGCGCGCGGTGGTCAAGGCACAGCCCTGGACGGTCATGTGCGCCTATAACCGGCTCAACGGCACCTACTGCTCTCAGCATCGCTGGCTGCTCCACGACGTGCTCAAGGAGGAATGGGGCTACGATGGGTTCGTCGTCTCTGACTGGGGCGCGGTGCACGATCGTCCCGCGGCCCTGGAGGCTGGCCTCGAGCTCGAGATGCCCGGCCCGCGGCCGGATCGCGTGCAGGCCGTGGTCGAGGCTGTACGTAGTGGCGAACTCGACGAGTCGGTGCTGGATGCTGCCGTAGCGCGTCTGCTGCAGGTCATCTGGCGGGCGGCCGAGACGCCAAAGGGAGACGGGGAGATCGACGTCGACGCACATCACGCCCTGGCGCGCCGCATCGCGGGGGAGGCGATCGTGCTGCTCAAGAACGAGGGCGGCGTCTTGCCCTTGCCAGCGCTCCGCCGCATCGCCGTGATCGGCGCAGCAGCCAAGACGCCAACCTTCCAGGGCGGTGGCAGCTCGCACATCAACCCTACCCGCGTGGACGTCCCCCTGGAAGAGCTGCAGGCGCTGGCCGGCGATGCCGAGGTTAGCTACGCAGAGGGGTATGCCATGGAGGAGGGGTTCGACCAGGCGCTGATCGATCAGGCCGTTGTCATCGCCCGGGAGGCCGATGTGGCGCTGCTCTATGTCGCGCTGCCCACGTTCAAGGAGTCAGAGGGCTACGACCGGCCCGATCTGCGCCTGACGGAGCAGCAGGTCGCCCTGATCCAGGCGGTCGCTGCGGCCCAACCGCAGAGCATAGTCATCCTGAACAGCGGTTCGGCGGTGATGATGGATCCCTGGATCGCGGAGGTGCCTGCCGTGATCGAGGCGTGGATGATGGGCCAGGCCGGGGGTGGCGCGATCGCCGACGTGCTGTTCGGCACCGTCAATCCCTCGGGCAAGCTCGCAGAGACCTTTCCTCGACGGTTGGAGGATACGCCTTCTTTCCTCAACTACCCGGGCGAGAACGGCGTGGTCCGCTATGGGGAGGGCGCGTACATCGGCTACCGTTACTATGACGCCAAAGGGATGGACGTGCTCTACCCCTTTGGTCACGGCCTGAGCTATACCAGCTACGCTTACAGCAACCTGCGCGTCTCGGCGCAATCGTTTAGGGACGTCGATGGCTTGACCGTGTCTGTGGACGTGACCAATACGGGCGACGTGGCGGGCAAGGAGATCGTGCAGGTGTACGTGCATGACGTCGCTTCACGGCTCTCACGGCCTGCCAAGGAGCTAAAGGGCTTTGCCAAGGTGGCCTTGCAGCCCGGCGAGACGCGGACGGTCACGATCGAGCTCGACGTGCGCGCCTTTGCCTATTATGATCCGGCCTACCAGCGATGGGTGACAGAGAGCGGCGCTTTCGAGATCCTGGTCGGGCGCTCCTCAGCGGATATCTGCTTCACAGCATCGGTAGAGATGGAATCGACCCAGGTCCTGCCGTCGATCCTCGATCGGGACAGCACAGTCGGCGAGTGGACGGCCGACCCGGTTGGCGCGCAGGTGGTCCAGCCTGTGCTGCAGCAGATGGGGGAGGGAGGAGACTCGGAGGGGATCGGCATGGATTCATCTGGGTTCCTGACCGACCTTCCACTCGCCTCCGCCCTCGGTTTCTTTGGAGGCAAACTGGCAG
>CAZLMZ010000294.1:2222-4362 GCA_964560475.1 uncultured Anaerolineae bacterium
GGGATCGCCTTGGCGACCTGCACCGCCGTGGTCAAGATGCCGAGCTGTGCGTCGCTGGCGCCCAGGTCCTGCGCGCGCACGGCGGCAAAGCCCAAGCTGGTCCCAAACATGGCGTACTGGCTGCACGCCGCCAGGCCCGAGACGAGCAGCAAGCGCGGGGTCGTGATCGCCTTGCCGAACTGCGGCCAGGTGATGCCCAGCCCGGGCCGGGCGCGCACGTCGCGTACCAGGCCAAAGGCCAGCAGGACCGGAGCGGAGAGGATCAGGCTGGACCAAAAGGGGGCAGCGGCGCCAAAGCGCTGGGCCAGGTAGCCGCCCGTCGACATGGCCAGGATCTGGCCGATCGCGCTGAGCAAGTTGAGCTGCCCGCTGGTACGCACTGCGTGCTCGATCGGGAAATGGCTGTTGTAGAGCACAGAGATGGTCACCCATGCCGTGGCCGCGCCGCCGCTGACCGCACGAAAGATAAAGAGGGCGGTTGGCGTTTTGGCCAGGGCAAGGCCCAGGCCGCTGGCGCTGACGAGGAGGGTGCCGAGCAGGGCGAAAACCTTTTTCCGCCCCAGCCGGTCGGAGAGCAGGCCCAGGGGCAGCCGCAGAAAGAGCTGTGTCATACCGTACGCTCCGAGGATCAGGCCGATCTGGTCTTCCGTCGCCCCCAGGTCACGCGCATGGGTCGGCAGGATCGGGACGTACATATAGAGCGAAGCCCAGAACAAAAAGATCGCAAAGGCAGAACTGGCGATCGACAGGGTACGTTCTCGGTTGCGGGTCAAAATGCCTCGTTCCTAGGTCGTGATCATTGGTAGCGGAAGGGAGTATTATGGATGCGCGATCGCGCGCCGTACAAAGCCTCCGGCTTTGTCGAGCCTGCGCCGTGCCTCGCCGGCATCGACGCCGGATAGCAGCATCACCAGAGCCGGCTTGACCTCGTAGCCCGTCTCTTCCAGGGCAGCACGCGCGGTCTCGGCGTCCACGCTCGCAGCCTGCTGTAGAATGCGGGCCGCGCGGCGGCGCAGCTTGTCGTTCGTCGGGCGGACGTCCACCATCAGGTTGCCGTACACCTTGCCCAGCCGGATCATGGTCGCCGTGGAGAGCATGTTGAGCACCATCTTTTGCGCCGTGCCGGCCTTCATGCGGCTCGAACCGGCGACCACCTCGGGGCCGACGAGGGGGACGATCGCCATCTCTGCGGCGCGCGCCAGTGGGGCGCCAGGGTTGCAGGTCAGGCCGATGGTGGCTGCTCCGCGCTCACGCGCCTCTGCTATGGCGCCGAGGACCCATGGCGTGGTACCGCTGGCAGCGATGCCAACGACGACGTCCGCTTCCCCTACGTGCGCTTCCCGGGCGGCCTGTGCCCCTGCTGCTGCGTCGTCCTCCGCGGCCTCGGCAGAGCGCCGCAGCGCACTGTCGCCGCCCGCGATCCAGCCCTGCACCAGGTCCGGGGGGACGCTGAACGTAGGCGGCATCTCTGACGCGTCCAACACCCCCAGCCGGCCGCTGGTGCCCGCGCCAAAGTAAAAGAGGCGCCCGCCGCGCCGCAGCCGCTCGACGATTGCCTCCACCGCGCGCGCGATCTCGGGCAACTGCTCGCGCACCGCCCCGGCGACCCGGGCATCTTCCTCGTTGATCAGCGTTACGATCTCGATCGACGAGAGCGTGTCGATGGCCGACGTGCGCGGGTTCGGTGCTTCGGTGCTCGGGACGTTATTGCTTTTCATCTATCTCGCCCTTGCTTTCCCATGCCAGCCGCGCGGCACCGTAGGCTGCGTCGTGGCGCGGCGCGATCGGGCGTGCGCGTGGGGCGATCGTGCGCAGCCCGGCGATCACCGCACCCCGCACGAGATCCTCGCCCTGCAGCAAGCCGCCTGCCAGTACCGCATCAAACGCTTCGCCTGCCATGTCCAGGCCGGCAATCACCGTTCCGAGCGTAGCCGCGAGGTGCTTGCCAGCCTGGCGCACGATCTCCTGCGCGACGGCATCGCCCGTTCGTGCCGCTGTGCAGACCAGTGGAGCCAGGGCAGCGACCTGTGCCGGGCCAAAGTCCTTGCTGTAGACGCACGGCACTAGCTGCTGTACATCATCCAGGCCCAGGTGCTCGAACAGGCTCGCCTGCAGCGCCGTGGCGGGTCCGCGCGCATCG
>CAZLMZ010000295.1:0-1648 GCA_964560475.1 uncultured Anaerolineae bacterium
GCAAACACGTTCTCGTAGCGCGCTGGGCTAAAATACTGCCGGCTGTAGAGGCCCCGCCCGGGGTCGCACAGGTAGGTCTCGCCGTCGGCGTGCACGACAAAGGTGCCGACGTCGTTGTGATTGTGGTTCTCAGCATTGTGCCCTGCCTTGAAGGCGACGCTGACCGGCACGCCGTGTGCCGTCCGTGCCACCATCCGCACCGCGCCCGCAGCCGGTAGGTAGGCGTCCTCCAGGGACACATCGTGGGGATGCGTGCCGTCCCACCACAGCATGGTGCGGAGCGCGTTGCACAGGCGCCACGGCAAATCGAGCTGTGCGCCCTCGCCGGCCAGGATCTGCTTGGCCTGGGGTTGCTCTGTCCGCTCGGCCAGGCGGGTCACGATACCCGGGTGAAAGCTCGAGTGCTCGTCGCTGTCGGAGAAGTTGAAAAAGTGCCCGGGCGAGAGCATCACGCGGAGCGGGTAGAGGGCAATCTTGCGCAGCTTGTCCGTGTTCGAGAGGATGTCGATCTCGCCCTGCGTACGCTGGCGCAGCATCTCGGAAAAGGCGATCACGTTCATCAGCCCGTACTGCCAGTAGCCGACCCCCTCCGTCGAGCCGCCGTCCTCCTCAAAGGCCGTGTCCAGGAACACTTCCAGGCCCTCGAGCACGGTCGACAGCGCCAGGGCCAGCCGATCCGGGTCTGTTTCGAGCAGCAAGAACGTGTTGCCCACCGAGCCGTTGCATACCCCGTTCCAGTTGCTGTGACCCTTGTACCAACTATAGTGCTCGTGCTCGTCCAGGTAGCGGGCCATGATCCGCGTCTCGATCTCGGCCTCGACGCGCTCGACGACCTCCTCGGCCAGCCGCCCACTCAGCAGCGCCAGCGTCTCGGCGAGCTGAAAGCCGGTCTCGGCGGCAAAGAGGTCGATCGACAGCCGCTCGTGCGCCGGGAGGACCCAGTTGGTCTCTTCGCAGATGTCCCATAGATAATCGTGCACCGCGTTCAGCGTGTTCGCCTGCTCTAGAAAGAGGGCCAGCGCTGCCGCGGTCAGATTGCCGCGTTTCTCGAAATAGGGTCCCTCGTAACCGCGCCGCTCGCCGGTATGGCGGAACTCGCGGTACAGCGTGTAAGTGGTCCCTGGGATCGGGTAGGGCGAGGCCATCTTGGCCTGCGCTGCCGCAAGCAGCCTCGGCGTGAGGGGAACGGCCAGCGTGGCCGGCACGTCGCGCTTGGCTTCTTCGAGCTCAGGAAAGAGCGACCAGCCCGGCTTGCACTTTTCCAGGATCGCCTTGAGCTGGTGGGGCGTACGGGAGAGGGAAACGGAACTCATCTTTGAGCCTCCTGTGTGCAGTATGCGGGTGGTCACGCCCTCCTGGCTCGCGCCTGGCGTGACCACCGCAGCGAACTAGAGGAAATCCTCGCGGATAGGATAGAAGCAGTCGATCAGGCGCGCGGCCGTGCTGACGAGCTCGACCGTGTGGGGTGCATCCGGTGGCACCACGATCAGGTCGCCTGCCTTGACCCGATCGACGGTGCGGTCCGCGCCTTCGCCCATGATAAAGTTCACCTCGCCTTCGGCGACATAGGTGATCTGCTCGTGCGGGTGCTGGTGCGGTGGCGCGGCCTCGCTGGGACCATCGACGAAATCGACGATCGTGAGCATGA
>CAZLMZ010000295.1:1748-3103 GCA_964560475.1 uncultured Anaerolineae bacterium
GCTCGATGTGCGCCAGCGCCTCTTCCAGGTCGTCGACGACCTTGATCGACGCGATCAGGGCCAGGAATTCGTGCCCAAAGTCGCTCTCTTGCGCGGGCACCAGGTTCCACGTCGCATCCGCCGCTGCCCTGGCTTCTCGCAAGATCTCGAGCGACGTCGAATCGCAGCGCATCTCGACCGCTGCCTGGCTGAGGCGGTTCGCCATGCGGGGCAGGAACTCGGCAGCCACGTCGCGGTGTACGAGCACCGTGTCGAGGGCGTTGCACACCGACGGCCGCTGCACCTTACTGTTGTAGACGATCTCGACCGCGTCGTCCAGCTTGGCCGAGGGCTCGACGTACAGGTGGCAGATGCCGATCCCGCCGGTGATCACTGGGATCGTGGCGTGCTCGCGCGCCAGGCGATGGAGACCTGCGCCGCCGCGCGGGATGATCATGTCGATGTACTCGTCCAGGCGCAGCATCTGCATGACTAGCTCGCGATCGGGCACCGAGATCCACTGCAGCGTGCCCGCGGGTAGGCCGGCCGCTGCATAGACCTCGCCCAGCAGCGCGACCAGCGCCCGGTTGCTGTGCAAGGTCTCTTTGCCCCCGCGCAGGATGGCCGCGTTCCCGGTCTTTAAGCATAGCGCGGCAATGTCGATCGTCACGTTTGGCCGTGCCTCATAGATCACGCCGATCACGCCGATCGGCGTCCGCCGCTTGCCGACCTGCAGCCCGTTTGGCAGGCGGCGCTCGTCGAACGTGTCACCGATCGGGTCGCGCAGCGCGGCGACGTCGCGCGCACCCTGGGCCATGCCGGACAGGCGTGCCGGCGTTAGCCGCAGGCGGTCGATCAGCGCTTCGCTCAACCCGGCCTCCTGTGCAGCCGCTATGTCCGCGGCGTTGGCCTTCAGGATCGCCTCTTGCTGTGCCGGATCCTCGAGCGCGTCGGCAACGCGTTCGAGCACCCCGTTCTTTGCCGTGGTGGCCAGTGTCGCCAGCGCGCGCCGTGCCGCCTTGGCGCGCTTGCCCATCGCGCGCAAGTCGATCGGTTCACTCATTGTTCCCTCCTGTTCGCGGTTGCTCGAGGATCACCATATCGTTATGGTGGATCACCTCGTCCCCATAGTCGTAGCCGAGGTGGTCCCGGATCTGGTCCGAATGCAGGCCCTTGATCTGCCTGAGCTCGTTCGCCGAATAGCGCACCACGCCGCGCGCGATCTCGGTGCCGTCGGCAAAGATGCGCACCGTCTCTCCGCGCTCGAACGGCTCATCTACGCCGACCACGCCCACCGGCAGCAGGCTCTTGCCCTGTGTGGCGATCGCCACCGCAGCGCCCCGATCGACGTGGACGCGGCCCAGGGCGTGCGAGCC
>CAZLMZ010000295.1:3203-4341 GCA_964560475.1 uncultured Anaerolineae bacterium
AGCAGGATCTGGGCGACCTGGATGTCATAGATGTCAAAGAACTGCGCATAGAGGTGCATCAGGTGACTCTGCCCGACCGCGGCTAGCATCTGCCGGAAGGGAATGCTCGCGCGCAACTGAGGGTAGCCCATTCGCTCCCTGCCGGCAAGGACAGCGCCCGAGGTGACGATCGCGATCGGGTACCCTTGCGCGTGCAACTGGGCGATCTGGCGTACGATCTCGATCAGGTGCGCCCGGTCCAGCCGCTCGGAGCCGCCGCTCAGCACATTGGAGCCGATTTTGACGACGATGCGCTCGCTCTGATGGTCCGCCATGGACGCTGCCTCTGCCCAGTGGCCCCGGGCGCCTCTTTGTGCAAGCGCTCTCGTGGTCCCCCGGGAACGAAAAAGCCGCTCACCCCGTCCTGATTGAGAGGAGAGCGGCTCTGCTGTCGATGCTGTCCCAACGCGGAACGAGCATCCCCCGTCAATCAGGGAGGAGGCTTGCGCTGCGGGTTGGTAGGGACGGGCTGGCGCACGTTCACATCCTGTATCCTCACGTGATCGCACATGGCCAACTGGATGGCATTATAGACCCACTTGCGGGGGGTGTCAAATGGCTTTTGTGCGGCGCTTTTCGCTCATTGACACCCCTTGGGGCAGGTGATATACTATACCAAATCGCTGACCACGGATGGGATGAACATGAGTGAGCTGTATGAGATATGGGAAAGGCCGACGTCGGCCCGCTACATGATCGCCGGCTGGCAGCAATGGGCGGATGCCGGGGCGGTTTCCTCAGGTCTGCCGCTCTACCTGCTCGAACAGACGCAGGCGGCCAAGATTGCCGAGATCCACCCCGACGGCTTTTACCTGTTCCAGGTCCCGGGGACGCACGATCTTTTCCGCCCGATGGTCAAGCTCCAGGAGGGGCATCGGGAAAGCATGGAGGAAAAGCTCAACGAGTTCTTTTTCGCCGGCGACGACGAGCACGGCTTTCACATCTTTCTCGGCGAGGAGCCGCACCTGAACGAGGAGCGCTATGCCGACGCGTTCTTTGACGTCGTCGAGGAACTGGGCATCGAGCGCGTGGCGGCCGTGGCCGGCGTGTATGGGGCGATGCCCTACGAAAAGGAACGCGAGGTTTCGAGCGTCTACAG
>CAZLMZ010000296.1:0-1139 GCA_964560475.1 uncultured Anaerolineae bacterium
GCCGTCTTGATCACGGTGCGCAGCGTGTCCTGGTGTTCGTCCACCGCCTGCTTGAACTGGTCGCTGAGCAGCAGGTTGGCCAGGTCCGGCTTGGCCTCGAACGCGGACGCGACGTCATCCAAGAACGCGGCGCGGATAATGCAGCCGCCGCGCCAGATCCGGGCGATGCCTGCCAGGTCGAGGTCATAGTCGTACTCGTGGCTCGCCGCGCGCAACAGCGCCATCCCTTGCGCGTAGGAGCAGATCTTGGCGGCATAGAGCGCATCGCGTATATCGGCCACCAGCCCGGCGCGGTCAGACCTGACCCTCGGCGACGGCCCGGTGAGCACCTTGGAGGCGGCAACGCGTTCCTCCTTGTAGGCCGAGATGAAGCGGCTCTCTACTGCCATGTCGATCGTCGGGATCGGAGCCCCGATGTCCATCGCGTCCTGCGAAGTCCACTTGCCAGTCCCTTTTTGCTCTGCCTCGTCCAAGATCAGGTCCACGAGCGGCTTGCCGGTCTTTTCGTCCGTCTTGGCAAAGATAGCGCCCGTGATCTCGATCAGGTAGGAGGAGAGCATCCCCTCGTTCCACCTGGCATAGGTCTCGTGCAGCTCCTCCGTGCTCAACCCGCCAACACGGTTGAGGAGGTCGTACGACTCGGCGATGAGCTGCATATCGCTGTATTCGATGCCATTGTGTACCATTTTCACATAGTGGCCCGCCCCTCGCGGCCCGAGATAGGTCACGCAGGGCTCGCCATCGACCTTGGCCGCGATCGCTTCGAGGATCTCGCTCACCCGATCGTAGGCCTCGCGATGGCCGCCGGGCATGATGCTCGGACCGTGCCGTGCCCCGTATTCCCCTCCCGAGACGCCCGTGCCGATGTACATGAAACCCTTGTCCTCGAGGTCCTTAGCCCGGCGTTCCGTGTCCTTGTAGTACGAGTTGCCGCCATCGATGATCAGATCCCCCTTGTCGAGGAGGGGGAGCAGGTCATCGATCACCGCGTCGACGGGCGATCCGGCCTTGACCATCAGCATGACCGAGCGCGGCCGCTTGAGCAGCCCGACAAACTCCTCGTAGCTGTAGCCGGGGTAGATCTCCCGATCCTTGTTTTCCTGCACCAGATCCTTGGTCTTGGACGTGGTGCGATTGTA
>CAZLMZ010000296.1:1239-4336 GCA_964560475.1 uncultured Anaerolineae bacterium
GCCTCGTTGATCAGGGGGGCCGTCAGGGTGACGCGCCACATGTCCTGTTCAGCGACATAGACAGCTCTTGTCCATCGGCTCTGCTCTTCCAGGACGTCCGTACCCGGGAACAGCGAGGCGGTGTGCCCATTCTCGCCTAAACCCAGGAAGATGAGGTCGAAATGCTGTGGACCCAGGTGCGCTCGAAGATCCGCGGCATAGTCCTCGGCAGCCTGCTCTGGATCCTGCGCACAGCGGATCGGGTGCACCTGCGCATCCGGGATCGGGACATGGTCGAGCAGGGCCTCGCGCGTCATGCGCGCGTTGCTTTGTGGATCGTCGAGTGGTACGCAGCGCTCGTCTCCCCAGAACACGTGTACTTGCTGCCACGGCACCTCTTGGCGCGGATTCCTATCCGACAGTGGTGGCTGCGCCAGCAACTCGTACGTGCGCTGCGGCGTGTGCCCTCCAGAGAGGGCAACAGTGAACCGGGCGCCTTCGGATTCCCATCCGCGCTCGCGCACTGCCCGCGTTGCTTGCTCGACAAAGAGCTGCGCCGCAGCCTCACTCATCGCTTCATAGTCGTCGTAGATACGGATCATCCTTCTTCACTCCCCGAGCCGGCGCCCTCGTCCCCGCAGCCCTCTTCCGCTGCCGCGCCCGCCTGCGCCGTCGGCTGGAACCAGCTACGCCCATCTTGCCCGATCAGCGCCTCTGCGTCCTCGGGGCCCCAACTGCCCGCAGCATAGTTTGGCCACTCTAGCGGGGACATCGCTTCCCAGGCGTCCAAGATCGGCATGACCACCGCCCATGCGGCTTCTACTTGATCCGCGCGCATGAACAGGGTCGCGTCGCCGCGCATCACGTCGATCAAGAGCGTTTCGTACGCCTCTGGGGGGTTCGTTTTGAACTCCTCGCGATATGCAAACCGCATGTGTACCGGGCTGAGGCGCATTGGCATCCCAGGCTGCTTGGCCAGGAACCGGAGCAGGATCCCCTCGTCCGGCTGGATGTGGATCGTCAGCCGGTTCGGAAACCACTGTCCGGCGGTGCTGTCAGGAAAAGGCTGGTGAGGCACGGGCCGGAACTGGATGTTTACCTCCGAAGCCCGGACAGGCAAGCGCTTGCCTGTCCGCAGGTAAAAGGGGACGTCCTGCCAACGCCAGTTATCCACAAAAAACTTGACCGCAGCAAACGTCTCGGTTGACGAGTCGTCCGCGACCTTGGAGGCGTTGCGATAGGAGGACACGTGCTCTCCGTCGAGCCAGCCCGCATCGTACTGGCCGCGCGCGGCAAAGTCGTGCACGCGCTCGGGTGGGATAGGGCGGATGGCGTGCAGCACGTCTACCTTCTTGTTGCGCACCTCATTGGCATCGAAGGAGACGGGGGGTTCCATGGCGACCAGGCACATCACCTGGAGCAGGTGATTCTGCACCATATCACGCAGCGCCCCGGCCCGGTCATAGTAGCTGCCGCGGTGCCCTACCCCCACCGTCTCTGCCACCGTGATCTGTACGTGGTCGATGTAGCGGCGATCCCACAGCGGCTCGAACAGGGCGTTCGCAAAACGGAAAGCCAGGATGTTCTGGACCGTCTCCTTGCCCAGGTAGTGGTCGATCCGGTAGATCTGGCTCTCGTCAAAGATCTGGGTCAGCTTCTGGTTCAGGGCGCGCGCTGAGGCCAGGTCGTGTCCGAAAGGCTTCTCGACCACCACGCGGACGCGGCTGCGCGTCAGGTGCGCTTTGCCTAACTGCTCCGCCGTCGGCTCGACGACTGCCGGAGGCGTGGCGAGATAGAAAACGCGGTTCGCACGCGTATCCCACTCTTTTTCTTGCTCTCTCAGCCGCTCGGCAAGCGCCTCTTGCGTTTCAGCCGCGGTCGGGTCTGCAGACGTATACGTGATGTGGGGCGCAAAGGCAGCCCAGTCCGGATCGCTGGCCTTGCAGCGCCGCGAGAACTGATCGACGCCTTCGCGCATCCGCTCACGGAAGGCCTCATCGCTCATCTCGGTACGTGAGACGCCCCAAATGGCAAACTGATCGGGCATCCACCCGTCCAGGTACAGATCATACAGAGCAGGCACCACCTTGCGCTGGGCCAGGTCGCCACTTGCGCCAAAGATGACGACGATCGTCGGGTCAGGTTTGATGGATTCGGACATGCAAGTGCCTCCTTGATCGGATTCCCATCCGCCCCATCGTCACTCGTCCAGCTCGAGGCCGAAAGATTTGAGCGCTTCACGCGTGAACCGGTAGCCGTTGTGGCGAATGCCGTTGATGCCCAGGCTCTGAGCCACCTCCACGAACATGGGCCGGTCCTCGATATAGACGGCACGCTCTGGCGTGACACTGCCGATATCGAGCGCCATGCGATACATATCGACATCCGGCTTGCGAAAGTGCACGAAACAGGAAGAGATGAAATAGTCAATGATCTCGTCCAATGCAAACTCGTGGATCCGGTAGACGGTCAGCTCGCGCCCCTCGTTGCTCACCGCCGCCACTTTGAGGCCATAGCGGTCCCGCAGCTTGCGGACGAGCTCGATCATGTCCGTGTAGGGCTGGGACTGGGCAAACATGTAGGTTTTGAATTCCTCTAGGGTAAAGGATCGCGGCTCGTAAAAGACGACCCGTTGCAGGTACTCGTCCAGGCTGAGCTTGCCCACCTCGTACGTATCGAAGGTCATGTGGTGCCGGTCGTTCATCTCCTCATAGTCCAACCCGAACCTATCCGCTGCCTGGCGCCGCATGTGGTGATCCCACCCATTGGTCAGCAGCACGCCGCCAATATCCAGGAACAGGGCCTCTATCGGTGAAGATGGCCGAGAATCCTCTTTTGGATTCGCGCCTTCGTTTTGGCTTTTGCCTGTCCTACGTAAAGACATACAGTATTCCTCCTACATTGGGCTGGCACATGCCAGCCACACCGGTTCAGTTACTTGACGACGACCTGCACGCTGAACGCCCGTGACGGCGCCGCGCAAGGCGGCTGTGCCTCGCGGCAGATGGGATCGCCCACTGCCGATATCGTGGTTTGCCCCGTCGTGCGGGCCTCGTACAATCCCTGGGAACCCTGGATCGCCAGTACGCCGGTTACCTGGCTGACGATGGCCGGATTC
>CAZLMZ010000297.1:0-4322 GCA_964560475.1 uncultured Anaerolineae bacterium
ACTGGAGATATTATCGCAGAAAACGTGCCGCTTGTCAAGTCCGTGAAGGACTAGGCGAATATGGCGCGGGATCGACATAACACTTTGCTGTTTGCAAAGGCTCGTGCTGGCAGGGTGCGTTGACCCACTACAGCGTATAGGGTATAATGGCGGCACAAACCAGAATAAGGATCTGACGTGCATCATCTCTATAGACCGTACCAGGTACTCCTGTGGGCGATCGCCGTGTTCGGGTTGACGTTGGTCGCGTGGCAGGATGCCCCGGCTCTATCGATCGTCGTGGCCGTCTCGCCAGAGATTGCATCCTCTGGCGAGACTCTGCGGCTTGCATTCACCGTCTCGAACAGCGGCGACCGCGACTTGAGCGACGTCGTGGTGCGCGTACCACTGCCAGAAGGTACGGCTATCGAGCGTGCCTCGGTACCGTCTGAGGCCTGGACGTACGTCGAACCGGCAGCCGACGGCGCGATCGTGTACCGTGCCCAAGGCCCATTCTCCCCCGGGGAACATGCCGAGCTGGTGCTGGTGCTGCGCGTCCAGGCCGCATCGGGCGCAGCGATTGTGTTGACCGGCTATACGGCCTCTGCACAGCAATTGGCTTCTCCCGTCGAGGGCACGCCGGTCACGGTGTGGGTCGACGTGACGCCCACGCCCGTGGCAGAGATCACGGGTACGCCGGCAGTAGAAATCACGGGCACGCCCATTCCAGAATCTACGACGACGACACAGCCATCACCCCCGCCCACGGCGGCGCCCCAGCCATCGCCCACGGCATCGCCGACTGCGCAGCCGTCGCCGACCGCATCGCCTACCCCGTCCCCCACGCCGACGATCACGGTGGTTGCAGGCGAGCTTCCCACACCTGCGCCGACGCCGAACCTCTCTTCCGAGCAAGTGCGCATCGGCACAGTGACGGTCCTGAGCTTTGTTGGGCTCGTCCTCGGGCTCGTCGTCGCCGCTGCAATCTGGGTCGTGCGTTCCTGGAGAGGAAATGGCCTCGATGATGAGGCGTGATCCAGGCCTACCTTGACAGATGCCGAGACTATGCTATAGTGAAAGTAGACGATAGCTGTTGAGGCATGTCCATGAATGCATCCCAACCGGAACGCATATATCGGCTCATGATCATTGGGCTGGGGACGGTCGCGCTGATCGTGCTCATTGCTGTGGGCGCCGTGTTCGTCGCCATTCGCCCGCCTACCCCACAGCAGGTCGCGGCAACGCTGACCGCCCTGCCCCCACCGCCGGCAACGGCAACGCCCACACCTACGCCGGTCCCGCCCGTTCCAGGCACCAGCCCAGAACTGCTGGTCTGCCAGCGTGAAGCTGGACGGGCCATGAACGAGCGCGACCTGGTCGGTGCGGTCAATCTCTCGGACGATCACGAGCTGATGATAAACTGGGTGTCAACCGACGCCGCGATCCGCGATCTGGACGACGCGTTGCCAGGGATCATCCGCGGCTTGGAAGCGGCGCTCGAGATCTGGGATCAGGGCTGCGCAGTCTATGATCGGGTCGAGATCGACGTCTATGACGGACCGCGCGACCAGCCCACCCACCGGCTCCGCGTCAAGGCGCAGATCGATGACCTGCTCAAGTGGCACGCCGGCGAGTATGGCGAGCAAGAGCTGGTCGCGCGACTGGAGGTCGCACAACCAGAGGTCGCTCGGCCCGAGGCCGCACAGCCCGTCCCGTAGGATGCTGCGCCGCTAGACCTCGTACAGCTCGGCCTCTCCACTCGCCGTATCGTACACGGCATAGGTGCTCTTGCCGAAACGCCCCATCGCCTCTCCCGGGTTGACCAGCAGCGTCGTACCTATGCGCTCCACGTTCGCGGTATGATCGTGCCCGTAGCAGACCAGGTCGTATTGCCCAGAAAGCGCCTGGTCGCGCGCGATCTGCGGATAGTGGTTGAGCGCCACCTGACGCCCATCGAATTCGAGGTAGGCAAAGGGGCCGTGCCAGGTGACATTGTCGAGCCCGCCGGCGATGCGCAGGAGGAGCTGCACGTCGCCGTCGTTGTTGCCCCGGACGGCGTGTACGGCACCGTCGAACCCCTCTCCGATCTGCTTGAGCGTAAAGGGCGCACAGAGGTCGCCGCAAAAGAGAAGCGCATTCGCGCCAGAGCGTGCAACATCCTCCAACAGCTCTTCCAGTGTCCAGATATTGTCGTGTGTATCTGACAGGATAGCAACTTTCATCTCAAGCTCCTGTAGCGGATATCTGCGTGCGAGCACGGGCGATCTGGTCACGCAGATCTGCGATCTGCCGCTCTGCCCCCGTGCCCTGGTCACCTGCCCTCAATTGATGCTTCTTGTAGCCCAGGTCGACGATGCGCTGCACGTAACGAGCCCAGCGCAGCCAGGCCCGCAGCCCGTGTCGGGTCAGGATCTGCCAGCCGCGGGCCACGCGTGCCCTGTAACGTGAAGCGACCTCGTACTCGCCCGGCGTGATCGTCCCTGCGGCGACTTCGGACGCGAGCTCTCGCAGCCACCGCCCCTCTGCTCGAGTGACGATCCCGATCAGGATCAGCATGCTCAGCACGCCTGTCCAATCGACAAAGGTACCCAGCGCGCAAGAGAGACCAGACGTGCTCTCGGCAAGCAGGGTCCCGCCGTTGTGGATCGCGTGCAGCCCCAGGGCAGTGGTCCAGCCAAGGAGCGGATAGACAACCTTTCCGCTTTTCCGGCGTGCGCTGCGTGCCAGGCCAAAGCCGACCCCCGTACAAGCAGCAAACAGCGCGTGGTTGAGCGCATAGAGGCCGACGCGCAAGAGGACGGTGGTGCCCCACGCAGACCACCCGCCCTGCTGCAGGCTCTGCAGAAAGTAGAGCACGTTCTCGACGACCGAAAAACCCAGCCCGACCAGGGCGCCATAGAGGATGCCGTCCATCACGCCGTCGAACTCGGTCCGGTAAAAGAGAAAAACAGCGAGGATGATCAGTGCCTTGAACGATTCCTCGGTCAGCGGTGCGACCAGGCTCAACTGCGTGGCCTGATAGAGCAAGGATGGCCCCAGGAGCGCAGACAAGGGGATGTCTAGCACGGCCTGTGCCACGAGCGACAGCGCCACGGTCGGCACAGCACCCCACAGCAGGAGGATGCTCAGCAGCCACAGCGGCTCTTTTTCGTAGCGATCGAGCCACCACAGTACCGTGGCGACCAGCAGCGCCGGAAGCAGGGCACAAGCGATCGACAGCATTGTGCCCACCAAGAGAACGATCATCTCGCCAACTCGCCTTGCCTCACGCGGTCACGCATGCTGTAGTGCCGGGATCACCCAGTAGGATGCCGGTGCCTTTTCCCACTCCGGCATGCTCAGGCCCGTGGGATCGTAGATGATCTCGCCCGCCCGGAGCGTCATCGCGCACTGCAGTTTCTGGTGGCCGATCATCTTGGCCTTGCCACAGTCAGCATAGCCGAACGTGCCCTGCAGATGCTCCAGCACGGCGACGTCGGCCTCAGCGCCAACGCTGAGCGTGCCTAGTTCGGGATGCCCGATCTCGCGCGCAGGGTGGACGGTAGAGCGCGCGATCACCTCCTGCAGCGGCATGCCCATGACCAAGTACTTGGACATGGTGACGATCATGCTGACCACGGGCCCGTTAATGTTGCCCATGTGCAGGTCGGTGCTGATCGAATCGGGCGGGAACCCGTCGCGTAGGGCTGGCAGCGCGTTGCGGAACCAAAAGCTCCCCGCGCCGTGCCCGAGGTCAAAGATCACACCCCGCTCTCGGGCCTGGCGGAGATAGTCACGCACGTGCCCCTCCTCGTCGAGGATCGGGAACTGCTGCGCAAAGACGTGGGTGTGGATGTCTCCAGGCCGGAGCTTGTTCAGGATCAGGTCAGGGTAGGGCCGCTCTGGCGGGCGGGGCCAGAAATCGACCATCACCGGTTTGCCACACAGTTCGCCGGCCTCGACTGCCTTTTCGACAGAGGCCCACGGTGGGTGCGCCGCATCCCACGGATCTCTGGTCCAATAGTGCGCGGTCTTGATGCCGACGATCAGGTCGCTGTAGCGTTCTGCCAGCGCGGCGGCGATGCGGGGCTGCAGCTCGCACACGTCCTGTTCGGAGGCGCGCTCGATCATGCCGCCGCTGGCGATGTTGAGGAACGCGAGGATGCGCGTCTTGGCCCGATCGATGCAGCGCTCCTTGAAATCGAGCCAGTCGCGCCAGCCGGTCGTGCCGGCATCGACTGTGGTCGTCACGCCAGAGGCCGGCAGGTGCGCGTCGGCGACCATGCTCTCGACATAGCTCTCGGCGCGCGGCAGAAAGGTGTAGACGTGGGTGTGGATGTCGATGATCCCGGGCGTCACCACGT
>CAZLMZ010000298.1:0-4315 GCA_964560475.1 uncultured Anaerolineae bacterium
GCGATCTCGTCGCTGGTCAAGCCGGCCGGCAGCAGGCGCAGCACGTCCAGTTCGCGCTCACTGAGCGGCTCGACCAAGAGTTCGGCCGGCTGCCGCGGCCTGGAAGGGGCGGCGGTCGGGCTCTCGGCTGCCATTTGAGCGAGCAGATCCCGCACATAGGCCGGCGACACGCCGTGGTCCAGGGCACTCTTGAGCAAGGCTTCCATCTCTGTGCCCTCATCGATAAAGAGCCGTACGTGGCGTTCTGGTTCGGCCACGACCAGGGCACGGCAGAGATCGGCGAGGGCCTCACCTGGCTTGTCTTGAGCCCGGAACGCCAATGCCCGCACGACCAGGGACTCGATCAGGTAGCGGTTTGCCTCGCTCGACTCGGCGAGCGTCACGAGCCGATCCAATAGCGTAACGGCGTCTCTCAGCCGTTGTCCAGAGCCTGCCTGCTGGGCGTTGCCCCTCCCTTGAGCGACCAGGACGCGGGCCAGGACGATGTGCCTGACGTAGGTATGTAGGCTGACCTCGTCATCGGCACGCAGGCCGCACTCCTGTGCCCATTGGATGGCGGCGTCCAGGTCGCCCTGCTGCAAGTGCAGCAATGCCTCCCATGCGCCGCCAAAACTCGCGAACCAAGGGGAAACCTGTTGGCCGAGTCGTCGGGCCTCGTGCATGGCCTCCCGTGCAGCGTCCTCGTCGCCCTTGGCCCGGAGGACGCGCGATAGCGTGACATAGCCGGATGCGGCAACCTGGGGTTGTCCAGCCCGTGTGGATAGCTCAATAGACTCGGTGAGATAGCGCTCTGCACTTGCCAAGTCATTGCGGAAGTACATCGATCCACCCGCGAGCGCGCACGTGTACGCAGCGGCGGGGGAGCGGTAGCCCACCTGCCTCGCGTGGTCGCCCGTCAACCGCATGGCTTCCTTGCAGGTCTCGATCACCTTGTCAAACTCTCCGCGAACGGAATACATCCCGGCAAGCTCGTTGAGTCCACGAAGGACGCTGAGCAGGTCACCAGCTGCCTGACCGGCAGCGATGACTTTTTCCAACACGGACGCCGCGCCGGCATGGTCTCCCGCGCGGGCGAGCAGTCCAGCCAAGTGTGAGGCGACAAAGGCGCGCGTTGCCGGATCAGCATCAGGTAACAGCTCCAGGGCAGTGCGGGCCAAGGCGATGGCCTGCCCCAACTCTCCTCTGAGCGCAGCCACGTGACCGCGGATGGCAGTGATATGCCCCGTGATGTGCATGGCTTGGTCGGAAGCTCTGTCCTGTGCGAACACAGCGCTGCCGTCAGCCAGCACGGCCTCCGTGTCCTGAAGCAACGCATCGGCCTGCTCTAGCCGGTCAGCAAAGACCAGCGCCCAGCTGTAGGCCACGCAGAGCCAGGGCCGGCAACGGAGGTCATCGGGAGGAAGCTTCTCCAGTGACGCTATCAGCGTGCCCAACTCACCGTGCAGGATCATGGATAGGGCGCTGTGAGATACCAGTCGCTCGGTCCGGTCGATGTCCCCAGCCTGCAGCGCGTGGCCGATCGCCTGTGCCGTCATTTCGTTGTCTTGGTACCATCTGCTGGCTCGGCGGTGCAGGACGGGCACCTGATCGGGGTAGCGCCGGGAGAGCCGGCGCGAGAGGAGGTCGGCAAAGAGAGCGTGATAGCGGTACCATCGCCGCTCGTCGTCGAGCGGAGTCAGAAAGAGATTGGCTCGCTCCAGCTCGGCAAGGAGGGCCTGGCTGTCGAGGTCCTCGATGCTCAGCGCGGCATCACAGAGCGGCCCGGTGAGCCGTTCGAGGATCGAAGTCTTGAGCAGGAACTCCCGGATGCGGTCGGGCTGCCGGTCGAGCACTTCTTCCATCAAGTAGTCGAGGACGAAGCGATGGCTGCCGGTGAAGGCCTGGACAAAGCCGGCCGCATCGTCCCGGCCCCGCATCGACAGCGCGGCGAGCTGCAGTCCTGCGATCCAGCCCTCGGTGCGTGTATCAAGCGCGGCGATGTCTCGCGCAGACAGCTCCAGCCCCATCACCGCGTTCAGGAAGGCGGTCACCTCGCCCGGCGTGAAGCGCAAGTCCTCGGTGCGCAGTTCCGTCATCTCGGCGCGCACACGCAAGCGGGCGAGCGGCCAAGGCGGGTCGGCCCGTGTAGCCAGGATCAGGTGCATGTGCGGCGGAAGGTGGTCAGCGAGAAAGACGAGGCCGTCGTGGATCGCCGGTTCTGCGATCAGGTGCAGGTCATCGAGCACCAGCACCCAGTCTGCGTCGGTAGCGACGATTTCGTTCAGCAGCCCGGTGAGCATGGATTCGACCGGCGGCGCCTGTGGCGCGTCGAGTGAGGCAAGAGCCGCTTGGCCAATGTCCGGCTCAACGTTCTGCAGGGCTGCGATGACGTACGACCAGAACCGTGCCGGATCGTTGTCGCTCGATTCGAGCGAGAGCCACGCAACCGGCCGGTGGCCCTTCCGGATCCAGTTGGCCACAAGCGTGGACTTGCCAAAGCCGGCCGGCGCAGAGACGAGGGTAAGCTTGTGGCCTGAACGGGTGCTCTGGTCGAGGCGTTCGATCAGGCGCGGTCTGTGCACGAGCTCAGACCGGATGGGAGGGACATAGAGCTTGGTTTGCAGGATGGATATGGCCATGCCCGCTTCCTCCCGTTGAACCGTGGCTCAGACCGTGACGTATTCTACCATCGGTTGGATCGGGCGACAAGAATGGGTTTCGCGCGCTCAAGCTGACGGGGGAAAGGCCGCTTCATCCTGATAGAGCCGCCGTGGCGCTATCGAGGGATGCTGATCGTGCAGTCGTCCGGGCTGGCCTCGCATGTGCCGACCAGTTCCCCGGCATAGTAGAGCTTGAAGGGCTCGTTCCAGAAGCGCGTCGGCCCGTCTCGAGTCACCTCTTCGCCAACCTCGTCACACTTGAGCCCTTTGGGTGCTTTTGGCTTTCCTTCTTTTTTCCACGCGCTCACGCACTGGCCCTGAGCAAGGCTCAGGATACCCCACTCGGCACCATAGATCGCGCCCTGGCCATCGCCGACGCGCAGGGGAGGCAGGGGAAAGGAGAACGCCGTCTGGTTGACGATGAACAAGCTGTCGTCGCCGCGACCGACAATCTGCAGCTCGTAGGTCGCTGCCGGCGCAGAGGTCGCGGTCGGCGTGAATGTCGCCGGTGGGGTGAGCGTGGGCGTCGCGGTGGGTTCAGGCGTGTGCGTCCCGGCGGGGATGCCTGTTCCTGTAGGCACGGGCGTGCGCGTAGACGTGGCGATGGCTATCGGAGTCCCTGGCGTTGGGGTGCGGAGTGGGGGAAGAGTGACCGTCGCTGTCGCTTGTGGTTCGAGCGTGGCCGTCCAGGTGGCAGCGCTGGCAACAGCGGTCTGCGTGGTCGCTCCGCCGGCGAAAAGGCGCAGGTCACCGCTGCCAAGGAGCTGCCGGGCAGCGAACGCGCCCACGGCCAACGCTCCAAGCAACGCACAGATGGGGATGGCGGCAATGAGGATCATGAACCCGCGCCTGACCCTCGGGGCCGCTTTCGGGGGCATAGGCTGCGCGGCGGCCTCTTTGGCGGACGGGCTGGCCGGTGAGGCAATGGCGACGGGAATGGGTGACCGCGCGGATGCCGGGCGCGCAAGCTGATCTAGCGGTGGCAGATGGGCGATCGTCTCCCCTACCTGCGCAGAGCCCGCGCCCAACGCCCGATCCAGCGCATCGGCGAGCGCGGCTCCGCTCTGGTAGCGGTCGGCGGGCTTTTTGGCCAGTGCCTTGAGGATCACGGCCTCCAGGGCAGGTGGAATCTCGGGGCGCAGATCGCGCGGCGGGCGTGGCGGCTGGTTCATGTGCATGAGAGCGAGATCCATGGGATTCTCTGTATCAAAGGGCAGCTCGCCGGTGAACATCTCGTACAGGATGACGCCCAGGGCATACAGGTCGCTCTGTGGAACCACGTTGGCCGAAGAGATGGCCTGTTCTGGGGCGACATAGCGCGGCGAGCCCAGGATCTCGCCTCGCGTCCCCAGCTCGGTGAGCAGCGCCAGGCCAAAGTCGGCGAGATAGACGTATCCATGCTTGTCCAGTATGATGTTGGAGGGCTTGACGTCTCGGTGAATGACCCCCTGGGCGTGTGCATCATCGAGGGCAAGGCAGACCTCGCGCACGATCCGCGCTCCCTCCTGCGGCTCGATCAGGGACCCTGTCTTGCGGTAGCTCGCCAGCACCGAGGCCAGGTCGGATCCATCGACGTACTGCATAGCCATGTAGAGCAGTCCCTTGGCCTCGCCGTAGCGGTAGAGGCGCACGATGTGCGGGTGCTCGAGCCGGGCAATGGCCTGCGCCTCGCGCTG
>CAZLMZ010000299.1:0-2967 GCA_964560475.1 uncultured Anaerolineae bacterium
TCGAAATCAGGGAATAGGAAGGGGTGCTCGGCCATCAGCTCCTGGAGTGCGTCCTGAGGATAGGCGTGCCAGCAGGCCGGGTTGATGTGGAAGGACATTGGGATGTACGCCGGGCGCTCAAAGCGGACGGCCCGCAGCAAGTTCTCACGGTGGTTCATGGCTTGTATTCCTTTATCGGACAGCAAGGTAGCAGTGAAGCATCAACGCCGCACATGCTGGAAATGCCTGCGCTCGTTGCCCACTTTGGCGGTTGGCAATCCCATCTATGGAAGCGTCGAGTCACAGTCAATCAAAGCTCGATTGACTGTGGACCGGGCCTCAAAACCAGTGTTTTTCCGGAATAGCGGAACGTTCCGCTCAGACCGGCGGGCAGAGACACATTTCCGCGCACACGACCATCTTCAAAATCAAGTTCTGCCTCGATCCGTCCGCGCGGGTGGACCATCTCACCAGACAGGCTCGCCAAGTGACCTGGCATCGGTGCGATCTCGACGTGGGCGAAACCAAACGAGGTCGGGCGTATACCCAACAGGCTGGCCAAAAAGTGATACAGTGGGTGAGCGCCCCAGCCGTGGCAGTCAGAACGGGTCGGCTCAGGGTGCTCCGGCGTGGTTTTGAAGCCCTGTGCTGGTAGGTCAAACCACAGGCGCAACCGTTCGAAAAATGCTGCTGGCTGGTCCAGCAAGCGGTAGGTTTCAAAAAGATAGTGGTCGAAATAGATCGTCGTTCGGGTCAGGGACGCGTCACCGAGCAAGTTCTGAGCCGTGCGGGCGTATTGTTCACCCGCCAACGCACCAGACAACAATGCCAGGCACTGGGTGTGCTCGGAAAAGTGCGTGTGTGCCTGGTCATCCGCAAAGAGCCCACGCTGTTCATCCCAGAAGACAGCTTTGGATGCCGTGGCGAGCGCATCTCGCCTGTCCTGCCAACGCTGAGCAGGCAGACTCTCGCCCGCCCACTCCTCCAGGCGGGCTGCCAGCTCCAATGTATAGACTAGGTGCCAGTTGAGCAGCCCGCTGAATCCACTAAAACCATCCGGTGGGACACCGAGCGGCCAACTCGAGATCCAATCGGTGAAATTCCAGCCGTCCGGGGCTTGCAGTACGTTCTCGGGGTGGACATGCGCCAGAAAACCGTCCAGCACCGAGCGCACGCCCGGAAGCATCTCGGCGACGAAGGCACGGTCGCCGCGCCACAGGGCATAGTCATAGACCATCCCGATCCACCACAGCCCATACGGCGGAATCACCTGTACGTCGCGACTCGGATAACGCGCCTGTGTCAGCCCATCCGGCAGACGCGACAGCCCAAAGAGGGTGATTGCCTTGCGCGGCAAGCGATCATCTGCATTGATCGCATAGGTCGTCAGCGCTTCCAGGCGGGAATCACCGACATACATCATCTGCTCGTAATAGGGGCAGTCCATGTAGGTCTCGTGTGCGCACATCTGCAAGCCGCGCAAAGCCACAGGCACCACTGTATCCAGGCGTGGGTCGCTGCTGCTAAAGTGACTCTCCATCTCCAGCGGGTAGCGCGTCTCCAGCAGACCCAACCCTTCCATGGTCAGAGGTTGGTCTCCGGTTGCGATCAAGAGCTCAACAAAGCGCCCGGCCCGCCACCACAGCGGCTCAAACTGCCGCTGTGCGCCGCCATCCGGCAAGATGACATCGCGGCATGTCGCGATAAACGTCCGTCCCTCCACCTCGTCACGCTGTCCTTTAGTCGTCCCAGAACCATCCAGGTAGAGCGCCTCAGCCCAGCCGATGGTGAGCCGGCTGCCGCTCCCTCCGGACAGTCGCACCTGCGGATAGGCACAGACATACTGCTCCAGATCAAGCACGACCTGGCGGTGTGCATGTGGTGGAATCACCAGCGGTCTAGATTCGTCCAGTAAAGACTGCCAAGCGGCTGCTTCTGAAGGAAGGCTGGCATCCGCGACGACCGCGACGGACTGCGGGTCGCTCCAGGCTGCATCGGACACATGGCGTACGCGCCCAGCACGCCGTGGTGCAGACATCTGGGCAGGCAGCATAGCGGGCTGAAGTACATGCACCGGCTGGATGCCAAACGGGAAGCCAGAATCCTCGCGCCGTGCCATGACAGGCTCCCAATCCTCGCCCGCGCCCAACTCAACGCCCCAGGGATAAGCCGCGCCATCTGTGGTCTGGATCGGCTCGACAAACCAGGCCATTCGCCTCATCCCCGACGGCATGCTGAAACCGATCCCGTTCACCGGCTTGGTCTCCCAGGCGGCTGATCTTGTGGAAACCAGGTCGCCATCAGGGCCTTCGGCCTCCAACAAAAGGCCGCCCGCCAGGCTAACCTGCGCCAGCGGGCCGATCTCACCCAGCCGCCAGACCAGCGCCACCAGCGTGTGCGGTCCGGTCGCCAAGTCCAGGTCATAGGTCTCATAGAACCAAGCGCGATCCGATCCACGTTCCGGGCCACGTCCCACGCGCTGCCCATCCACATACAGCATGTAGCGCTCATCCGCGCTGACGTGCACGCGGATCGTGGCAGCTTGCGGCAGGTCGAACCGCAGCCGGTAAGCCGTCACTTCGGGCGGAGGTTGTGGTTGGCGCGGTGTAATCCAAGCCGGGCGCGCGCGATATGCCGCGCTGTAATCGGTGGGTGCGGCGTTGCTTGGAGCCAGTGGGTTATGATCCAGCAGCACTTTCATGTTCATCTCTCCGATCATCAACGAATGCCACGGTTCGATTTGCCAAGTACTGAGGAAATGGCTTCAGAGATACGCGGTCAGTGTGGCCCTCCGAGCCAACAGGCAGTAGTCGTCCCCGCCGGGCCTGTACTGCCCGGAGAAGGCCAGCCACATCTCCCTGCCGTCCTCGCTCATCCACGGCGTGGGGAATTTGTGGTGGATCATCCACCCCTCTGCCCAGCGATCGCTGTAGTAGACCGTCGTCCACGGTCCCCAGGGGTCGGACGCGTCAAAGACGCCCAGGGCCG
>CAZLMZ010000299.1:3067-4299 GCA_964560475.1 uncultured Anaerolineae bacterium
GTACACATAGCCGTCGCGTGCGCCCTGATAGCCGGGTCCAAGCTGCACGAACTCGGGACAGCCAAAGGTACCGGTAAAATGCCAGCCGGCCCAGGTCCACGTCCGCCCGTGGTCTTCCGACCAGGCCAGCCGCGCGTGCCGCCAGTTGCCATCTGCGATATAGTTGCGCACAAAGAGGTAGAGGACGCCGTCGACCATGAGCAGGCCGCTGGCTTTGACGCCCTCTTTGCCCCAGCCGACGGGGGTATCAATGTCGGTGGGCAGGTCGTGCGCGCTGTGAGTAGGCGGCGTGCCTGAGACCGTGGCAAAGGCCAGCGTATAATTGTCCTCACGTGGGCCAAAGCCGTTGCCATCTCCGTAGGCGGTATAGATCAAGCCGTCGTCGCCCCAGGTCATGGGCCAGTTGTCGCCGGCACGTTCGCCGCCCAGGCGGACGATCTGGTCGTCCCAGGTGAGGTCGACGATGGTCCGGCTGGGAGGGTAGGGGAGCGATGGTGCAGCAGGTGTCATTGGGGTGCCTCAGATCGTTGGCTGCCATGGTCCTTTGACATACGTAGCCTCCGAGTCTCCCGGCCAAGGGGGCATGGCAATGCAGATGAACTTGAGCCCTTGGTCCGATACGTTCCGGTACTGAAACGCTGTCCCGACCGGGATATCGATTGCGGTGCCCGGAACGAGCGCCGTGACGCAGCTCTCTGTGCCATCGTCTCTCCAGATCTCACCGTGTCCCTCCAGCACGTACCAGAATTCACTGACCGTGGCGTGAACCGTGGCCTTGTTGACTTGATGCGGAGGGACTGTACTATGGATCATATTGCCGGTCTCACCATCCATGAGGAAACGAATGTCTGCACCCGCCGGCGATTTCGCATCGGGGTGCTCTGGAAGCATGGTGGTCTTCATATTGCCTCCTACGTCTCATCCGCTTCAACCGATCCATCCAGGAAGGCAATCAGGGCATCGTTTTGCAGGCGATCCTTTTGCACGATGAGCGTTGCGCCAGGATAGAGCGCGTAAGCGGCGCTGGCCCAGGTGCTGTCGAATACGTCGCCGGTATTGTGCAGCAGCAGGTCGTGCGGTGCAACGAGCGCGGCAGCGTTGGGCAGACCCCCGGCCTTGAGGATGCCGGGGATCGGTAGGCGGCAGAGATAGTCCTGATGGTCTGCGGTGTTAAAGCCGGCGGTATCGATGGCGAACCGGCATTTCGTGTCTCGAGGTTCGAGAACGGCACC
>CAZLMZ010000300.1:0-2586 GCA_964560475.1 uncultured Anaerolineae bacterium
TGGTATCGGGCAGGCCGCTGCCTGCGCGCTGAACACCTACGTGGGCGGGTATGCACCAGCTCGACTCTTCACATATGAGCCAGACGCCGTTTGCGATCTGGTCGAGGAAGCGACCCTCGTTCTCGTAACACTCGGCCAGTACCAGGCTGCCGAGCATGCCTCTACGGCTAAAGTACAGCTCCTGGAATCGGGAGCGGTTGCCAACGCGCGCGTATTCGAGATAGCTGTCCGCAAGCAGCAGTGACCAGTCGGCTGCCAGCGCGACCTCGCCCTGGGCAACGTGCGCCTGGCGAATGCTCTCGGGGAGAGCTTGCCATGCCTCGCGGTCGTCAATGGTAGGATAAGGGTGCCACTCGCTTCGTGGCAGGAGGAGGTCTCCTACCACACCTTCCGGAAACCGCTGTGTGAGCACCTCTTCGGATGTTGCGTCTGTCATGTGGTCTCCTCCTATCTGCATCTATTCCAACTATGGGAGATAGCCGACTGTAGCATAGATAGCTGGGACTGTCAAAAGAGGAACACCAGGCTCGCCTGGCATTCCCGGAATGGAGCTAGGCGGTCGCGACGGCGCGATATGCATCGAGTGTCTGCAGGGACGTGTTGACCCAAGAGAACCTGGCCGCATGTTCGAGGCCGGCGCGGCGTAGCTGCGCGCGATAGGGTGCGTCGCGCAGCAGGCGCTCCATCGCCGCCGCGAGTGCGGCAACGTCCTCCGGATCGACGCATAGGCCACCGCCGTTCACGACCTCCGGAAGGGAGCTAGTGTCAGAGACGATGGCAGGCGTTCCGCACGAGATGGCCTCGAGCGGGGGAAGTCCGAATCCCTCGTACTGGGAGGGAAAGAGAAATGCATCAGCTCCTGCGTACAGTGCCGGCTTGTCTGCTTCGTCGATCCAGCCGGTGAAACGGACGCGCTCTGTGAGGGCAAGTGACTGTGCCATTCGGCGCGGGTCCGGGGTAAAGGGGGTGTCTCGTTCAGGCAGCCGGCCGGCGATCACGAGGTGAGGGTCGGCCGCTTCCACCCTGGCAAAGGCCTGGAGGATCCGGGCCACGTTCTTGCGCACGTCAAAGCCGCCCAGGTAGAGCATGTAGCGAGATGGAAGGCCCAGTTTGTCCCGCACGGACGCCAACGGGGCGGAATGACCGGTCATGGGTTGGAAACGATCCTCTGCGGCGAGATGGATCGCGCGGACGTGGTCGATGGGAATGCCCAGGTGCTGCACAATGTCGGCGCGTGAAGCCTCGGAATCCGTCAACACTGCTGCGGCGCGCCGAGCTGTGTACGCCACCAGGCCTGTGTACAGCCGGCCTAGCAGGCCACCACGGTAGGCCGGCAACAGGAGCGGAATCAGGTCGTGGACGGTGACGATGGAAGGGATCGGGCTGCGGAGAGGAGCGGCCCAGTAGGGCACGTGGAGCAGTGTGGCGCCCCAGTTCCGGCAGGCACGCGGCACACAGACTTGCTCGAACCATACCTTGGCGAGATGGCGCTGTCGCCCGTCCAGTGGGATACGGAGCCGTTCCCATTGGAAGGAGGGCCCCAGGGAAGTGAGCGATGCCGGTATGTTCTGCTCGCCGCCAACGAGGAGCAGGAAGCGATCGGAGACGGAGCAGGCCGCGTATGCCCGCAGGAGGTGCGTGAGGTACTGCCCGCTCCCAGTGGTGGGCTGATCCACGAACCAGGCATTGATCGCGACCCGCAAGCGTCGTCCTTCCTATCGGCCTTGCATGGCAGCCAAGTGAGATTCGGCAGTTCCAGGACCCGGGGCGCGAATAGTCCCGATCACGGCGAAGCGCGCATACGAAAGTAGTATTGCGACTTGTCGCCCCGGACGATGGCCTTGCTGAACTCGAATGGCTCACCCCGGGCGTCGCAAGCGATCACCTCCAGCAGCATCGCCGGGCTGCCAGGGGAGCTTCCCAACAGGCTGGCCTCGTACTCGGTCGTCAGCACGGGCTCCAGGGTCTGATCCAGCTCTGAGATGGTGATGCCATAGCGGGCACTGATCACATCATAGAGCGAACGAATGGCAAAGTCGTCGCTCAGGAGCTCTGGGAAACGCTTCAGGGGGAGGAATGAAGTCTCGATCATCAGCGGCTCATTGTCTACGATGCGCAGCCGAACTAGGCGAACCACGGACGCCCCTTCCAGGATGTGCAGCCGCCGGGCGACCGACGGGCTGGCGGGCTCTTGCTGTTGGCGAAGGACACGGTTGATCGTGGCGTGGCCTTCCTGACGCATACGCGCCGAGAAGCCAAGCACAGTCGGGAAGACCTGGACGACCTTGGGCTTGGCGACAAAGGTGCCGATACCGGGAACACGTCGCAGCAGCCCTTCCTGCACCAGCTCGTGCACGGCCTGCCGCACAGTGGGGCGGCTCACACCGTACAGTTTGCTCAGCTCCCGCTCAGAGGGCAGCATGTCCTCGGGCTCAAGCCGACGATCCTCGATCAGCTCCCTCAAGTCTTCTTTGACCTGATGATAGAGCGGGACGTCGCTCTCTGGGTCGATGTGGTAGATGGTGTCAGGTGGCACAAATCTTCTCCTTCGGAATGTCGCTTGCTGCTGTTGCCATCTTGATCACG